>CAYMML010000020.1:0-20262 GCA_964391515.1 uncultured Thermodesulfovibrio sp. | reverse complement strand
GGATTGGTATATTGGTATATTGGTGTATTAGTGTATTAGTGTATTAGTGTATTGGTATATTGGGAAATGGTTTTTTACATGGCCAATTTCCCCCTTATCATTTAACAGTAATCGATTTGCCTTACGGGTTCTGCAAACGAAAAAACCTCTTGACATATCAGACGGTCAGGAGTATGATATATCTATCAAAAATTTTTATAGACATATACATTTACCAAATCCTCTTTTGAAAGGGAGGTGATAATTCGGGAAAACCGGTTTGAGACATTACGTTGGAAGTGTTTTGACTGTTAACCCAAAACCCTGAACCTCAGGGAAACTCCAAAGGGGGAGTGTTTATGAATGTTTCTCGAAGAGGTTTTCTGAAGATTGCCGGAGGTTCTGCCATCCTCGGAACCCTTGGGGCAAATCTTCAACCTGTAAAGTCCTACGCAAGCAGACTCCCAATCCGGTATGCAAAAGAGACCACCACAATCTGTCCATTCTGTGCCGTTGGGTGTGGGATAATCGTGCACACACAAAACGGCAAGGTAATCAACACCGAAGGCGACCCAGACCATCCTATTAATGAAGGAGCACTCTGTTCAAAAGGGGCTGCCCTTTACCAGATAGTGAACAACCCCAAGAGGCTCACAAAGCCGAGGTACAGAGCCCCTGGTGCCAAGGAATGGAAAGAGGTCGAATGGGACTGGGCGCTCGATGAGATTGCGAAGAGGATTAAGAAGACCCGTGATGAGACCTTTGTTGTAAAGAATTCCAAGGGTCAGGTCGTAAACCGGTGTGACGGCATTGCATCGGTTGGGAGTGCCGCACTGGACAATGAGGAGTGCTACATCTTCCAGAAATGGCTCAGGAGCCTCGGCCTGGTGTACATAGAGCACCAGGCACGGATATGACACTCTGCCACAGTAGCGGCTCTGGCAGAGTCGTTCGGAAGAGGCGCAATGACCAACCACTGGATTGACATCAGAAATGCCGATGTCATAATGGTAATGGGCTCAAATGCGGCAGAAAACCATCCCATCAGTTTTAAGTGGGTGATGGAGGCAAAGAAACGGGGTGCCACATTAATAAGTGTTGATCCTCGATTCACAAGGACCTCTGCCCGTGCAGACATCTATGCCCCAATCAGATCCGGTGCAGACATCGCCTTCCTGAACGGGATGATAAAGTACATCATTGACAACAAACTCTACGACGAGTTCTACATCAAGCACTACACAAATGCACCGTTTCTCGTAAACGAAAACTTCAAGATGCCTGGTGATCTGGATGGTGTTTTCTCCGGTTACGATCCCAAAAAACGGAAGTACGACAAGAAGGCATGGGCATTTCAGAAGGATGCAAACGGTGTGATCAAAAAGGATATGACTCTCACAGACCCCTTTACCGTCTTTCAACTCCTGAAAAAGCACACATCCAGATATACCCTTGAGATGGTAGAGAAAATAACCGGCACACCGAAGGAGAAGATACTACAGGTCTATAAGACCTATGCCTCAACGGGAAGGCCTGACCGTTCTGCAACCATCATGTATGCAATGGGCTGGACACAGCACACCGTTGGCACCCAGATCATCAGGGCAATGGCGATGATCCAGTTGTTGCTTGGAAATATCGGCGTCTCCGGAGGCGGTGTCAACGCCCTGAGGGGCGAATCAAATGTGCAGGGCTCGACGGACCACTGTCTTCTATTCCACATCCTGCCCGGTTATCTCAAAACTCCAAGGGCATCCGATGTGGATCTAAAGACCTACAACGACCACTACACCCCGAAGACAAAGGAGCCAAACAGTGCTAACTGGTGGTCGAATTACCCGAAATACTCGGTAAGCCTTCTCAAGGCACACTACGGTGATGCCGCCACTAAGGACAATGATTTCGGGTATCAGTACCTGCCGAAACTGGATGATGGCCAGAACGCATCCTGGATAATGCTCTTCCACGAGATGTTCAAGGGTAAGTTCAAGGGCTTCTTTGCGTGGGGACAAAACCCCGCATGTTCTGGAACCAATGCCGGAAAGGTCAGAAAGGCACTTGCCAAACTGGACTGGATGGTCAATGTAAACCTGTTTGACAACGAAACCGGCTCATTCTGGAAAGGCCCTGGCATGAACCCCGAGGAGATCAAGACGGAGGTTTTCCAGTTACCATGTGCAGCATCCTGCGAAAAAGAGGGCTCCATAACCAACTCCGGCCGGTGGGCACAGTGGCGTTACAAGGCGGTTGACCCGCCGGGCGAGGCACTGCCGGACTCAGAGATAATAAACGAACTGTTCTGGAGAGTCAAAAAACTCTACGAGAAAGAGGGTGGTGCCTATCCTGATCCGGTGGTTAAACTTTCATGGGACTATGGCCCCAAAAACCCCGAAGGCAAGGTCACCAAGATAGACACCCACCTGATTGCCAAGGAGATTAACGGTTACTTCATGGAAGATAAGGTGGTAAAGGGCAAACTCTTTAAGAAGGGAACCCTTGTGCCGAGTTTTGCCTACCTCCAGGCAGACGGTTCAACCTCATCTGGTAACTGGCTCTACTGTCAGTCTTATAACGAAAAGGGCAACATGATGGCTCGTCGCTCAAAGAAAGACCCCACAGGGCTGGGTCTATATCCTGAGTGGTCGTGGTGCTGGCCTGTAAACAGGAGGATTATCTACAACCGTGCCTCTGTGGATGAGTACGGCAGGCCGAGAAACCCGAAACGCCCCGTCATCTACTGGAACGGCAAGAAATGGGTTGGTGATGTCCCCGATGGTGGCTGGCCACCTCTTGTGAACAAGGAAAAGACTAAACTTGCCTTCATCATGAAACCCTCAGGTGTGGCTCACATCTTCGGCCCAGGAAGGGCGGACGGCCCGTTCCCGGAACATTACGAGCCACTGGAGTGCCCCATCCAGGAAAACCCACTCTCCAAGAAACACCGGGTAAACCCCACGGTGAAACTGTTCTACGAGGTTGAAGGTGGGCACGAAAGGCCAAAGGAAAAGGGTGGCCTCCCTGAAGATGTGTTCGCCACCTGTGACACCCGTTACCCCTATGTGGCCACCACTTACAGGGTTACCGAGCACTGGCAGACCGGTGTGCTCACAAGGCACCTGCCCTGGCAACTTGAGATGCAACCACAAATATTCGTGGAACTGAGTCACGAACTTGCAAAAGAGAAGGGGATAAGCCCTGGGGACAAGGTTATCGTCTCCTCTGCAAGGGGGAAGATATGGGCGATAGCCATTGTCACAAACAGGTTCAAACCCTTCAAGGTAATGAACACTACGGTACATCAGGTCGGCCTCCCCTGGTGTTTTGGCTGGCAGTATCCTGAAGACGGAAGCGGCGGAGACTCATCCAATCTGCTTACACCTACAGTTGGGGACGCTAATACCATGATTCCTGAAACGAAGGCCTTTATGGTCAATGTGGAAAAGGCATAAGGGGGTGATCTGATGGCATTGGAAAAGATGGATAAGAGAAAACTTAGCGGTGTTGATGTCCCTTCCAGAAAGAAGGGACTCCTGATAACTCCAGAACTATGTATAGGATGCAGGGGGTGCCAGACCGCTTGCAAAGAGTGGAACAAACTACCTGGTGAGCGCACAAAGAATCGGGGCACCTATGAAAATCCACCCGATCTCACCCCCAATCTGTACAACAGGATCAGGTTTGTCGAGGCACCAACCGCTGACGGTCTCAAATGGCTCTTCATAAGCCAGAGGTGTATGCATTGCACCGACGCAGGTTGTATGCGGGTATGCCCGGCTCCGGGGGCACTATTCAGAACCCCGGAAGGCGCCGTGGCCTTTAACAAATCTCGCTGCATTGGTTGCCGGTTCTGTGTGGCAGGATGTCCATTCAACATACCCCGATACGACGACAACGACAGGATCTCGAAATGCCACCTCTGCTCAGACCGTATAGCAAACGGGCTTCCTCCTGCCTGTGCCAAGACCTGCCCAACAGGTGCCATATCCTATGGTGACAGAGAAGACCTGATAAAACAGGCTAAGGCGGCGGGTTACGATGCGATCTATGGTGAAAAAGACCTTGGTGGCCTTGGTGTCCTCTACGCCCTGAAAGAAGGGCCAAAACTCTACGGGATGCCGGAGAGGCCATCTTTCTCACCCACTATCGCACTGTGGAAGAATATTCTTAAACCACTTGCCCTTATCGGTCTTGGGGGCGCAGTGGCAGCCGCAGCCACACACTATGTGACTGTGGGCCCAAAAGAGGTGGATGAAGGGGGTGATGAATAATGAGACAGGATCTTGTACAGAAAACAACAGGGTTTGAGAGGTTCAATCACTGGGTAATGGCGATAAGTTTCCTGATCCTGTTCTTTACCGGTCTTGGGTTTCTTTACCATTCGCTTGCCTGGATAAACAAGGTGTTCGGAGGTGTCCAAATCGCCTCAGATATCCACAAGTGGGCTGGTGTGATATTCTCCATATCTCTGGTTCTCTCTCTTGGCAGTTACTTGGGTGAAGCACTACGGTTCACAAAAGAAGACTCAGGCTGGATATCCTCTCTTGGTGGCTACTTCTCGAAGACTGCCGAGCCACCTCCGCAGGGGAAGATGAATGCAGGACAGAAGATATTCTACCTCTTCATCGTGGTGATTGGTGGTATCGCCATATCGGTCTCCGGGTATATTCTCTGGCTCAGCCCCTCATCAAGAGGCATGATACTGTTCGGACACTTCCTGCATAACCTTGCCTATGTGGTCTTTGCCTTTACCGTTCCGCTTCATATCTACCTCGGCACCGCCGCAAACCCCGGCACCTTCAGGGTGATGACCAAAGGCACAGTCACAAAGGCATGGGCGAAAAAGCACCATGGCAAATGGGCAAAGAGCCTGGGAATTGACTGAAAACCAAAACAGAGGGAAGGGGGGGAGACACCCCCTTCCCCTCAATTACCAACAATAGTACCAGAAAGGCAGGGCAGATGTTAAAGAAATGGGAAAAAGTCACAATGCCATCTATATTTTATGTACTCATTTTACTGTTTTTACTCATCCCCTCACCTTCTATTGCCAGTGGGCCCAAACGCTACAATGTCCCCGTTGGAGACTCCCCAACACTTGGCCCTCAGGATGCGCCCGTAACAATTATTGAATTTCTGGATTATCAATGACCCCATTGCATGGGGGTCGGTCCGGCCGTCAAAAAGATACTGCAAACCTATGGCAATAATGTAAGACTTGTCATTAAAAATCTTCCCTACAAATACAGGGATTTTTCCTTTATTGCGGCTGAGGCATCCCTTGCGGCAAGAGATCAGGGGAAGTTCTGGGAGATGCACTGGCTCCTACACGAACATTCACCGAGGCTTGACAGGGAAAGCCTTATCAAATATGCTGAGCAGTTGAAACTCGATCTAAAGAGGTTCAAAAGAGACCTCGACAAAATGGCCCATCTAAATGAGATAAAAAGGGATCTGGCCCTTGCCAAAAAACTTGACCTTTACAATACACCCGCCTTTTTTATCAATGGGATAAAACTACTTGGCAACCGCCCTTTTGAGAGTTTCAAGCAGGTAATTGATGCTGAACTTGAGAAGAAAGGCCAGAGAAAAACCAGACTTGAACCACTTCCACCTCCACCCCCTGCACCCAAAGACCCCATAGAAAGGGAAAAGATAGAACTGGGCAAAAAACTCTTTTTTGACAGGAGGCTCTCCGGAGACGGCACCATGAGTTGTGCCACATGCCACAACCCTGAAACCGGTTTTACCGACGCTCTGGCAATCTCCCTGAGTTATCCAACCACCAGGCACTGGAGAAACACACCCACAATCATAAACGTAAGATATGGCAAACACTTCTTCTGGGATGGTCGTGCTGCCACACTTGAAGAACAGGCGCTCTTCCCCATAATGAGCGCCTTTGAGATGAACCAGAACCTTGACTTCCTTGAGGAGGAGTTAAAGGAGATCCCTGCCTACAGGGACGCCTTCAGCCGGGTCTTTGGTGGAGAAATAACCAGGGAACGGGTAGTATCCGCAATATCCGCCTTTGAAAGGACGATAGTCTCCTATGATTCTCCACTTGACCGGTATCTGAAAGGTGATCGAAATGCCCTAACCAGCGAAGAATTGATGGGGCTCAAACTGTTTGAAGGCAAGGCAAGGTGCATTTTATGTCATAACGGCCCAAACCTCACCGACGAAATGTTTTACAACATAGGGGTTCCTGAAAACCCATCCGTCCAGGATGACCCCAGGGTGGCTGCAACACGGAGGTTCGTTGCAAAGGTCTCAGGCTTTGAAAACTTCGAGCGAATAACAGAAGACCCCGGACGATATATAGTAACCAAGGACGAAAAGGACTGGAAGGCATTCAAGACACCATCTTTGAGGGAGATAGCCCTTACAGCACCGTATATGCATAACGGTGTGTTCAAGACGCTTGATGAAGTAATTGAGTTCTTCAATCGTGGTGGGGGAGATTCAAAAAACAAGACCAGACTGATCAGACCACTCAACCTGACCGGTGAAGAAAAAAGGGCATTAAAGGCCTTTCTTGAAAGGTCACTCTCAGGAAAGATTACAAAAATAAAAATCCCGGAGGTGCCGTAAATATGGACACACTACAGGTGGAAGAACTGGCAAAAGAAAGACCCTATCTGAAAGAGATACTTGAACTGTATAACACCCTCAGAACCCTGGAAGAGATTACGGTTCCTATCCCTGATAACGAATTTGACACGCATGTTTCGGTAGAAGAGCACCTTGCCGATGAAATACTCATCCCCATAGGTCGCTCCTTCAAACTTGACGAAAGTGACCTTGCTGATCTGAAGAGCCTCCTTACCGGTGGAAACCTCCCATTCAGAGAGGTACCCTCAGGCAGTGCATACATACCATCTCTTCCATTCGGTAGAGAAGAACAGGAAGTGCTTTTATTCCTCCTTTCAAGACCACTCTTGAGATCGGAAAAGGCAAAACTAAACCTTGACGGGGTGTTCTGGGAGGAGGGACGTTGCCCCACCTGCAATGGTCTTCCGGTGATCTCCTTTCTTGAAAAGGAGGAGAAAAGGAGGTTTCACTGTAGTTACTGTGGCACAAGAGGCCCCTGGCGGAGAACCGGTTGCCCCAATTGTGGTAGTGAAAACCCACAGGAGGTGCTCATCCTGAGTCTTGAGGGTGAGGACGATATGAAGATATATGCCTGTAGGTCCTGCAAATCCTATTTAAAGGGATTTCCCATGGAACTACTTGCAGAGTATCCCCCTGAGTTACTCGATATACTCAGCACTCCTCTTGATGTGGTGGCACAGGAAAAGGGCTACAAACGGCTCTCTCCCAACCCTGTGGGAATGATTAAAATGTCTTGAGAAAAGAGGGCCTGTTCTGATATTATTCCGTGTATGTCAGGCAGGCTTATAGGGTTAATATCACCAATCTCCATAGCAATAATAGCCACGAGTCTCTCTTACCTACATCCTTCTTTTGAGGCACTTGCCATCTCCATTATCCTGGGGATGCTTTTTTCAAATCTCCTTGAGGAAAGAACTTCACTTAATGAGGGTGCAGGCCTGATAATCAGGATATTCCTGCCTCTCGGGATAGCCCTCTACGGGCTTCAGTTGCATATTGGAAAACCCGATACGAGGATAATACTCCCTGTATTAGCCACATACTCTATGATATTTGGAAGCATATATCTCCTGACACAGTTTTTTAACCTGGACAAAAAGACTTCCATCCTTCTTGCTACGGGGATGTCAACCTGTGGCGCCTCCGCTATTGCGATAATCTCGCCACTTATAAAGGCAAGGGGTGAAGACACATCCACCTCACTGCTAACTGTAATGATTTATGGCATGCTTGCCATGATTCTGTATCCTGCACTTTCTGACCTGATGGGGCTAAACACAGTGGAATATGCCTTCCTATCCGGCACCACCCTTCCCATGCTCGGTCAGGTAAAGGTGGCAGCAGGTAACTGTGGAGCCGACTGTGCCAATATGGCAGTCAAGTACAAACTGATAAGGATATCTATGCTTGCGGTTGTAACCACCGTCGCAATTGTACTCTCAAGAGAGGGAAAGAGGGGGGTTTACATCCCCTGGTTTGTCATCGTGTTTTTGATACTTGCGGTTTGCGTAAACCTCCTAAATATGGGTAAAATTCCGGCATATTCGGCACCGATCAGCCGGCTTTTCCTCTCCACCGCACTTGCCGCCATAGGGATGCAGGTTGATTTCAACTCCATATCTGAAGCAGGGCTCAAACCGGTGTTTATAACATTTCTCTCCATGACACTTACACTCCTTGCGCTCTATATGACATACTATATAATCACCATTTGATCTATGAAGGAAACTGATGAAGAAAATACATAATTGATACGTTAATGACAGGGCTTGGGTTGAGTATAAATAACCAACCACTCAACCTGACAACCAATTAACCTAATAACTTAATAACTTAATTACTTAATTACTTATTTTTTATTTTATGTTCAGGACAAAAATAGTCTATAGGTTTTTTCTGGCCTTCCTGGTCTTCAGTATCTTTCTGCTCGTCCCACTGATGCTCTCTCTTAATAAGGAACTGAAAGACATGTTCGTTCAGGAAGAGGCGATGGAGGGCAAATTTCTCCCTCCGGAGTATTCAGAACCATTTGATGAGATACACCTTGAGAGCCGAAAGAGGATAACCAGACAGTTTATCAGCATATCCTTCTACTCCTTCTTTGCCGCATTCATGCTCTCTCTTTTCCTTACAAGAAAACTCCACCAGTCACTACATTCACTCTCCGAAGGTGCAACAAAGATAAGGGATGGTAACCTCGACATTGACCTGCCCGTACTGTCTGACGACGAACTCGGTGAGGTGACGCGTGCCTTCAACGAGATGGCACAGAGTTTGAAGATAAAAACAGAGGAACTGAAGCAGAAAGACCTGTACATCCAGAACATGATGGATGCACTATGGGTGGTAAACGAGGCAGATATCATCACCGATATAAACCCCGCATTTACAAAACTCTTCGGCTACGAACGAAAGGATGTCATAGGAACCTCCATCTACAACTACTTTGATGAGGAAAGCGAACGGATAGTCAGGAAAGAACTTGAGGAGCGCAGGAAAAGGGGTATATCTTCCACATACCAGATCAGGATCATCTCAAGCAACGGCACCCCCGTGCCTGTCCTTATAACCGGTGCCCCCATTATAAAAGACGGTGAGATAATAGGCAAGATCGGGATAATGAAGGACTTCAGGGAGCAACACAGACTGCTTTCCGAACTTATCGAATCAAAAGAACACCTTGAGACAATAATGAACAACATCCAGGACTCAATACTGATAATTGACAGAGACTACAGGATAGTCAGGGCAAACCGAGCCTCCATGCGGCAATACGGCCCGGATATAGTTGGCAAGAGATGTTTTGAGGTCTCTCACCACCTGAGCAGACCATGCTGGCACGAGGGTGAGGAATGCCCCCTGCAGCATGTGTTTAGTGAAGGAGAGGTATTCCGGCACATCCACGAACACTTCTCCTCTACAGGGGAGAAAAGGTTTGAGGAGATTGTGGCAAGCCCTATCACAGACAGTAGCGGCAACACCGTTGAGATAATAGAACTGCTCAGAGACATAACTGATAGAAAGATATTTGAGGAGGAGATATCGAGGAGAAACAGGGAACTGACGCTGCTAAACTCCATATCTTCCATAGTTCACCGCTCACTGAAGGCAGATGAGGTGCTCTCCGGCACCATCGACAAACTCATCGACACCCTCCAGATGGACGGCGGTGGTTTCTTTATCCTCGATGAAAAGGCAAGGGTTCTTAACTGTACATACCATCGGGGAATCTCTGAGGAGTTTGTTAAAGAGGTGGGAAGGGTAAAACTCGGTGACGACATCCCGGGCAGGGTAGCCCTAACAGGGGAACTGATTACCACATCCGACATTAGCAGAGACCGGAGGATCACACGATCCCTGCTAAAGCACTCCGGCATAAAGGGCTACTGCTGTATTCCAGTAAAAGGTAAGGAGAGGATACTTGGTGTCTTTTGCCTGTTCAGTTACAGAAACTTCAACTTCAGTGAAGACGACATACGGCTTCTCAGATCGGTTGGTGAGATGACGGGTCTTGCACTGGAAAACATACGCCTTTACGAGCAGATGAAAGACCTCTTTCAGTTACATAAAGAAAGGAGAGTAACGGAGCAGGAGAGTCTTCTCAGCCTATCCGAACGGCTCTCCACCGCCCTTGATGTTAGTGAGGTGATCGAGGCAACCTCCAATCTGATAAAGACCGTATTGAGGGCTGACATACTCATTTTCTGGTCATTCAGTTACGATGAAAAACTTGAACTTGCCTGCAGTCTGGGGATTGAGCCACCATTTCGCTCCATTCAGTTTGATACACTGACTCCCGAGACCCATGCGGTAGACTCCCATACCTCCTTAAATATCAGGTCTCTTCTGGATGAGGATAGGCTTTCAGGCATATCCTATCTCAAAGACGAGGGGGTCAATTCCCTCCTCGTATATCCTGTATTTATAGGTGACCGTTTGATTGGTGTTTTCACCATGGGGAGAAAAACCCCATCAGAGTTCAAAGAAGACGATATACATCTCCTTAGAATTATAACGAGCATGTTTGCCGTCTCACTTGAGAGAAGCAACCTCTACGAGAGCAGGATCGTGGAAAAAGGGCTTGCCGAAGCGGTACTTAACACCATAACCGAAGGTGTCTGCATAGTTGATACAGATGGTAGGATAACCTCGGGTAACAGGTCGTTGGAGCGGTTACTCGAGCAGCCACTGATGAACCTTCTGGGGCTTGACCTGAGGGATATAGTATCCCAACAGGGCGGTGACCCCTCCATAATCGACAGTGCCCTGAACGGAGAGGAGGCAAGGGGTGAGATAAGCCTTGTTGAGGGTGACCAGATGAAGACCCTCGAGATAAATGCCCTGCCACTCATAACCCCACAGGGTGAAATATACGGTGCAGTCCAGGTACTCCGTGACATAACCAGGGAGCGTGAGATAGACCGGATAAAGACAGACCTGATCAGATCTGTTTCACATGAGTTCAGAACCCCGCTTTCGGCGATAGTAGGACTCTCAGAAATGCTGATAGACCGTGTGGTCTCCGGTGACCGTGCCGAGAGTTACCTTGAGACCATACACAACGAAGGTGTTCGGCTCTCAAATATGGTATCCGACCTGCTTGACATCTCAAGGATCGAAAGCGGTAAGGTGCACCTCAAAAGGGAAGATTTAGACCTTGTAAGCATCCTTTCTTCAATTGAAAAACTGTTAAGCAAAGAGTTCCAGAAAAAGGGGATCAGTTTCAGTTACCATGTGGATGATGCTGCACGGTTTATAAACGCCGATGAGGAGAGGATAAAACAGGTTTTGATGAACCTTATAGACAATGCCCTGAAGTACTCCGACCCTTCTGCCACCATAGAGGTATCAGGAAGGCTTGAGAACTCTTATGTTATAATTGAGGTAAGGGATACCGGCTGGGGGATACCCCCGGAAGACCTTCCCCATATCGGGGAGAGGTTTTACCGTGGAAGGCATGGTCGTGTCAGCAAGGGTACCGGCCTCGGCCTTTCACTCTGTAAGGAGATAATAGGCATGCACGGTGGGAATTTAGAGATAAAGAGCACTCAGGGGGAGGGGACAACCATATCAATAACCATACCACTTGGGAGGGTTGAAAATGGCTAAGGTGATGGTAATCGACGATGAGCCGTTTATCCTCATGATGATTGAGGATAAACTGAAGAGTGCCGGCCTTGAGGTGGTAACCAGGCGGGAACCACAGGGCGCCGTGGAGGAGATAAAGAAGGAGCGTCCTGATCTTCTAATACTCGACTGGATGATGCCCGAGATAAGCGGGATAGACATCTGCAGGGAGATCAAGTCTGACCCTGATCTTTCAGGTATACCCGTTTTCATGCTAACCGCTAAAGGCCAGGAGGACGACGAGAAACTGGGTCTTCAGTGCGGTGTGGACAGATACATCACAAAGCCCTTCAGCCCCCGAGGATTACTCGAGATAGTCATTGAGCAACTGGAAAGTAAATAGACTTGAGGAAGACCTTAGAAGGACGGTAAAGGAACTCTCCGACACATACGAGGAACTCACCCTCCTTCATCAACTTTCGGAGGAACTTACCGGTCTTGACATAGACGAGATCTCAAACAAACTGGTTGAAATCGTCGGTTCTCTCTTTGATGCCGAAACAGTGGCGGTTCTCTTCCTTGAAAAACCCTGCCATCAAGACAACCAATGCCTTGTCACAAAGGTATCTAAAGGGAATTGGGACCCTGAGACAACCATCCACGACAACAACCCTGAGTCTATCTTCTGGAGGGTGATGAACGAAAAAAAGGCCATAACCGTATGCGAACCTCAAGAAGGTTTCCCTCCTTACCTAAAGGGAATCGGCCCTGTACTAATTGCCCCACTTACAGGAAAGAAAAAAGACATCGGTCTCATCCTTGCGGCTGGGAGGAAAGGAGGAGGGGAGTTTTTTGCAGGAGATCTCAAACTCCTCCGCTCACTCTCTTTTCAGGCGGGGCTTTTTATGGAAAACGCCATCTTAAGCAGCGAGGTGCAATCCTTTTTGATTGGCACCATCCGTTCTTTTGTGCGTGCACTTGAAGCAACATCCCAGTGGACTGCAGGCCATACCGAGCGGGTAACTGGTTATGCTGTATCACTTGGAAAACTGCTTGGCTTTTCGGCAGAGCAGATTGAAAGGCTCAGGGTCTGCAGCCTCCTTCACGATATAGGTAAGATTGCCACCCCGGACGAGATACTGAATAAAAACGGCAGCCTCTCTGAGGAGGAGTGGGAGAGGATAAGGCAGCACCCTTCAATAGGGGCTGATATACTATCAGAACTGAAGGGGTTTATAGATGTTGTAGACTGCATAAGGTACCACCACGAAAGATACGATGGCAAAGGGCTTCACGGCCTGAAAGGGCAGGAGATCCCCTTAAAGGCAAGGATACTTGCGGTGTGTGATGCCTTCGATGCCATGACCTCTGACCGTCCTTACAGACGACGCCTAACTCCCAAAGAGGCAATAGATGAGATTGAAAAGGAAAGCGGCACCCAGTTCGATCCCGAAATAGCCCGCATCTTCTGCAAATGGATCAGATCAGCCTACGGCATTAAGTCTTCTTACCCGAAATCGGGCACCTGAGTCCTCCGCAATCTGCCTGCACTTACCAATATCCACTCCCGGTAGATCCACAACGGTAACGGTAACCTCAGGGATGTATTTCACAGACTCCCTGATAAACTCCTTTACCCCCTCCCAGGCGTTCTTATATACGGGCTTACATATCCGCTCATAAGTCTCCGCATCATGGGCATTTAGACTGATGGACAGGGCATCCACGATGCCCCTGAGTTCAGGGAGAATGTTTCTTCGGTGTATCAGGTTTCCATGCCCGTTAGTATTTATCCTCACCCTCCCCCCTCTTTCCTTGATCCATCTGGCAAGTGCCTTCACCAAGTCAAGCCGTAGAAGTGGTTCTCCATAACCACAAAACACCACCTCCCTGTACCCCTTAGGGTCACCTATGGCATTTTTCAGTTCGTCAAGTTCGGGCTCCCTCCTGAGTTTAAGGTTATGCCCCTTCACATAATCGGTATGAAACCTGGCACAGAAACCACATACATTACTGCAGCGGTTCGTAAGGTTAAGATAGAGGTTTTCCCTGATCTTATATGCAATCTCACCCTTGTCTCTATATTCTCCCACACCAAAGAGCCGCCAGGCATTTAGGGAGGTGATCCTTGCTATGTCCTCAAGCGTCACGCCCCGCAGTTTTGCAAGTACCTTTGCAGTTTCTACAATATAGGAGGGCTCATTCCTCCTTCCCCTGTACGGGACGGGGCTAAGGTAGGGTGCATCGGTTTCGAGCATTATGACCTCATCGGGCAGCCAGGCAGCAACCTCCCTTAACGTCGCAGCATTTTTGAATGTAAGGGGGCCTGCAAAAGAGACAAAAAAACCCATATTAGTGACACTTTCGGCAATATCCATATCTCCGGAAAAGCAGTGAAACACTCCTGTTCTCACACCCGAGTCTTCAACAATCTTCAGCGTATCCTCCCATGCCTCCCTTGTATGGATGATTACGGGGAGATCGTGCTCAAGTGCCAACTGAAGTTGCCTTTTGAAGACCTCCTTCTGGATCTCCCGGGGCGAGTGATCGTAGTGGTAATCAAGCCCCACCTCACCGAGAGCCACAACTTTTTTAGCAGACTCGTCTTCTTTTTTAATCACATCTGTAAGCCAGTCTTCGATCTTTTTATCATAAGTCTTTGCATCATGCGGGTGGATTCCTACAGCGGCATAAACCACCTCATACCTTCTTGAAAGGTCAAGGCCTTTTCTTGAGCCCTCAAGGTCGGAGCCCACATTTATCAGGTATTTC
The DNA here is from genome assembly GCA_964391515.1 of uncultured Thermodesulfovibrio sp. Lineage (GTDB taxonomy): Bacteria > Nitrospirota > Thermodesulfovibrionia > Thermodesulfovibrionales > JdFR-85 > WFTX01. The sequence goes on along the minus strand of CAYMML010000020.1, from coordinate 5,832 downwards.
ACCCCTGCCTGAGATGCCCTTTTCAGGACTGCGGAGACATCATCTGAGAACTCCTCCATATCAAGATGGCAGTGTGTATCTATAAGGTAGGAGTCTTTCAGGGGGCTTTCTTTCTTTTTGAAAGTCTGTTCAGGCACCAAACTTCTTGAGCCTTCCGGCATTTGCCAGGGCAAGTGGAAGTATATTAAAGGCGGGCAGTATGCCGAGTTCACCCTTCAGGCATTCCCTCTCGGTAAAACGCTCTGATGTCCTGCCAAGCACATAGGGGGCATGCATCAGCAGAGGAACGGGATGCCAACTGTGCTCCTTCATAAGTGAAGGGGTTGAGTGATCACCTGTTACGATCAGTACCTCGGGGTTCAATTTCAATAACTCCGGTAGAAAGGTATCGAACTCCTCTATCTTACCCTTCTTTGCATCAAAGTTTCCGTCCTCACCATAGGAGTCCACCTTCTTTACATGCATAAAGAAAAAGTCATAATCGTCATAGTTCTGACCGATAAACTCGATCTCCTCCTTCAGATCGCCATTTACCGGAGGGGTATCCATACCCACGAGCCTTGCAAGCCCTCTGTACATTGGATAAACCGCAACGGCAAGCGCCCTCAACCCAAAGACACTTTCAAATTTCGGTATATCCGGCACCTGCGAAATCCCCCGAAGGAGTGCAAAGTTTGCCCTCTCCTCATCCTTCAGTATCTCTGATATCCTGGTAACGAGTTTTTCTGCAATTCTTGCAACCCGCTCAGCCTGGTGACTGCCCGGCATGGGCTTAAGTGGCGGTTTACCAACCTTCTGAGGATCGGTATCATTGACATCGTCTGCCCCGTGTTCAAGGGGTTCCGGAAACCTCATAACCACGGCAAACCGGTGCTCCATCCCCGAGGCAAAGATGATCTCTGCCTCGTCTATCTGTTTTATCTCTGACTCGAGCCTCCTCGTTAATTCCCGGTTTTTTTCGGTAGGTATCCTTCCGGCACGCCGGTCTTTTATCAGCCCCTCCTGTATGGTTGCGAAGTTACACCTTATGGCCACATCAGTATCACGCAGTTCAATGCCGAGCCCAAGTGCTTCAAGCACCCCCCTGCCTATCTGCCACCTCTGGGGGTCGTAGCCGAATATGCCAAGATGGCCGGGCCCGCTTCCCGGTGTTACTCCATAAGTCACAGGTATATGTAACCCCGTGGCAGACTCCTTTACCAGTTGATCAAGATTCGGGGTATAGGCAGCCTCAAGTTCGGTCTTCCCGTTGACCGGAAGCCCACCCAGGCCGTCCAGTACGACCATTATGATCTTTGAGTTATTTTTCTGTATAAGACCGGAAATCAGTTCCTGCATCTGTATAATATAACCAAAATCGGAATTTTTTTTCTAATTCTAAAAAAAAGCAATTACCTCAAGGCCAGGATGGCCAAGCAAAATGGAAGATGGAAGTTCTAAAGGCTCCTCCCTGCCACTTATAAACCTCTCAAAGGCCACCCGCTTTTCCTCCCCCTTAACAAGAAGTATCACACGCAACGCCCTTTCAATATACCCCCCCGTGATGCTCACCCTTGGTGCAATCGGAGCGTCAGTTACCCCGCAAGCAAACCTGTCTTTTTCATAAACCCCTTCACCCCCGGGGAAAAGAGATGCAACATGCCCATCCACACCAAGCCCAAGCAGGAGCAGATGCGGCCCCCGGGGTGTCTCATTTTTAAGAACCCTATCATACTCATGGGCGCCTCTTTCCGGGCCAAGTTCCCCCCTTATCCTGAACACCCTCTCCTCGTTCACACCCGAAGGTCGAAGCAGTGTTTCGCTGATGAGTCTGAAGTTGCTGTTTTCGTCATCAGGCGGTACACACCTCTCATCTGAAAAGAATATCCGCCATTTATCATTGGGGAGATTCTCTTCGGAAATCCTTCTGTAAACCCCCACCGGTGACCTCCCGCCACACAACCCAATATTAAAGACCTCGGAGTTGGTGATTGCATCCTCAGCGGAGGCATTTATACTCTCTACTGTTTGAGAAATAAAGGAATCCTCGTCCTGAAAAATCTTTACCTTACCCACCATGCACGACCATCCCTCCTAATAAACCCATCTGCAGCCCTTGGCCCCCAGGTGCCAGGCGAATAAAATCTGACGGACTTCCCTGCACCTCCTCCGTCAAGAAACTCAATGAAGGGCATAAAAAACTCCCAGGCAAGTTCCACCCCCTCCTGCCCCACAAAGAGCATGTGATCTCCTCTCATGCAGTCAAGAAGCACCCTCTCATAGGCATCCGGAAGCCCCATCTCTTGCTCTCCCCTGTAAGAAAACGCCATCTTGACCTCACGCACGCAGAGCCGGGTCCCTGGAAGTTTGCTCTGAAACCTGAGTTCTATGGACTCCTCTGGTTGTATCCTGAAAACAAGGACGTTTGGTTCTATAACAGAACCTATCTCAGGGCCGAAAATGGAGTGTGGAAGGTCGTGAAAGTGAACCGAGACCTCGGTAACCCTTCTCTTTAGCCTCTTGCCAGATCTGAGATAAAACGGGACTCCCTGCCACCGCCAGTTGTCAATAAACACCCTGATGGCCGCAAAGGTAGGGGTAACCGAGTTGGGGTCTATCCCCTTTTCATCCCTGTAGCCAGGGAGCACCTCTCCATTTACCCTACCCGACTTATACTGCCCAAAGACCGAAACCTCGGGGATTTCATCCTTGCTTACCCGCCTTAACGACCTGAATACCTTTACCTTTTCTTCCCTGATCCTTTTTGGCTCGAAGACTGCCGGCGGCTCAAGGGCAATTATTGATAGCAGTTGTATCAGGTGGTTCTGAAACATATCTCTCAGGATTCCCGTACTGTCGTAGTAGCCGGCTCGTGACCCCACACCAATCGTCTCAGCCGCCGTAATCTGAACATGATCTATATAGTTCCTGTTCCAAAGTGGCTCAAATATGGAGTTTGCAAACCTGAAAAGCAGTATATCCTGAACTGTCTCCTTACCAAGGTAATGATCGATTCTGAAGATGGACTCCTCCTTGAAGTAGGCATGAACAGTCCTGTTAAGCCTCCGTGCATCCTCAAGGTTTGAGCCAAAGGGCTTTTCCATTACAAGCCTCACCCACCCCCTGCCTCTGTTAAGCCCCTTTTTACCAACCGCCTCTATGATAAGACCGGATAGCGAAGGTGGAACGGCAAAATAGAATAGCAAATTTCCCCCCGTTCTGTATCTCCTTGAAAGGCCTGACAACTTCCTCTTCAGGCTTGTATAAGAGTCGTACTGGTCGTAGACTATGTCCTGATAAAATATATGCTTGAGAAACTCATCGACCTTCCCCCCTCTGTCAGAACCTATGGAATCCCTTACAACATCCCGGTAGGAGGTATCATTATACACTGTCCGTGCAGCACCTACTATGAAAAACCTCTCCGGAAGAGCATCCCTGAGATACAGATTATAAAGGGAGGGTATAAGTTTTCTCCTTGCAAGATCTCCGGAGGCACCGAATATAACCAGGCCGAATGGCTCAACCGCCCTATCTATATCACACGGAAGAATGTCTTCAGCCATCAAAGAACCCACCCTTTCTGGTATGATAGACTATCCTATTACCTCCGTTTTAATTGCCTATGACCGTGAGCCTGATGCAAAAGGGGCTACATACAGCACATTATATCATAAAGGAGAGGGTATAGTTGCCGAAAAAACGCCTGGGGCAGCACTTTCTTTATGACCCATCTATAATTGAGAGGATTGTGAATAAGGCCTCTATAACTTCGGAAGACCTTGTAATAGAGATCGGCCCGGGGCCGGGAATAATGACAGAGGTAATATCCGAAAAGGCAGGCCACCTGATAGCCGTTGAGATAGATGAAAAACTTGCGGATTCACTCCGGAGAAGATTTTCCGGCAGGGAAAACATCACAATTCTCAACGAGGACTTTCTCAAATTCACCTTACCAGGAGATAAAAAATTCAAGGTGATCGGAAATATACCATACTATATAACCACACCCATAATATTCAAACTAATTGAGGCAGAGAGCCTCCTTTCTGCAACCCTTACCATCCAGAAGGAGGTTGCTCAGAGAATTGTAGCATCTCCAGGCTGTAAGGACTACGGGGTACTCTCTATAATGGTTCAGTTCATGACAATCCCGGAGTTGGCATTCAACATACCTGCCAGGGCATTCCACCCACCACCAAAGGTTGACTCATCGGTAATCCATCTAATTAAGAGGACAGAAAGCCCGGTTAAACTCCTTGACAAACGGCTATTCGTACGGGTGGTAAAAACGGCATTTTCCCAGAGGAGAAAGATGCTGTCAAACTCTCTGAAACCCTTTTCACCGGAGATAAAAGACCTCCTTCTCTCAGCAGGTATTGACCCAGGAAGACGACCTGAAACACTCACAATGGAAGAGTTCGGCATAGTTGCAGATAAGATTTACGAGTTTCTGAATAATTGAGTAACCGGTTATTCGGGTTACAAGGGTCTATAACGAGCAAAATGTGAGAGAAAGCACAACCTGAAACCCAGTCTCTCCCGTCCGATGCTCCTTTCATATTCCATAAAGATACAGGTGGTGAGCAAACGGTGATGACCATTACACAGCAGGAAGGTACTCTCAGGGAGCAGGAATACACAGGGCAGGCGGCTTGCTGATAGACCTCTCAGGTAATGATACATACTCATCAACCTACGGGGTTTCAGGTGGTCTCGGGCATGATTACGGGTTCGGAATGCTTGCCGATCTTGATGGAGATGACCAATACTTCGGGGGCACCCTTTCGCTTGGTGCAGCCACCGCCTCAAGCCTGGGCATCCTCATTGACCCTGAGGGCGCCGACTCCTTCCGCTTCCTGAACAAAAGCCTCGGCTACGGAACCACCAGCACCTCCATTGGTGTGTTGCTCAGGGAGTGATGTATTCAAACACAGTGCCGATCTCATTTCATATCTGTGTCTCTTTTCTGCCTCTCCCAGATGATCTCATCCTGCTTCTTGCTGATCGCCCTTGATATATCTATCTTGCCAGGGTGATCTGGATCTGACCCCCATTTTTTGTACACTTTGAGGGCTAAAATTCGCTAACAAATGCCCCTGGTATCAGCCCCTCTCTTTGAGCTAATTTATCGGCAATTTGTTCCCGATCGCAGAATGCCTCCGAACGTAATTATAGTACCTTATCCTCTTAATCAGACGGTCAATCTTAGTCTCTTCTCGTTAAAGTCTACTACTATTGCTTTAAACCTTTCAGAAAATGTCCTTCCGGAAAACCTGTTTAAACACTCAAATGCATCTTTTACTATCCGTTGGCTTACCACCACACAAAACAGCAATCTATCACCTTCAGGTGATGGCATAAGAAAATATGCCGCCTCAGGGTCTTCTTTAAAGGGTCTATAAGTGTTTGAACTCCCGGGTGTTTTTCTAAGAAAGAACACCATCCCACCGTGGGCAACCGCCTTACTCATCCTTGCCATATTCACACTGAACGATGTTGTATATACAACCTTTTCTATATCTTTCCAGTTATACCTCTTTCTGCCCGGAGAAAGGGTGTAGGTAAAGACAACACCTTGTCTGTCAACAGAAAAAATCTCCGTGCCGCCTTTCTCAAAATAATTTCTCCACCAGCGATAAACGGCAATGCTGCCGAGAAAAAATAAAAAACCAACAATTATTAGAAAAACAACAGGAACTCCCTTTTTTACCGTAAATAAAACAACACCTGTAATCAACAGTAGCAGGATCGCAGTAGGAACTATGGGCATGGAGGCATCTAAAAATACCGCATTATCAGCGGATTGTTTGATTTTATTGATGACCATTTAACGGCACAATTTATCGTACT
>CAYMML010000019.1:3424-20768 GCA_964391515.1 uncultured Thermodesulfovibrio sp. | reverse complement strand
GAGTTCCTCGGCAAGTTCCTTAACTGACGGATACCTCCCTGATTCTATCTCCCTCAGGATGGTCATTATGCCTATGACTTTCTCTGTAAGGTCGGCCTTTCGTTTTCTTTTCCCTGTAAAAGCAGTGGCACTCTTTTTCATAGCGCTCCTCTTTCATCTGATATTACCATTTTATCATTCCCACAGTGACAACGTGGTGGCAGTTTGAGAAGTATTTTTGTCAGTTTTATTGTTTTTTTACCCTGCAATAAGACTGGCTGATGATACAGAACACCATCAACTCCCCTTCAGACAATCCGGCATCACCCAAAAACCCCGCCTTTTGGGTTATAATCTCTGATTATGGAACTTGATCAGAAGGGCAAAAAGTCACTACTTGAGGCTCTGTTGTTTATCTCCGGAGACCCTCTTGGGGCAAAGGAGATACAAAAGATAACCGGCTTCTCAAGCGGTGAGATAGGGTATCTGATGACCGAACTCATGGCTGAATACAGAGACAGGGGCGGAGGGCTACTGATCAGAGAGGTTGCCGAGGGTTATCAGATGGTGACGGCGCCAGAGTATGCACCTTATCTCAGGAAACTCAAGGAGACCTCACCTACAAGGCTCTCACCTGCCTCTCTTGAGACACTTGCCATAATTGCATACCGCCAGCCCATCACCAAGGCAGAGATTGACGAGTTGCGTGGTGTCAGTTCAGATGGTGTTTTAAAGAGCCTTCTGGAACGAAGGCTGATACGGATAGTGGGCAAGAAAGAGGCACCTGGCAGACCACTTCTTTACGGAACCACCAAGGAGTTTCTCCTTCACTTCGGGCTAAAGGACTTATCAGAACTCCCCACTATCCGGGAGTTAAGCCCTGATGAATTGTAAGGTTTTTTGTTGAACATAAAGGCAGGGCGGGAACAAAATCCCCTTTCAGTACTCTATCCCCTCTCTTGCCTTCATCCCCTTTCCAAGGGGGTGTTTGACGGCATCCATGTAGGTCACATAGTCCGCCTCTTTTATCATCCTCTCAGTTGCACCCCTGCCCGTGAGGACAAGATCACCCCTTTCCGGAAACTCTTTCATTAACGCAAGGGCAAAATCCTCATCGAGTATGCCGGTTCTAACCAGGTTGTTGAACTCGTCAATCACCACGAGATCATACCCCTCAAACTCACCCTTAATCCCATCTAAAATGCCCTCTGCAGTCTCCCTCATCTTCTGTATGTCCACCTCCGGGTAAAAGTGGGGAGACTTTATCTGGTCGTACCTCTTTACAACTACCGACATCTCCTCAAGCAGTTTTGCCTCACCACCGTCAGGGTCGGTCTTCATGAACTGAATAAAAAGCACCCTCAACCCCCTGCTCTTCGCCCTAACACAGAGGCCGACGGATGCGGTGGTCTTTCCCTTTCCCTCACCGGTGTAAATGTGGATCACTGTACCTTGTGCCTTTTGATCTCTTCCTTGATGGTCTTTACCCTCTCCTGGAAATCCTTCAATATCCTGTCAATATCGTCACCCTCTTTAAGAACATGGGGTGTGACCATCACCATCAGTTCAGTCTTTACCACCTGGTCGGATGTGGTGCTGAAGAGGTTACCAAGCACCGGTAGATCACTCAGTAGCGGAATACCGGTGCGGGACTTCGTCTTCTTGTCTGATATAAGTCCACCAATAAGGAGTGAGTGGCCGTCCTGAACCACTCCTGTGGTCTCCGCCTTTCTTGTAATAAACCCCTGAAACGCCTGGTCTGCCACCTTGTAGGTCTGTCCGGGGCTGCTGAACTCCTGGCTTATCTTCAATGTCACCTTGCCCTTCTCGCTTATGTGAGGTGTCACATTCAGTATGATACCGGCGGTTCTGTACTGTATCTGGCCAGTGGATACGAGGGTGGTGGCACCTGTCCCCGTGGAAGGCTGCTGTGTAAGGCCGGTCGCCACGGGTATCTCGTCACCAATCTCGATCTTTGCCTCCTTGTTATCAAGTGCAAGTATATGGGGGCTTGCAAGGACATTCAGGGAACTGTTGGATATGAGGTAATTCAGAACCGCTTTAACCTGAGAAGCGTTCAGGACACCCGAGACTATTGAGGAAAACCCGCTCAACTGCTTTGGAAGCACCTCGTTGTCCTGCTGTCCAAAGAGCCCCTGTTCACCAAGGTTTATGTTGGATACCGTTACGGATGGGTTGCCAAAGTTCTTTATAAGCCACTCCACACCAAAGCGGGTATCGTCTGTGAGTGTAACCTCACCAATTAAAACCTCTATAAGGACCTGTTTGGGTGGTATATCAAGCCTCTTTAGGGTCTCAAGTATGGAAAGATAATCCCCAGGGCTTGCCTTTATTATAATTGCGTTTATGTCCTCGTAGGCGGTAATCGTTATCTCTCCGCTGACCTCACCGGGAAGACCTCCCACTATGGTGGGCACAGGTGGGGCTGTGGTTCTCTTTCGTGTAGTTCTTACAGGGGTTCTCCTTATGATGGTAGGTCTCTGCTGGCTCTTCCCTGCCTTTTCCTTCAGGTAGATGGTCTTTAAGATATCGGCGAGTTTCTTTGCCTCACCGTTTTCCACATAATACACAAATGTCCTGATGTTTTCTCTGTCAGAAGGTGGTATGTCAATCGCCTCAAGTATCTTCATGAACTTCACAATCGCCTGGGGTTTTGCGGTAACAAGCAGTAGGTTGGTGGGCTCATAGACGATAAGGTCAGCCCCCCTGGGCATAAGCCCCTTCAGGATGTTTGCAGCATCAGATGCCTTGACATAATCAAGCGGGATGATCTGTGTAACAAAGGAGGAGTCCACCTGGAGATGAACCTCCCTGCCCTTTTCCACCTCTATGGGCTGCTGCTTTACACTATCTATCGGAACTATCCGGTAAAGCGGCCCATCCTGAACGGCCGTCAGCCCGTTCATCTCAAGTATGGTCTGAAAGATCTGAAACAGATCCTTCATGGGGAACTTCTTGTATGACTGTATCGTTACCTTGCCCGAAATGCCCGGGGTGAGTATGTAGTTTATTCCAAGGAGTTCCCCCACCGTGGATATCACAGTCTGGATATCGGCCTCATCGAAGTTGAGTATTATATACTTCTGCTCAGCCTCCTTCTGAACAAGGACAGGTTCGGGTAGCCTCCTGATCGTCTTCCTTTCTGTAACAGGTGGTTTTACAACTGTAGCCCCGGTTTTCTTATCGGTTTCAGGGAGTTCGGGGAGTTTTGGATGCTCCTTTCCGGTCAAGACCCCGGGAGACGTGGCCTTCGTTGGCCTTACCTCCTTCTTTGCACAGGAAAAAACAAAAACCAATACCAGAAAAAGTGCTATAGTCTTTTTCATCATCACCTCTTCTCTAAAGTCTTTACCCTTTTGAGGGTCAACTCTATGGTGCTTTCCTCCCACCTGAGAGTAACGCTCACGGGGTCTATCGTCTCTATTGTCAGCCCTTCTCTCTCCTCACCACTTCTGAGTTTGAGGGTCTTGCCCTCCTGTGTCTGTATAAGTGCAATATACTCACCCTCAGGCCCCTGTATAATCCCCTTAAGTTTGAGTTCAGGCGGCTCCTTCTCAGGGATCGCCTCCTTTACATCCTCCTCCGGAGGCTCAATCCTTATGCCCCGTTCAGGGCTGAAAAGGTTCTTTTCCACGATTACATCATCCCAGCCGCCTGTAACCCCTTTATCGGACACCGTCTCAGTTTTGACATTAGCACCACCCTTTGCCTTTACAATGGGCCTTTCATATTTTATTACATTGTCGTAGAAATTTATAAGGGAAAAGAAGAAAACTATGGTAAGCCCTGATAGAATGGCTATCATCCTGGTGCGTTCATTCATCGCTATTCTCCACCTTGCCCGTCTGTATTAGTTAATGTTTTCAGTCTTGACCCTCCCTGTTTTTCCTTAAGTGTATAACCGCTACAGGTGATACCTATTCTCAATATACCGGGTTCTCTAACATTTGCCACCCTTATAGAGAGTTCATCAATACTCAAGAGGTATGGAGACTCCTCAATAACCTTGAGGAATCTTCCAAGTTCGGATATACCACCGGAAAGCCTCATCTCAACCGGTATCCTCAGGAGGGATTCCCCTTCAACGATATCCAGAGGCCTTATAGAAACCACCGTTAGTGAGGCATCTTTAAGATAATCATCAAGTGTTTTCTGAACCGCACTCTGAAGGAGCGAAGAACTCTTTGCATAGAAAAGCCCCCCGGATAATGACTGAAACCTTGTCTTCAACTCATTGAGTTCACCTTTTATCTCATCTGAACGGTCTAAAAGCGACCGATAACTAAAAAGCCTCTTTCCCTGAAGTAAAATCCTGTCCCTTATCTCGTCTCTTTTGCTTTCAAGTCCGGATGCATAGACGATAAGCCCGGCAATAAGCAACCCTACAATCACGACTATAACAGAGGTTTTCCTCCTCACCGCTTCACCTCCATCTTTATCACGAACCTCTCCTTCTCACCCCTTGAGATCACGGGAGAACTGAAATGCACTTTATTTAGAAGTGCTGACTCTTCAAGTGGCTCAATGATACCGGAGGCCTGATCAGAAAACCCGGATATCTCCACCTCACCATCCTTGAACTGGTAGTTAGAAAGCCATGAGCCGGGAGGTATCCTCTCTGTGAGTTCCCTGAGAGCCAAAACAGGTAGCATGGCACTCTCTTTTATCCTCTCCATCTCAAGAACCATCTTTTTGAGTTTTTCCCGTTCATGATCCTTTTTGATAAGGTCTGCCGCCTCCTTCTGAACTGAGGCGATATCTCTCTCAATGGTGTTAAGCACCGCCCTGTCAAACAGATAGGGAAGAAAAAGAGAAAAAAGATAGAGCAGAACCGATGTAACGGCAAGCCCGCCAAGTAGCATCCGGTAATTTTGTTCTAAAAAGTTACCTCTTCCCTCTGAGAAATCAAAATCATCCCGTCCTGAGAGGTCAGCCTTCATAAGGAGGTCTTTTTTATCCAGAGAAAGTGTAAGACAGTCTATACCATCCACCTCAGAGGCATCCTCGCCCAGTGCGTATATATTTAGTTGCCTCTGTCCCCTGAGCCTCCCGATGACCATGGGCAGGGAATCTGCCCGTCTTACCTCCTTTAGTTCTGAAAGTTTGCCATCCCTTACAGAACCGACCACCCAGTCCTGGCCCTCTTTGAAGATAAAAAGAAAATCATCCCTGCCACCGGCAACGACCCTCCTTGTTGCCTCAGGGATAAGATACATAGACCATACCCTTACCCCATGCAAGGAGACACCTGCCTCTTGGAACAGGGCAACCAACTCCTCATACCGGCCTTTCAGTAATGAAAGGCATAGCACCTCCTGTTCTTCCTCAGAACCACCCAGATATGTTGCCCGGTGGATGTACTCATCAGGGGAAAGCGGCAGTGAACCCTCAAGTTCAAAGGGAACCGCCTTTAAAAGATCCTCCTTTTTCATTCTGGGCAACCGGCAGAATGAGGCAACGAGTTCAGAGAGGCAGAGAAATAAAACCGCCTCCTTCACGCCCTCTGATTCCCTCAATTCTCTGAGAGAATCAGACAGGCTATCCAACACCTCCTGCCTTTTGCCGGAGACAAAACTCTTATACTCCTTGAGGGACTGTTTTCCAAGGCCTCTAATTTTCAGCCAGATATCAAAGCCCTTTCTGTTAAGCCTTATTATTGCTGTAGATGACATCTTCCTTCCAGTATAGTGTTTTAAATCTGTAACCCTTTGGTGCAGGATATCTCCTGATTACGGCAAGTATCCTGTAACCAGTCTTTGAGCCCCTGGGTCTTGCCGTTATCTCTATCCTGAAATAGGATGTCGCCGTCCGTGTAACACCGAATGGGGTTATCTCACGGGGGACAAACCTTACGCCCCCAACCGTCTCATTCCTCTGTGCCATTATCATATCTATCTGGTTCTCCGTAAGTCCAAGCCGGGCAAGAAGCGAAGGGGGTGCAGTATTGACGTTTATCCCGCCAGTGCCAAAGGTGGTAAAATCCTTGAGCAGGTCTCCCTTTCGGACCGAGTCAGCCAGTTTCTCCCTGAACCCCCTGATGAGAACGAGTTCGTCAGGGAGATCGAGGTATCCGTTTTTTGCCTTATAACCAAACTTTTCGTAATACTCATCCTCTGCACCGTTAAGCCTGTGTGCATCGTCTCTGTCTATCCAGTCGTAAAGAGAATCTCTGAAGACATCCTGATCTTCTTCATCCACCGACAGGGAATCGAGCACCTTTAAGAGCATCTTCTGGCTCATCCTGTTCAGGTTTATCCTTGCCTCCTCATCTGTTACACGCACCCTTGCTACCACACCGGCCTCCTCAATCCTCTCAGGGAGGGGACCATGCTCAATGTCAAGAAAGAACCTCCCCTTCTCATCCACAAAGTCTATGGTAGGGTCGGTATCGGAGGATATACGGCCAAGGAGCGAGTTATATATACTGAGGGCACCATAATATGCCATGGTCTCATCCCGGAGGTTTGCGGTCATCGCCGTTGAAAGCCTTCCGGAGAAGACAAAACTCATCGCAACAACGGTGAGAAACACCACAACCCAGATGGTCATCATAAGGGCAAACCCCTCTCTATCTCCCAGATACCTGCCCATCATATCTCCACCTGTGTAACCCTCACCACCTCATCTATGGTGGTTATACCCATCTCCACCTTCTTTATCCCGTCCTCTCTTAGTGTGCGCATCCCTGAACGCACCGCCTCCTCCCTGAGCGCCCTTGAGGTTGCCTTTTCCATCACCATCTCCCTCAGTTTTTCGTTCATGACCAGGAGTTCAAATATCGCTATCCTGCCCCTGTACCCTGTGCCAGAGCACTCATCGCATCCACGCCCCCGCCAGAGGTCTGTCCTTTTAAGAGAAAACTCTCTCATCAGATCCTCACCCACACTGTATTCCTCCTTGCAGTAAGGACATATCCTGCGCACAAGCCTCTGAGCCATCACCCCAATAAGGGTGGACGAAACAAGATAGTTCTCCACCCCCATATCCATCAGCCTTGTGATCGCCCCCGGGGCATCGTTTGTATGGAGTGTGCTAAAAAGGAGATGCCCTGTAAGGGCGGCATGCACCGAGATAGAGGCGGTCTCAAGATCCCTGATCTCACCAACCATTATGATATCAGGGTCCTGGCGGACGATGTGTCTGAGGCCGGTGGCAAAGGTAAGCCCTATCTTAGACCTCACGTTTATCTGGTTTATCCCATCCATCAAGTACTCCACCGGCTCCTCAATGGTGATTATCTTTCTGTCCGGTGAGTTTATCCTGTCAAGCGATGCATACAGTGTGGTGCTCTTTCCGCTTCCGGTAGGCCCTGTAATCAGTATCATACCGTAGGGCTGGTGTATGAGGTTATCGTAAACCTGAAGGAGTTGTGAATCAAACCCCAGTTCCTCAAGGGTTATAAAGGACGCCTCCCTGTCAAGTATCCTCATCACCACACTCTCACCATGGACGGTGGGCAGCGTGGAGACCCTTATGTCCAGTTCCCTGCCACCGAAACTACCCTCTATCCTTCCGTCCTGTGGGAGCCTACGCTCAGCGATATTCATGGAGGCAAGGAGTTTTATCCTTGATGTTACGGCAGCGGTCATCCTCGAAGGGAGCCGCTCCTTCTCATACAGAAGACCGTCTATTCTGTATCTGACCCGCAATCTCTCCTCTTCAGGTTCTATATGGATATCGCTTGCCCGGTCTCGCACGGCATTCTCAATAATCAGGTTAACAAGTTGGATTATCCCCTTTTCCTGGGCAAGGTCTCTCAACTGGTCAACCTGGGTATCGGTGGCCTCCGTGATCTCCTCCTCCACATCGTCTATCACCCTCTTCATCACCGCCTCTCTTGAGGCTGAGAGTTTCTCAATGTGGTCAAGCAGCACAGAACCCCGAACCAGTCTCGGAACGGCCTCATACCCGTATGTGTCTTCAAGCACCTGGAGTATTTCCATCCTCAAGGGGTCGGATATGGCAACAAAGAGTTTATCCCCCTCAATCCTGAGTGGGAGTATCTGGTTTTCTTTCAAGAAGGAAAATGATATCTTTTCAAGGGGTATCTCATCCGGAAGTTTTTCATCCTCAAGAAGCGGTATGCCAAACTGGAGAGAGAGAGCCTTCATCAACTGCCCCTCCTCAAGGACTATCTCACCAAGTATATCGCCCACCCTCCTGGCATAGCCCTCCTCCTGCTGTATCTTTAAAGCCCTGTCAAGGTCATTCCTGGTGATGTAGCCCAGGTTTATAAGTATCTCACCAATCCGGTTGCTCATCGCATTACACCTCATCCCCGGGTATTCCGGAGAAGGATTTACTCTTCATGTAGCCAAAAGAGGTCATCACCTCATATGGGATCGTACCGATCCTCTCAGCAAACTCCTCAACCCTTATCTCTTCCCCACCCTGTTTCCCGATGATCACCACCTCTTCACCCGGCGTTACATCATCAATTTCGGTAAGATCAATCATGGTAAGGTCCATACATATCCTTCCGATAACCGGCACCCGTTTACCCTTCACAAGGAACTCCAGCCTGTTTGATCCCGCCCTGTGAAGACCATCTGCATAACCAACGGGCACCACACCTACCACACTCTCACGCATGGTGTAAAATGTCCTCCCATAACTCACAGGTGTTCCCCTCCCCAGTCTCCTCACATCGAGTATCCCTGTCTTAACCGTCATGGCAGGTTCAAGACCGCTGTTTACAAAGGGATCTCCACCATAAAGCATAAGACCGGGTCTCACCGCATCAAGACATGCCTCTTCATACCTCAATATGGCAGCACTATTTGCTATGTGGCTAATAAAGTTAAGCCCCGATTTTCTAAGCATATCCACCACCTCTTTAAACCTCTCTAACTGTATCATGGTAAACTCTGTATCAGGGCTGTCAGCATCAGAGAAGTGGCTCATCACCCCCTCTATCTGAATGTTGTGGGCACTTCCTATCAATTGGTGTGGATCATGAACAACCTTCTCGTAGGGGATGCCCATCCGCCCCATCCCGGTGTCTATGTTGATATGGACGGGGATGGGACGGTTGATAGATTTTGCAAAATCAGAAAGTCTCTTCAGGGTATCAAAACTGTGCACAACAGGTGTAAGTTCATAATCAACCAGTTCTTTGAAGGGTTCAGATTGGAAGAGCACCATTATGGGGGTATCTTTAATTCCGTGTTCTCTCAGGTGTACCCCCTCGCCCGGGTAGGCAACCGCCAGGTAGTCCACTCCTTCTTTTACAAGAACATCCGATACTTCACATATACCGTGTCCGTAGGCATCGGCCTTTACCACACCTATAATTCGTGCCCCTGGACACCTCCTCCTTACCAGTCCAAGATTCCTGGCTACACTATTGAGGCAAACCTCCACATAAGGGCCACGTATCATGAAACCGTAAATTTAATCCCCTGAATTTTATATATTAGCCGGCCTTTTCCCTGCTCGTCTGGTCAGCCTCTTTGGTTTCGGCAGCCTTTGAGTCTTCCACCGGCTTTTTGGGGGTGACATCGATCTCATCAGGCTCGGTTGTCGCCTTCTTGAAGTTCTTGATCGCCTGCCCTATCCCCTTGCCAAGTTCAGGCAGCCTTGAAGCACCAAAGAGAACAACCACAATGATCAAAATAACAATCAGTTCCGGCATTCCCAATCCAAACATCTGTTATCCTCCTTTATACCGCCTGTATTCTTCAGGCGTGTTTATATTTACAAAACTCCTTCCCAATCCAGAGAGTTTCGGAAACTCAGCCTCACCGATTATTCTACACTCAATCTGTCTGATAAATCCAATCATTTCTGTATCTTTTTGATTTATAAGTTGCTCCATCAGGGGTATGAGACTTGCCCGGTAAATTCCAAGAAGCGGATGCAGCCTTCCTGAATGCTCAAAAATCACAGCATCACCTGAGCCGATACTTTTTATGAGAATATCTATCAGTTCAGGTCTTACAAAGGGCATATCACAGGCCATCACGCAAAGGGCATCGGCTTCAGAGGTTATAAGTGAGGAGCATATCCCCACCAGTGGGCCAATAGATGGATAGAGGTCACCCACCAGTTGAGCACCTGTGTAAAAATATGCATCAGGCCTGTTGGTTGATATGAGAACCTGGCTGAAAAACCGCCTTAATAACCGGAGGTTTCTATCTATTACCCTTTCCCCTTCCACCTCCATAAGCCCTTTCAGGATGGGGAACCTCCTGTTTGAGCCACCAGCCAGTACAACCCCGGCAATCTCCATCATGAGAAAGGATATCATAAAAGGTGGCCAAATTTCTTGCCATAACCCCCCGATTTCTGTTATAAATACTTAGGCAGATATCCTGCCCTGATGGTGATGAAGATGGAAAAGTTGATCCGGCAAATTAGATCTTTAGGGAGCCTGCGTAAGGAATGCGGTGAGCAGGCCCGGCACTCAACTGCAGAGAGTTTATTCCTTGTTTTGGGTTGTATCTCACTGCTGTTGAGTGCCGGGAAGCCTAAGCATCCTTCAGGGCACCCACCTGTCTATAGGGGATCTAATTTTTCATCTACACCTCAGGGCGGGTGCCTAAAGAGGTGTTTAAATCAGGTGTTCAGTAAGTTTGGGGGCATGAAATATATAACCTTTTATGCGCATCCGGTGAAAGGGATAATCCTTCAAATAAAGGGATTGTTGTCTTTTTTTACAAATCTTTACAGTCCCTTTTTATACCACCGTGTTAAACCTTTATTTCTCCCTCTAACACCTCCCTGCTTATCGCACACCTGATTTTCAACCTCTTGGGCCTGCCGGTTTTATAAACTGGCCCTTACCGGGTCTGAGAGGAATTATGGATTTATTCAGAGACGAGATAAAGCACAGACCCCTTGCCTGGCGGATGATGCCGGGCAGTCTGGAGGAGTTTGTTGGTCAGGACGAACTCCTCCTGCCTGGAAGGCCGCTCAGGAGGCTTATAGAGGAAGACAGAATCGTCTCCCTTATCCTGTATGGTCCGCCAGGAACCGGGAAGACCGCCCTTGCACGGATAATTGCAGAGACCACCCGCTCACATTTTGTCTCTCTAAATGCGGTCACCTCCGGAGTAAAAGACATTAGAGATGCCATCCGGTACGGTAGAAAAGGGAGGCTCATCCTCTTTATTGACGAGATCCACCGGTTCAATCGTCTCCAGCAAGACGCCCTTCTTCCACATGTGGAGTCCGGAGAGGTCACACTGATAGGTGCCTCAACACAGAACCCCTTCTTTTCGATAGTTCCTGCACTGTCTTCGAGATCCCACATCTTCGAGTTTAAACCGCTCGGGAAGGAGGCGCTTAAAACCATACTGCTGAGGGCACTTTCATCACCAAAGGGGCTTGGTGAATACAATATCGAGATATCCCACGAGACATTGCAAAGGATCTGTGCCCTTGCCTGTGGTGATGCAAGAAAGGCTCTGAACATCCTGGAACTTGCCTTTCTCACAGCACGCAAGGAGGGCACCGACAGGATAGTGATCACAGATGAACACATACGGCTTTCCACCCAGGGTTCAGCACTTTATTACGATGAGGATGAGCACTACGATGTGATTTCTGCCTTTATAAAGAGTATGAGGGGCTCCGATCCCGATGCTTCAGTTTATTACCTCGCAAGGATGATCGCCTCCGGTGAAGACCCCCTATTCATAGCAAGAAGGATAGTGATCTGTGCAGCCGAGGATGTGGGAAATGCAGACCCCATGGCACTCGTGGTTGCCACATCTGCAATGAGAGCGGTGGAAAAGATCGGGATGCCCGAGGGAAGGATACCTCTTGCACAGGCAACCATATACGTTGCCACCGCCCCGAAGAGCAACGCATCCTATCTTGCCATTGAGCGTGCAATGGAGTCCGTCCGGGAGGGTCCTGTTTTACAGGTTCCGGCTCACCTAAGAGACAGCCACTACAGTGGTGCAAAAAGGCTCGGAAGAGGCGAGGGCTATAAGTACCCACACAATTACGAAGGGCACTTTGTGGAACAAAAGTACCTTGAAAAGGAGATGACATTCTATACCCCCACAGGGGAGGGATACGAAAAAGAAATAACAAGGATAATGGAAAGAAGGAGGAAAAAAGACTGATGGATACCCTGATTTATCTTATTCTTGGCATTGTGGGTGGCGTTGTGTTTGCCTCCCTCATGCTTTATCTCAATTCAAAAAAGGCAGGGAAGGAAAGGTTAGACTACGAATCGGAGAAGGAGAGGATACTTGCTGATGCACACCGTGAGGCTGAACGCATCAAGAAAGAGGCACGCCTTGAGGCGAAGGACATAATCTACCAGGCAAAATCGGAGACGGAAAAGGAGATCAAGGAGAGACAGCGGGAAATCAACCAGATAGAAAGAAGGCTCCGGAACAGGGAAGAAAACCTTGAAAAGAAGTTAGACCAGATCGAAAAACGGGAGCATGACCTCTCTGCACGGGAAAGAGATTTTCTCAAGCGGGACAGAAAACTCAAAGAGAAGGAGTCCGAGGTGGAACTGCTCATCAAGAGACACCTTGAGGAACTGGAAAAACTCTCCGGCTACTCCGCAGAGAAGGCAAAGGAGGAACTGTTCAGGAAGATCGAGGAGGAGACCCGTTTTGAGGCGGCCAAGATGATAAAACAGATCGAGGAGGAGACACAGAACATTGCCGAAAACAAGGCAAGAGAGATCATAAGCCTTGCAATACAGAGGTATGCAAGCGACTATGTTGCCGACTCTACCGTAACCGCCGTTCCACTACCAAACGACGAGATGAAGGGAAGGATCATTGGAAGAGAGGGCAGGAACATACGGGCGCTTGAGGCGGCTACCGGTGTCGATCTGATCGTGGATGACACCCCCGAGATGGTTACACTCTCATCATTTGATCCTGTAAGGAGAGAGATCGCCCGGATTTCACTCGAAAGGCTCATCAACGACGGGAGGATACACCCTGCAAGGATTGAAGAGGTGGTGGAAAAGGTTAGAAAAGAGGTGGAACGCACCATGAGGGAAGAGGGAGAAAAGGCGGTGTTCGACCTCGGTTTGAGCGGTATACCAAACGATATAATAAAACTCCTGGGAAGGCTCAAATACAGGACATCCTACGGCCAGAATGTCCTTCAACACTCAAGGGAGGTTGCATATCTTGCAGGTATAATGGCCGGTGAACTCGGCGCCGATGTGAAACTTGCAAAGCGTGCAGGTCTCCTGCACGACATCGGCAAGGCGGTTGATCACGAGATCGAGGGTTCCCACCACGAGATAGGATATGATCTTGCCAGGAAACTTGGTGAAAACGAAAAGGTGCTTAACGCCATAGCCTGCCACCACGGTGACATTGACCCAATCTGTGTTGAGTCGGCACTTGTTGCCGCTGCAGATGCCCTTTCTGCCGCCCGCCCGGGTGTGAGAAGGGAGAGCATTGAAAATTATATAAAGCGGCTAAAGAAACTGGAGGAGATAGCCACCGCCCAGAACGGGGTTGAAAAGTGTTACGCCATCCAGGCGGGTAGGGAACTCAGGATTATAGTCAAGCCAGAAGACATAACTGACGAGATGTCCTCCCTGATAGCAAGGGACGTTGCCAAAAAGATACAATCTGAACTCACCTACCCGGGACAGATAAAGGTGATGGTGATAAGGGAGAGCAGGTTCGTGGACTACGCAAAATGAGGATCCTCTTCCTGGGTGATATAGTAGGTAAGCCCGGCAGGAAGGCCGTAAAGTCCCTCCTGCCGGGGCTTAACGGCAAACTTCGGACAGATCTGGTTATCGCAAATGCAGAAAATGCTGCAGGTGGTTTTGGAATAACCGGCAAGGTTGCTGACGAACTCTTTTCAACCGGCATATCCATTCTCACCTCTGGCAACCACATCTGGGATAAAAAGGAGGCACTGGGTCTCCTTGACAAGGACGACAGGATACTCCGCCCACTAAACTACCCACCGGGCGTCCCCGGAAGGGGGGTTATTACAAGAACGGTAAAAGGCATAAGGGTCTCCGTGCTGAACGTGGCAGGAAGGGTCTTCATGCCTCCCCTTGACTGCCCCTTCAGACGCACCGATGAGGAATTAAAGGCACTGGATAAGGAGTCTGATATAGTAATTATAGACTTTCACGCAGAGGCAACCAGTGAAAAGATAGCCTTCGGACACTACATGGACGGGAGGGTATCAGCAGTAATCGGAACTCACACCCATGTCCAGACCGCAGACGAACAGATCCTCCCTGGCGGCACCGCCTACATCACGGACGTGGGAATGACCGGTCCTGCTTACTCGGTGATCGGGGTGGATAAAGACCAGATAATAGAGAAGTTTCTGAAACAGATACCAAAAAAGTTCAATACTGCCAAGGGAAAGAGCATGCTCTCAGGTGTGGTACTGGAGGTGGACGAAAAATCCGGCCGGGCAACCGATATAAAGCGCTTAGTAATAACCACAACAAACTGAAGGACTCATGCATCCTGCACCGGGAAGGTTAGCCGACAAATTCACACGAAAACTCCTGTTTTTGATCCTCATACCATCTGTGGTTATTATCCTATTGCTTGCCTACCACAGATACCTAAATTCATCAGAAAACTGCATACGGTGTCATACCGATAAGACCCTCCTTGAAAGAGAGGATGCACTCTGGGCATTTACAGACCCCAAAAAAGTGGAGTCCGACTCCAGACATCCAAACATCGAATGCCGTGACTGCCACCTTGGCAGGGGTAGAACGATGGATAAAGAAAAGGCACACTCCGGTATGCTGAAGATGCTCGTTGTAAGTTATGAGGGCAGGTTATTAAAGAGAAAGAACGGATACCCGGGGCCTCTCAGGCTATCCGGAGATGACCTTATGTTTTCACTCTTTCCCAAGATTGAGGTGGACGGTGAACTCTACATGCTTCCGGATGTAAGAAACATCCTCTGGCACGACCGGGACCCGGAAACCCTCGGGTTTGATCCTGAAATAGCAAAAAAGACCTGTGGCAAAGGTGGATGCCATCCGGATGAACTCAAACAGTTCAGAACCACCATTATGGGACGAAACTACCGCCAGAGGACAATGAAGACCTGGCTTAAACCATACGGGCCCCATAACTGTGGTCCATCCTTTGCCGATATACCACCCCCTGAGGTATTAAAGACCTCCTCCTTTGATTACCGGAATACCGAGGAGATAATGAAAGACCTCAACGTACCATTTAATAAGAGCCTTGCCGAAGACAAACAGAAGTTCTGCAATGTCTGCCATGCAGGCTGTCTGGATTGTCATTACACACCTTTTAAAGACGGTACAGGTGTTCATGGGATGACGAGAAAACCTACAGCCCTGAGTTGCTCAGGTTATGGAAGGGGGGCAAGCACCTGTCATCCCGGAGCCATGACAAGCCGAAGGGGGGGCACATACATTGGGGGTGATTACTCCATACCGCAGGGGATGCCCGGCGATGTACATTATCCACTTGGTATCCAGTGTGTGGACTGTCATCCCACCGGAGAAAAGGGTATGGGTGATATGGAAAGGGCGGCAACATGTCAGGACTGTCATATCGAGGCAGAGGAGTCAATAAAGAAGGGGGTTCACAAAGACCTCCTCTGCAACGCCTGTCATGTGGGGCCTCTTGGTGGGTACCAGATCACCATCTGGGGACCGGGAGAGGTGGCTGGAAGGGAAAACCCCTTTCACAAGTACTCCCTTTACTATGGGATACAGAACCCTCCCATAATCATGAAGGACCAAAAGGGCAGGTGGATGACCGTAAAGGTATGGCCACACAGCGTGGGGAACATAAGGTCTTCCGTTTCCCCCTCAGGTGAGATAAAGTTCAGATGGCCTTCCGGCGAGACGAGGGATGCCTATTATGTGGTCGGCACCTTTGACGACCTGCCCTCAAACAACAAACACCTCCTGTGGGTGGAGTTTCAGGAGTCATCACATCCCATGGGGAGATCAAGGAGTTGTGAAAGTTGTCATGAAAACGAGACCCAGAGATCCCTTTCGGAATGGGAGTTCTACGACTCCGATGGTGCCGAGCCCTTCAGGGGTCGTCACACCATTATAGCAGACAGAAAGGGGCTCAGATTCGTGGATATGAGCAATACCACCCCCATAAAGCCACTTCCCGGAAGGAGATTAGAGGACTTTGCATCCTGGATTTATCTCAAGGACAGATGGGTCGTACCCGGTGACTTCTCCATAAAGACCGACAAAAAGCGGTATAAAGAACTCCTGAAAAAGTACAACCTCCTGAAGGGTCTTTCTGAAAAGGTGATTGAGAAAAAACTGAACAAAAAAGACCGCCAACGGCTGAAAAGACTACGGGAAGAGGTGTTTCATAATATCCAGACCGGTTACACACAGCAAAAGAGGTTTGATGCATTCATATATAACCAGCAGCCTTCTAAAAAATAGTGGTTAAACTTCCATTTTTTTTTAAAACATGATATAATGACACAAATTTAAAACATCTTCTTCAAAAGGAGGGCTTATGGCTCAGAAAAAACAGGCAGCCAAGAAGAGATGTGCAGCAAAGACAAAACAGGGCACTCAGTGCAAAAGGCCGGCTTCTGGCAGGTCAAAGTTCTGCGCAGCCCACAAAAAGAAATAATTCCCTCCCTCAGGGCCCATGGATCATGACATGGGCCCTACTTTACCTCTCTTAACGCCCCTAAAACCCCTTTTATGAGTGATGCACAGAGCCCAAGTTGGCCATAAGCCTCTTCCTTGCTGATAACCCTACCCTCACCTTTAAGCCTCTTACCAAGTCTTCTCGATATGTTTGCAACCCTTGCAACCTCCCTTGCAACATCCACCTCAAGATGCCCGGGCCTGATCACCACTGGTTTCATATGCCTTTTGATCTTATCAAGATTATTGAGAACCTCCTTATCTACGACACCATCAAAATCATCATGATGAGACCGGTTAAATCTATCAAAGGGCATGTTGTGAAGTGGCTGGCACAGATCAGTCATATAGTGAATTGCAAAGGCAAGGTGGTACTCGGCATACCTTCCCCTTCTCTTTACATTCACATAATCCCTGAGGGCACCGATAATCGCACCGTAAAGGTGTCCTTCAGGATCATCCGGAGAGTTATACCGCCCTGCCTGATCTATCACCATAAGAGGGGTAACCTCTTTATTTGAGGTATTGTCAAAGTAGTGGTTATAGGACTCTCGTTTGCCAGCCTTCATTTTTGCCATGTCCGCACCGGTTGAGTTATACCACCGGTCGTATCCTGACGCCCTGGCAACGGCGATGTGCGTCCTGTCGTGCCAGGCACGGGCGGGCATAACAAGAGACAAAAGGATAAGAGTTGTTAAAATTGTTCTCATAAAACAAAGTGATTCATTTCGTGATCCATGACAAACCTGAAAAGTGTAT
>CAYMML010000019.1:0-3324 GCA_964391515.1 uncultured Thermodesulfovibrio sp. | reverse complement strand
TTTTATGATCGAATAGAATCGCATTAAATCCGGTTTCGATGGAGTTCTGCCTGCCCTGCTCCATCAGGGTTGTTTACATTACTATTGAAGATATTAGTAATACAGGCATGAGACTATTGTGGGAAACACAATGTTTAGGTTAAAATATAAATTAAATGATATCAAAGTTTGCTCTAATATTTGGCCTTTTTTCCATGACCTTCATGATAAATCTGCCTTTTGGTTTCCTCAGGGGCAAGGTCAGGAAGTATTCCTTTAAGTGGTTTCTCTATATCCATCTCCCCATACCGTTTATTTTTCTTGCACGCACATCATCTCATCTTGACTACAGGTATATTCCGCTTTTTGTTGTGGCAGCCATATTTGGTCAGTTGCTTGGGGGAAGAATAGACCTCTGAACCTGAGGGAAAACCTTGTTACAGGATGAAAAGAAATATTAATATAAAATATTTATGTATAAAGGAGATCTGAATGTCTGAAAAGAAAAAATCACCAATCGACCTGCTCTGGGACTTCTTTTCCTCCATAAAACTTGCAGTGGTTCTGTTTGCCCTTATTGCATCCACATCCATTGTGGGTACCATACTCGAGCAGGGTGCCTCGGCAGAAAAGAATGTGATCGTTCTCAAAAGGCTCGTTGGAGACTCTCTTGCACCTCAACTCTACCGGATACTGGAATCCCTCGGTTTTATGGACATGTACCACTCATGGTGGTTTGTGACATTTCTGGTGATGTTTGCCGCAAACCTGATAATCTGCTCCATTGACAGACTTCCAAGGATTCTAAAACTGGTTAGAGAACCTGCAAGACCTATAAAACCCGGGCAGTTAAGGTCTCTTGGGCTGAAAAAGGAGATCACCCTCAAAGGGACTCCCGATAAGCACCATGATCACATAATGAACTCCCTCAGGGCATTTGGTTTTAAGGTTCAGAACAGCCCCCTTGAGAGCGGCGGGTACCAGTTTTACGGACAGAAGGGCAGTTGGACAAGACTCGGGGTGTATATAACACATCTCAGTATCCTGATAATCCTCGCCGGTGCCGTGATCGGCATCTTTTTTGGTTTCAAGGGGTTTCTCAACCTTCCGGAAGGATACACCTCTGAGGTAGCCTACTCCAGATCGGGTAAACCTCATTCCCTTGGATTTTCCGTAAGGTGCGATGACTTTGAGGTAGAGTTTTACGGTATGTCAGAAATGCCCAAAGACTATAAGAGTTGGCTTACCGTTATCGATAACGGCAAAGAGGTGGTAAAAAAGATGATAGAGGTCAACGAGCCTCTGAGATACAAGGGATACACCTTCTACCAGTCAAGTTACGGTATGATGCCGAATGCCCAGGGCTATCTGATTTTCAAGGTTACAGGCCCTGGTGGTAAAAGTGAAACCATCACCAAGCGGGTGGGGGAATCCTTTATCATCCCCGGCACTGCCATAACAGGAACCATCAAAGACTTCAGCCCAGCCCTTGCCACCGACCAGTCGGGCAAGACCTACACATATTCAGACATGATGAACAACCCCGCTGCATACATCTCCTTTACAGAAAACGGAAAGGAAAAATACTCGGGCTGGGTGCTGAAGAGATTTCCGCGCACCTGGAACCTCCCTGATGGCAACATTATACAGTTCATAGACTACTGGGGTGCCCAGTACACGGGGTTACAGGTTCGCAAAGACCCGGGAGTATGGATAGTTTATCTTGGTTGCATCATTATGGGTCTTGGCCTTTACATCGCCTTCTTTATGAACCACAGGAAGATATGGGTCTTTGCAGAAGAAAACGGGAAAAACACCCTCATAACGGTTGCAGGAAGTGCCAACAAGAACCGTGCAGCCTATGAGAGAAAGATAGAGAAGATAGCAGAACGGCTGTCTGGAGAAAACAAATAGAAAGAGGAGGAGATTATGGATAGTTCAGTATTCTTTGGTATAGCCACACTCGGCTACATAATTGCCATGATACTATACATAGCCTATCTTGTCTTTAAAAATGAGGCA
The DNA here is from genome assembly GCA_964391515.1 of uncultured Thermodesulfovibrio sp. GTDB lineage: Bacteria > Nitrospirota > Thermodesulfovibrionia > Thermodesulfovibrionales > JdFR-85 > WFTX01. The sequence goes on along the minus strand of CAYMML010000019.1, from coordinate 1,323 downwards.
ATAGGAAAGGGAGCCACCGGCATAACCGTTTTGAGCTTCATATCCCAGACGATAGCCTTCGGGATGAGATGGGTTGAGTTTTATAACAGACACATGGAACTGGGTATGGACATCCCTTTCTGGAGACCGCCCATATCAAACCTCTACGAATCACTCATCTTCTTTGTGTGGTGTCTCATCCTTGGGTATTTAGTGATCGAGTTCAGGTACAAAAACCGGTCTTTTGGTGCATTTATAACCCCGGTTGCAGGGCTTGCCCTTGCATTCATAGAGATGTCCGGGATGTCCAAGGGTATTCAGCCCCTTGTTCCTGCACTCCAGTCAAACTGGCTGCTTGCCCATGTTACAATGAGTTTTATCTCCTATTCCACCTTTGCCCTTGCCTTTGGAACCGGGCTTATGTACCTGATCGAAAAGACAGAGAGCAGGACCGAGCCTGGGTATATATTCTGGACGGTATCACTCGGTGTACTGATCGTGCTCCTTGCTGCAATGGGGCTTGACTACCTCAAGTATCATGTTGTGATGTCAAATCCTGAAAATGTACGTGGGTTCCTTTTCAAGGCAACATTCAAGAGCGGTTCAACACCGGTAATGTTTGTCAGTTGGGCTGTAAGCATACTCATAATAGGTCTGATATGGCGGTATGGGTATGTGCTGAAGAGGATAGTATCATCCTTCAATGTAACCCCGAAACTGCTTGAGGATCTCACATATAAGTCCATCGCCGTCGGGTTTCCCATCTTCACCCTTGGTGGGCTGATCTTCGGTGCCATCTGGGCTGATCAGGCATGGGGCGTTTACTGGTCGTGGGATCCAAAGGAGACCTGGTCGCTTATCACCTGGTTTGTTTATGCCTTTTTTCTCCATGCAAGGCTTATGAGGGGATGGAGGGGAAGCAAGGTTGCGGTGGTTGCTGTGATAGGTTTTATAACGGTGGTGTTTACATACCTGGGTGTCAACCTCCTCCTTTCAGGACTCCACAGTTATGGCGGGATGAAATAGATGGATGATATCATTAAGCCTTAAGTGGAAATACATCATCTCTACCCTGCTGATTCTCCTTGCGATAATCAGCCTGTTTTCCATCTACAATCTCCGTTTTCAGGAAAACCTGATCAGGGAGGATGACAAAAAGCGTGTAGAACTGATCACTGAGATAATAAAAAACGGCCTCTACACAATAATGCTTGAAGGAAGGGGAAGAGAGTTCCAGAAGTTCCTTGAATCCCTCGTTGCAGAAGAGATAAAGGAGGTAAGGATATTTAACCCGGAGACCAGAAAGATCCTCGCATCCTCTGTCCCCATGGAGATAGGTGAAGA
>CAYMML010000018.1:0-20874 GCA_964391515.1 uncultured Thermodesulfovibrio sp. | reverse complement strand
AAATTCGGAAATTCATCAGAATTTGACAATTACACTTTGGTAAAAATATAATAAAAGACTTTGTTAGATTCTTTTCCTTTAGAAGAATCCTAAAAACTTACAGAAAACAGATAGCAGGAGGTTCAGATGGCAGAAGGAATTGTTGAAGTCACCACATCCACATGGGATCAGGAGGTTCTTGGTGCATCAGGGCTGGTGCTCGTTGACTTCTGGGCGGTCTGGTGCGGGCCCTGCAGGATGATCGCCCCTACCGTGGAGGAACTTGCCAAGGAGTATGCAGGCAAACTCAAGGTTTGCAAACTCAATACAGACGACAACCCCGATATTGCAAGCAGATATAAGATAATGGGTATCCCCACCCTTATGTTTTTCAAAGACGGGGAAAAGGTTGACCAGGTGGTGGGTGCCGTTCCAAAGCCCCAACTGAAGGCGAAGATAGACGAACTCCTGGGATAATCCTGTTTTATGAGGAAAAAAGGGATAATCGGGGCACTCACCCTGTTTTTGATAGGGTTGTCTCTCCTTTATCTCCCATCCTGTGAAAAAGGCGGCAACGCGCAGGCACCGGAGATAGGGAAACCTGCACCTGATTTTCGGATAAAGGACCTTAACGGCGGTTATGTATCACTTGATGATTACGCCGGCAAGGTTGTTCTGCTTGAGTTCTGGGCAACATGGTGCCCCCCCTGCCGCAGGTCGATTCCTGAGATGGAAGGCCTGTTTGAGAGGACCTTCGGTAAAGACTTTGCCATACTGGGTATCAGTGTAGATGAAGGGGACTCGGCCATCGAAAAGGTAAAGGCTTTTACTGACCGTTACAATATACGGTACAAAGTGCTCATTGATAGTGGAGAGGCGGGAAACAAATACAAGATTACCACAATTCCGGCATTTTTCCTTCTTGATAAAAGCCACAAAATCGTTAAAAAGTACGAAGGTTTCATGCCGGGTATGGGAAAAGAACTTGAAAACCAGATCAATGCCCTTTTACAGGGTTAATCTGTCCTACTCATACGGGGAATTTCCGGACTTCTCAAAGGAATACGACCCTCAAGGGTGGTTAAGGAATGGGGATTTTTTAAAGGATGTTTGATTCACTTTCTGAAAGACTGGATGGGATATTCAAGAAACTCCGGAGCCGGGGTGTTCTAAACGAGGCAGACATCGATGAGGTGCTCCGGGAGATAAGGCTTTCACTGCTTGAGGCCGATGTAAACTTCAGGGTCGTAAAGGATTTTATCTCCCGCATCAAGGAAAAGGCAGTTGGCACTGAGGTGCTGAAAAGCCTCACACCTGGCCAGCAGGTGGTAAAGATAGTTCACGAAGAACTCATCAATCTCCTTGGTGGCACCACTGAAAAGATACAACTCTCTCCAAACCCGCCCACTGTAATAATGATGGTAGGTCTGCACGGTTCAGGTAAGACCACTACTTCGGCAAAACTCGCAAGACACTTCAAGAAACAGGGCAGAAGACCCATGCTGGTTGCAGCAGACCTGCAGCGGCCTGCTGCAATAGACCAACTCGTTACGCTGGGAGGGCAGATCGAGGTATCTGTTTTCCACTCAAAAGAGGAAAAAGACCCCGTAAAACTCTCCAAATCTGCGGTAACAGAGGCGAAAAAGACAGCATCCGATATACTCATAATAGATACCGCCGGAAGGCTACACATTGACGATGAACTGATGGAACAACTCACAGCCATCAGGGATGCCGTCTCACCATCGGAGATACTCTTTGTTGCTGACGCAATGACCGGCCAGGATGCTGTGAATATTGCAAGCAGTTTTAATGAACGCATCGGGATAACCGGGATCGTACTTACCAAGATGGATGGTGATGCAAGGGGAGGTGCAGCCCTTTCGGTACGACATGTAACGGGAAGGCCCATCAAGTTTATCGGTGTTGGTGAAAAGATAGATATGATCGAACCCTTCCATCCCGACCGGGTTGCCTCACGAATACTCGGGATGGGGGACATGCTCTCCCTGATAGAAAAGGCACAGGAGACGGTTACCGAACAGGAGTCTGTAAATCTTCAGAAAAAACTGCTTGAGGATGCCTTTACACTTGAAGACCTGAGAGATCAGTTGAAAAAGATAAAATCCATGGGGCCTATCGAGAACATACTATCCATGATCCCGGGAGTGGGGAAGCAGTTGAAGGGTGTCCAGGTGGATGAAAAGGAGTTTGTAAAGGTTGAGGCTATCATAAACTCCATGACACCCAAGGAGAGGAGGAACCCTCAACTACTGAACGGAAGTAGAAAGAGGAGGATAGCCCGTGGAAGCGGGACCACCATCACCGATGTAAACCGTCTTCTCAAGCAGTATAAAGAGATGAAAAGGATGTTCAAGATGTTCAAGAAGGGAAAGGGGAAAAAGGGGAGGTTTCCAAGGTTGCCAAACTTTTCGCCATTTTGAACTTTACAATATACCGCCTTTTATATTAAAATTTCAGTTCAAGTATATTAAATGCCAAGGAGGTGAGTAGTTGGTTAAGATACGTCTTACACGGATGGGTGCTCATAAGAGACCGTTCTACAGGATTGTTGTTGCTGATTCCAGAGCAAGAAGGGATGGGCCGTTCATTGAGATTATAGGTTATTACGATCCTCTCAAAGAGCCTTCCGATATAAAAATTGATCAGGAAAAGGCAAAATACTGGTTAGGGGTTGGTGCTCAACCTACCGATTCTGTTAAACGTCTGTTTAAACAGGCTGGCCTGGGTGCAGCCGAATAAACCCGTATGGAGGTGGAGAAGATGAAAGAATTGGTGGAGACGATGGCTAAGGCTCTGGTTGACAGACCAGAAGAGGTCTCGGTTAAGGAGGTTGATGGTGAAAAGACCACTGTGTTCGAGTTGCGGGTAGCCCCAAGCGATCTCGGAAAGGTTATTGGTAAGCAGGGTAAGACGGCACGTGCCATGAGAACAATTCTCTCCGCTGCCGGCACAAAGGTCGGTAAGCGGTGTGTACTTGAAATCCTCGAGTAAGAAGGCAGATCCAATAAACCGGGGGAGCCCTCTCCCCCGGAACTTTTACCCTCCCTTTAAATGTCCAGATTTATAACCATCGGCCGGATCGTAGGGTCACACGGTGTTGATGGTGCCTTAAAGATACTCCCCCTGACCTTCTCTGATGAGAGGCTTTATGAGATAAAGCGTGTGTATCTTGTTCAGGAAGGCAAACACATACCTTTTTACATCTCAGATTCCAGGAGGTACAGAGGTGGGTTCATCATCCATCTTAAAGGTATATCCAACAGAGAAGAGGCCGAAAGTCTCAGGGGGCTCGAACTCCAGATACCGGAAGAGGAATCACCACCCGCCGGTGAAAACGAGTTCTACCATTACCAGATCATAGGCCTCGATGTCTTCACCGAAGAAGATGTGTACCTCGGAAAGGTAACCGGAATACTTGAAACAGGAAGCAACGATGTCTTCATTGTTGAACCCTCAACTCCTTACAGAGAAAAAGGCAAAAAGGAGTTTCTCATACCCGCCATAGAGGATGTGGTATCCCGTATTGACCTAACGCGGGGAAAAATGATAATAAATCCCATGGAGGGGTTGCTTGATTTATGAAGATCACCTTTGAAATCCTCACACTCTTTCCCGAAATAATCATGGGGTATGTGTGTGAAAGCATAATAGGGAGGGCTATAAAGAAGGAAATCATTGATGTACTGGTATATAATATCAGGGACTTTTCCTCAGGCCGTTACCGGCAGGTGGACGATTACCCCTACGGAGGTGGTGCCGGTATGGTTATGATGGCCGAACCCATCTTTAATGCCCTGGAGTCAATAAAAAGAGACGGGCTGAAAAGGCACATAGTCCTGCTTGGCCCCAGGGGAAAGGTCTTCAACCAGCAAAAGGCAAGGGAGTTTGCTGAAAACCATAGCCGCATAACCCTTATATCAGGCAGGTACGAGGGAGTGGATGAGAGGGTAAGGAGTATTATTGATGAGGAGATATCCATTGGTGACTACATCCTGACTGGCGGAGAACTGCCCGGATTGGTTATAATAGATGCCGTTTCCAGGCTCCTCCCGGGTGTCCTTGGTGATAGTGAGTCCCCCACTGAGGAGTCCTTTACAGACGGCCTCCTGGAATATCCACATTACACGAGGCCAGGGACTTTCAGAGGGATGGATGTGCCGAGGATACTTCTCAGTGGAGATCATGAGAAGATCAGAAGGTGGAGGAGAAAGGAAGCACTCAGAAACACTCTGAGAGAGAGGCCTGATCTGTTAGAGCGGGCAAACCTCTCTGAAGAAGACAGAGAACTTATCAAAGAGATCAAGGAGGAAGAAAGAGATGAGTCTGATATCATCAATTGAAGAGGGTTACCGAAAGGAGATACCCCCCTTTGAGATAGGGGATACAGTAAGGGTTCACGTGCGTGTGGTGGAGGGTGATAAGGAGAGGATTCAGCCCTTTGAAGGTTATGTGATAGCACGTAAGGGAAGCGGTATAAAAGAGACCTTCATGGTCAGAAAGATATCCTACGGTGTGGGGGTGGAGAGGATATTTCCTGTCCATTCTCCCGTGATAGAAAAGATAGAGGTTGTAAGGAAGGGAGATGTCAGGAGGGCAAAACTCTACTACCTGCGTGACAAGAAGGGCAAAGAGACCAAAATACGCGAAAGGGATATGTTTACAAAGAAGTAACCTTCTTGCATTGTGCACACCGACCCTTTTTCTTTTGACGAGGAGTTAAGGAGGAGTGGCAGGGCTCCTCTTGCCGGTTGCGATGAGGCAGGAAGGGGCCCGTTGGCCGGTCCTGTGGTGGCGGCGGCGGTTATACTGCCACCAGGACTCTACATAGAGGGACTCAAAGACTCAAAAAAACTCACCCCTTCAAAACGCCTATCCCTTTTCTGGGAGATTCTTACAAAGGCAGATGCTGTAGGGGTGGGTGTGGTTGACCACAGTGAGATTGACAAAATCAATATACTAAGGGCAACCGTCAAGGCAATGTGTATGGCAGTTGAAGACCTCCTGATGAAACCGGCTCTCCTTTTAATAGACGCACTGAAACTACCGGTCGAGATTGAGCAACTCTCCTTTACAAAGGCAGAGGATATATCTGCCTCTGTGGCAGCCGCCTCTGTGGTTGCCAAGGTTACAAGGGACAGCCTGATGGAGTATTATCACGAACTTTACCCCGAGTACGGTTTCAAAAACCATAAGGGCTATGCCACAAGAGAACACCTTACCGCCCTTGAGCGGTTTGGACCATCCCCCATACACCGGCAGAGTTTTTCGCCTGTGTCAAACCTCAAACTTCCCTTCTGAATTGTGGTATTATATCACTGATTCTCGATGTTGAGGGAACTTCTCATACGAAACTTTGCAATCGTTGACCGCCTGGAAGTGGAATTCCGGGATGGGCTCAATGTGATAACGGGTGAGACAGGTGCAGGCAAGTCGATTCTGGTAAATGCCCTAAAACTCCTCTCGGGCGGTAGAGTCAGTGCAGAATATATCAAGACAGGTTCTGACTCATTTGAAATTCAGGCAATCTTCGATACCACCGTTCCGGAACACCTTAAGGAAAAGGATATCGTTGCTGAGGATGATGAAATTATTATAAGAAGAACATTTTCAAAGAATGGAAAGGGACGGATTTTCATAAATGAGAGTTTCGTTACCCTCAACCTGCTTGGCAGTGTGGGCGAGGAGTTATTTGAGATACACAGTCAGCACGACCACCAGAAATTATTTTCTCCATCCAACCAGAGAGACCTCCTTGACAGGTTTGGCAATCTCTCACCCCTTGTCGGTGAGGTAAAAAAACTCTACGAAGAAAAAGTGAGCCTCCAGGAGGAACTTGAACAGATCCGCTCACGTTCCCGGGAGAGGATGCAGAGGATAGACCTGCTCAGATTTCAGGTGGATGAGATAAACGCCGCCCGCCTTGATCCGGATGAGTACGAAGGCCTTCTTGCAGAGAGAAAGAAGTTACAGAACCTCCAGAGGCTGAGAACCATCACAGAGGAGGTAATTCTGAAACTCAAGGAAGGTGATACAAATGTGATGGACAGTCTTTCTGAGTGTATAAGTTCCATGGAGGAGTTATTCTCAATTGACGAAACCGTCGGAGAACCGCTCCGTTTACTTCGTGAGGCAGGTGCACTCCTTGAAGAGTCACTCTATTCAATAAGGGAAATCAAGGATGGGTATGAACTCGACCCCGGCCGGATTGATGAGGTGGAGGAAAGGCTTCATCTTATAGAAAAGTTACAGCGTAAGTACGGAGAGACTATAAATGAAATAATCACCTACGGCAAAAAGGCGGAAGATGAACTTGAAGACCTCATAAACCTTTCGGAAAAGACATCTGAACTTGAAGATGCACTCAAAACACTCACTCAGAAATTAGACACTACTTCGGATAAATTATCAGAAAAGAGAAAGAAAACCGCCAGAGAACTTGAGGAGTTGATTATAGCCGAACTCAAAGCACTTGCATTTTCAAAACCGAAATTCAAGATAAGGTTAAAAGAATTGTCAACCGGCCCTCACGGGAAGGACTCGGTGGAGTTTCTATTTTCAGCAAATCCGGGAGAGCCACCGAGGCCACTCAATAAGGTGGCATCTGGTGGAGAACTCTCAAGGGTTATGCTTGCATTGAAATCCGTCTTTGCAGGGCTTACAGGCCATGAAATCCTCGTATTTGATGAGATAGATGCGGGCATAGGCGGAGAGACCGCCGACAGAGTGGGAGAGCGGTTAAAGCGCCTTGCAGAAGACCACCAGGTCATATGCATAACCCATCTGCCACAGATTGCCTCGAGGGCAGACTGGCATCTTGTAATATCCAAGTCCGATCGTGGGGATAGGACATCCGTCAATATAAGGCCTGTTGAGGGTAACGATAGAAAGGAGGAGATAGCAAGGATGATGAGTGGTGAAATAACCGGTAGTTCACTCCACCATGCTGAGGAACTCCTCCAAAAAAGTCTTCAAGGAGATAGACCATGAAGGGAAAGATTGAGATCAACTTTGAACTCTGTAAGGGATGTGGATACTGTATTATAGCATGCCCGAAGAAGATACTTGAGATAGGCAATGAACTAAATTCAATGGGGTTTACTCCACCCATTATAACCTCACCTGAGAAATGCACGGGTTGTTGTCTCTGTGCCGAATGCTGCCCCGAAGTGGCAATTGAGGTCTGGAGGGAAGAGACGGTTCAAAAAGACTAACCGTAGATTGTGCTTGATGTTTATGTACTCAAGGTAAAGTCCCAGAGAGTACTGCGTGCTCTGTGTCTGGTTGTTTTCCAATATTAAGATTTAACTGGGTATCCGTCCCGTCCCCTGGCATATTCGTAGAGGGCTATACCGGCGGAAACCGCCACATTCAAACTCTCTGCCTTCCCTATCATTGGTATTCCCACCCTGCTGTCAACCCTCGAAAGGAGTGTATCGCTTATACCGTGTGCCTCGTTACCCAGAATGAGTGCAGATCTCTTTTCCCAGATAAAGGATCGGATGTCTTCGCCACCTCCTGTGGTAAGGGCAACCCAGTTAAAGCAGGAATGGTCTTTCCACTTTATCACTTCATTTTCATCAACTAAATACACATCTGCCGCAAAGACACCGCCAGCAGATGCCCTTATCACCTTGGGGCTAAAGGGGTTTACCGACCCCTTTACGATGATGATATCCTTAACACCAAACGCCTCGGCTGTCCTGATGATTGTTCCCATGTTCCCGGGCTCCTGTATTCGGTCAAGTATCAGAGCGGAATCCGCCTCAAGGTTTAACAGGTCTTTTATCCCTTTTGCCCTGGCATGAAAAACCCCGATAACCCCCTGAGAATGCTCAAGATCGGTAATCTCCTTCATCAAATTATCACTTATTACGAAGACAGAGACCTCCCGATCAGTAAGTTCCTCAAGCAGGTGTGTCCACCTGTTATCCTTTAAAAACTCATCTGTAACCATCACAAACCTGGCTTTCATGTTGACTCTTACAACCATCTCAAGCACCCTTGGCCCCTCTACGAGCACCTCTCCCTCCGGGTTCTGAGCAGAGGGTGCATACTTGGTGGGTCTCTCTTTAAGTTTGAGGATCTTTTTAATCCTGGGATTCTTTTCGGAAGTTATCGAATCCTTCACCACTTAGTTTCCTCCATCTCATGTAATAAAAAAGTCCTGGCAGAGAACCAACGGCGTAAGAGAAAAACCAGGCAAGGGATATGGAGGTTGCAACCTCCGGCGCCACCCCTATCTTCCCAAGCAAAAAGACAAAGGCGCCCTCCCTTATACCCAGCCCCGATATTGAAACAGGTATGGTTGTGATCATGATCACTATTGGTAGTATTATACAAAGGTCTATCAGTCCGATCCGGCAGCCCAACCCCCGTGAGATAAAATACACAGAAACAATCCCGAATATCTGTATAAGGAGCGATATACCAATGGTCTCAAAAAGCAGTTTAACATTTCTTAAAAGGGACGAAAAGTACTCGTAAAAGAGGCCAACCGTCCTGAACCCACGCCCTATCCTGAACCAGACGAAGAGCAGACTCCCCACAACGAACACAACCAGTGCAACCGGTAGAATCATTCCCACCTCCCCTACCCCTTCAAACCTCATACCGAAGGGCAGCACGATTACTCCAAGAAGCAGAAGGCCTGCAAACCCGGTGTACCTGTCACCAAAGACAGAACCTATGGAGAGGTGTGCCCTGCCTGTATCCTTATACAGATAATATATCCTGAAGGCATCACCCCCGATCACCCCGGGAAGCACGTTGTTGAAAAAAGAACCAATCATGTAGAGTTTGAACAGTCTGAAGGTGGTGAGACCTGAAAACCCGGTATCCGCATCATCATCCACCACCAGGAGCAGTTTCCAACGGATGCTTGACACCACGATAGAGAGGATATACAACACCGAAGAGGAAAGAAAAAAAAGAGGATTGATGGAAGAAAGTGTATCTATAACTGCACCTGCCCCTGATCGAGAAAAGACAACGGCAAGTGAAACAGCACTTACCAGGATTTTAAGCCAAAGGAGGAGTTGTTTATTTTTCCCTTTTCCCAATGATCTGCTTTATCACATAGATAGGCTTTTTCTGACTTTCGTGATACACCCTGACGAGTATCTCACTTATCAGCCCCATCCCTATGAGTTGTATCCCCACTATTATCAGCAACACACCAAGAAGTAACAACGGACGTGAACCGATCTCCTCCCCCATGAAAATCTTACGAATAGAAAGATATAGTGAGATCATAAACCCCACGAACCCGGAAATAAGCCCCATGGGCCCGAAGAACTGGATGGGTTTGGTGGAGAAACTCTGGAGGAATTTTACGGTTATGAGATCGAGGACAACCTTTATAGTCCTTGAAAGGCCGTATTTTGACTTTCCATGAAGCCTTGGATGGTGTATAGTCTCCACCTCATCTATCCTCACTCCATACCAACTCGCCACGGCAGGTATGAACCGGTGCATCTCACCGTATATCTTCAGATTCTTTATCACCTCCCGCCTGTAAGCCTTGAGTGAACACCCGTAGTCGTGGAGTTTCACCCCGGTGACGGTGCTTATTAACCAGTTTGCTATCATGGAGGGTAGTCTTCTTCTGAAAAATGGGTCTTTTCTCTTCTTCCGCCAGCCGCTAACGAGGTCATGATTATCCATCCGTTCGAGGAGCCTGGGAATATCTGCAGGGTCGTTCTGAAGATCACCATCCATGGTGACGATAACATCCCCCCTTGCGAAGTCAAACCCTGCGGCAAAGGCAGCCGTCTGTCCGAAGTTTCTCCTCAAACTCAAAATGAGCACGTTTTCCGACTCCTCCGATACCTCTTTGAGCCTATCTGGAGTCCGGTCAGTGCTCCCATCATCAACATAAATTATCTCGTATTCTCTTCCAAGGGGCTGGAGTGCCTTGATGAGTCTTCTGTGCAGTTCCTTAACATTATCCTCCTCATTATAGAGGGGGATAACCACTGAGACCCTCTTTATCCATTCCGGGATATTCATGATTCAGATCATTAATGGCCTTAATTCAACAACCACAGCCGATATTTTACAACTTCAAAGCGTATTTTTTCAGAAGGTCTGACCGGTTCTCAGGCAAGGCTTCTCAGGAAATTTGAAAGTGAGTCCCTCCAGTCAGGAAGAGATATACCTGTGACCACCTCGGTAAAAGAGGTATCCAGCACGGAATAAGCAGGCCTTACAGCCCTTGTGGGGAACTCTGATGAGGGTATTGGACGGATCCTGTCTCCCTTACCCGCAAAACGCCCTATCTCAAGTGCAAACTCGTACCAACTTATCCCGTTTTCTGTCCGGTCTGTTACATGATGAATCCCGTAAGCATCTGTCTCAATTATATCAGAAACCGCACGGGCAAGCGTCCCGGTCCAGGTTGGCGAGCCGATCTGATCCGAGACAACCCGCACCTCCTCCCTTTCATCAAGCAGCCTCAGGATGGTCTTCACAAAGTTGTTCCCCCCAAGGCCATAAAGCCAACTCGTTCTTATTATAAAATACTCCCTCATCCTCATCCTTATGAACTCCTCACCGGCAAGTTTACTCCTTCCGTAGGCATTTATAGGATCAGTCCGGTCAAAAGGGAGATAGGGGGTGTGCTTATCACCCCTGAAGACATAATCAGTACTGATATGACACAGTCTCACGCCATACCTCTCTGACACCCTTGCCAGATTATACACCCCCACACCATTTACAAGATAGGCCTTTTCAAACTCATCCTCAGCCTGATCCACCCTGGTGTAGGCTGCGGCGTTAACTATCACATCCGGTCTATCTGCTGATACCACCTGGATGAGTTTCTCAAATGACAGGATGTCGAGAGCGGCATGATCATAGGCGGTGAGTTCATGCCTCTCAGAAAGGCATTTACTGAGTTCCTGCCCGAGCATTCCTGAGGCACCTGTAAGTAGTACCTTCATCTCTCCCCTGTCCAAAAACCCTTACTCTCTTTTGAGAGACGCTCTTTAAGGGGTCTCCACCACCACTCATTCTCTTTATACCAGGAGACAACCCTCTTTATCCCCTCGTCAAAACCCACCAGTGGCTCCCAGTTAAGTTCCCTTTTTATCTTTGTGTAATCAACGGAATACCTGTAGTCATGACCCGGGCGGTCATCCACATACTCAATCCGCTCCTCTCCAAGCCCGAACAACTCAAGAACCGCTCTCACCACCTCAATATTCCGCCTCTCGTTTCCACCCCCCACATTGTACGTCTCTGCGTCTTTTCCATGGAAAAGGATTTTTTCAATTGCACGGGCGGTATCCTCCACAAAGAGCCAGTCGCGGATGTTCATCCCCTTCCCATACACAGGGACATTCTTCCCGTCCATGAGGTTTGTGATCATGAGGGGGATGAGTTTTTCAGGGTACTGAAAGGGGCCGTAATTATTGGAAGGTCTCACTATTATCACCGGCAGGTTATATGTGACCCTGTATGATCTGATAAGAAGATCACCAGATGCCTTTGATGCAGAATAGGGAGAGTTCGGCAAAAGAGGGGAGGCTTCAGTAAATGAACCCTCATCAGTCTCAAAACTTCCATAAACCTCATCAGTGGATAGATGGACAAACCTCCCGACACGGGTATCCCTTGCCGATTCAAGCATGTTGTAAAGCCCTAAGATGTTCGTTTTCAGAAAGGGTTGGGCATCCCTTATGGATCTGTCCACATGGCTTTCTGCAGCGAAGTTTACCACCGCGGAGACCTCTCTCATCAGGTCTCTCACAAGGTCCCTATCCTCAATCCTTCCGTGTATAAACCGGTATTTAGGATTCTGCTCTATGTCTTTCAGATTTTCAGGATTCCCTGCATAGGTAAGGGCATCGAGGTTAATCACCTCAATATCCCTGTGTGTCTCAAGCATGTATCTAATGAAATTCGACCCGATAAAACCGGCACCTCCAGTAACGAGTATCTTCATCCTAACTTACCCTCCTCAAGCAGTTCCACTCTGAAGGGTGTATCAGGAATGTTTTCGTACCTCACCTCGTCAACCTCCTCCCTCTTTCCTTCCCCCCTGTATAGCTTGTCAGGAAAGTTAAGCACAAGTGCATCCACCGAACCTGCATTCTTATACGCATGGACAATACCAGGCGGCACAATGGCAATCTTTCGGTTCATATCCCTGATAATCATCCCCTTTCCATAGGAAGGAGAGCCCTTGCGGTTATCCCACAAATAGAGGTTGAATTCACCAAGAAAACAGAAGTAATCGGTCTGTTTGATATGCTCATGTGGCCCCCTCACAACCCCAGGATGGGTAAGCGAGACATAACCCATTTGAGGCATAAACCCCCGGGGAAGTTCATCCCGCCGGAAGACCTCCATGAGCCAGCCCCTTTCATCAGAATAAACAGACAGGTCTCTTATAATAACCCCTTCAAATATCTCCATCTACACCTCCACCACCGAATCATCACCTATCATGAGCCTTAGGGCACGGTTCTTATGATCACCAGAAACCACCCTTGCCGATCTTCCAATCAGGCTATCCTCAAGCCTTTCTATATCAAGTATCTCCGTATCGTCAAGGATCACAGAGTGCTCTATCACTGAATTTCTTACAACCACCTTCTCACCAATGCTCGTAAAAGGCCCCACAAAGGAGTTTTCAATAACGCTTCCCCTTCCAACCCTGACAGGGCCCCTTATCACGGAGTTTACCACCTGTACACCCTTTTCAAGCGTAACCCTTCCCATTACAGTGCTCTTTTTATCCACCCGCCCCTGGAGTTTCCTCTCTGTGTACTCATCAAGCACAATCGTGTTTGCATGAAGGAGGTCATCCTTCTTCCCGGTATCGAGCCACCACTTTTTGAGAATCTCGCTCTTTACTGTAAACCCGAGGTCAACAAGTTTCTGAATGGCATCGGTTATCTCAAGTTCTCCTCGCCGTGACGGTTTAATCATATCTATAGCATCGTGTATCCTTTTTGAAAATAGATACACACCAACGAGCGCAAGGTTTGACGGGGGTCTTTTGGGCTTTTCAACAAGTTTGAGGATATCCCCTGATGGAGAGAGTTTCGCCACCCCGAACTGTCTCGGGTTTTCCACCTCCTTGAGGTATATAAGTGCATCGGGGCGCTCTTTCCGGAACCTCTGAAGGGCATTCTGAAGGCCGCTTCCAAGGAGATTATCACCAAGATACATCACAAAATCATCATCCCCAAGAAATCCTCTGCCCACCTTCACTGCGTGGGCAAGCCCGAGGGGTTCCTCCTGAAGTATATACCTGATCTTCACTCCCCACTTTGCACCCCTCCCTAAATAGGACTTAACCTCATCACCGGTCTCAGGTGAGATGATAACACCCACATCCCTGATACCTGCATCACTTACATGGTCAAGCACATACCCGAGGATGGGCTTTCCGGCAACCGGAACGAGTTGTTTTGCCATTGTGTGGGTAAGAGGTCTGAGCCTCGTCCCCTTCCCTCCACTTAAGATTAGTGCCTTCATAGTTGTATAATATCTCCTCAGGAAAGGTTTTTCTTCTGAATTCGGTGTATTATACCAGATAAAAAGGGGTTTAATGAAACAGTTACTCCAGATCTCATCTTTGATTGTTCTCGATCTTGTAGGTTATGCCATATCGCTTTTTATAAGTTGGTTTGGAAGGCTCAAGGTGTATCCTCTTTTTCTGCCCAACCTCCCTGAGTTTCATTTCACCTTCGGTTATTTTTTAAATCTCTTCTGGATACCAGCAATATTCCTCTTCTTTAACGCCTATGAAGGGCTCTACACACTCCGTCTGCCGTTCTGGGACGAGACCAAGAAACTCCTTAAGGCACTAACCATATCGGCTGTGAGTGTACTTGCCATCGTCTCGCTCGGAAAGATATCTCACAAGGTATCAAGGATCGTGCTTGTGAACCTCTGGTTTGTTTCACTCTTTATCTTCCCATTTGTCAGACTCTGGGGCAAGAAACTCCTCTATGCGATCGGGGTCTGCCGCGAAAGGGTATTAATTCTCGGAGCAGGACAGTCAGGAAAATTAGTCCTCAACTGGCTCAAGAGAGAAAGGCACATCGGTTATGATGTGATCGGGTTTCTGGATGACGACGATGAAAAAACAGGCACCTATATTGACGGCAAGAAGGTATTCGGCAAGACAAAAAACTTCGGCCGGTTTGTAAAGGACCTTGGCATCCAGACGATCATAATTGCCATGCCCTCCCTCGGCCCTGAGAAACTCTCACAGTGGGCGGCAAGGGTCCAGAAATATGTAAAACACACCCTCATTGTACCTGATCTTTACGGCATCTCTCTACTAAATACAGAACTCATACACCTCTTTTACGAGGAGATTTTTCTCCTGAACATAAAGAACAACCTCCAGTCTCTCACAAACAGGATTGCAAAGAGGAGTTTTGATATCTTACTTGCAATCCTCTGCATCCCTGTACTTATACCGCTTATAGGTATAATTGGATTTCTCATAAAAAGGGAGTCTCCCGGCCCTGTGTTCTATACTCACCCCAGGATAGGCCGTAACGGAAAGACCTTCATGTGTTACAAGTTCAGGACGATGGTACAGGATGCAGAAGACGAACTGAAAAGGCTCCTTGAGACAGACCATGTAGCCAAAAATGAATGGGAGATGTTCTGGAAGATCACCGATGACCCACGGGTGACAAGGATAGGAAGGTTCCTTCGCACAACCTCCCTTGACGAACTACCTCAGATATTCAATGTCCTGAAGGGTGAGATGAGTATGATTGGCCCACGCCCCTATCTTCTTCGTGAGTACCAGGCCATAAAGGATAAGATTGAGATTATCACCTCCGTCCGGCCAGGAATAACCGGCCTGTGGCAGGTAAGCGGCAGAAACGAAACCACCTATCTTAACAGGATACGTTTAGATATCTGGTACATAATGAACTGGTCTCTCTGGCTTGATCTGTTCATACTCCTGAAAACAATAAAGGTGGTGCTTGGAAGGGAGGGTGTAAAGTAATGAAACTCCGTGCTTTCTTGCTTTGTTTACTGCTCCTTTGCCCCTCGGTGGGGCTTGCCTCATCAAAAACACCTGATGTGGTTGAAAACCTGAAGAAAGTTAAGACCCTGAAGGGTGCTTTTATACAGATAATGAAAAACCCTTACACAGAAAAGGTTATAACCTATGAAGGGAAATTTTGCCTGAAAAGGCCAGACCTGCTCAGGTGGGAGTACCTGAAGGGAAGTTCCGATAGGGTATTCATAAACGGTGAGGTCATGACCCTTTACCAGAAAGAAAACGATCAGGTTTTCCTTATTGACCTGAAAAAGACATTCACCGGGCGTTCCCCCATGCAGATACTCCTTGACCTGAATTCACTTGAAGACCTCTACGAGATAGATGAAACAGAGGGAGGTCTCAGACTAACACCTGTTACTAACCTCGGGATAAAGGAGATATTACTTTCCATTCACAACGGGGAGTTCCCTATCACCGAGATGACCATCCTTGATATGAGTGGCAACCGGAGCACCATCAAATTCAAAGATCTCATCGTAAACCCCCACATCAGTGATGAGACATTCAAATTTGTTCCACCAGAGGGGGTAACAGTAATAGACCAGAGATAATGGAAAAGGTTCTCATACTCGGCATAGACACATCCTGTGACGATACCTCGGCCTCGGTGGTACTAAACGGCAAAAAGATACTGAGCAACATCGTATCTTCTCAGGTGGCGGTTCACGGACAGTTCGGCGGTATCGTTCCGGAACTTGCATCAAGGCGGCATATTGAGATGATCTGGCCTGTGGTGAATACCGCCCTTGAGCAAGGTGGAGTTAAACTTTCTGAGATTACCGCCATCTCGGTATGTAAGGGGCCCGGGCTCATAGGTTCTCTTCTTGTGGGGCTCTGTTTTGCGAAGTCCCTCTCCTATGTATCAGGGGTTCCTCTTATAGGAGTAAACCACCTGGAGGGGCACATCTACTCAAACTTTCTCTCTGAACCTGTACCTGAGTACCCATTTCTAACGCTCATTGTCTCGGGAGGACACACCTCCTTGATACTGGTGAGGGAGTTCGGCGATTATGAGGTACTCGGTAGCACAAGGGACGATGCCGCCGGCGAGGCATTTGACAAGGTGGCAAAACTGCTTGGTCTTCCCTATCCCGGCGGACCGGTCATAGAAAAACTTGCAAAAGGCGCCGCCCCTGACATGATCCCTCTCCCCCGCCCCATGTTAAACGAAGGGCTTGATTTCAGTTTCAGTGGCCTCAAGACAGCCGTAAAAAACGAGTTAAGGGCAAGATGTCCGAACCCCCCTGTTGATATAGAAACCCAGAAGAACCTTGCAGCCTCTTTTCAGGAGGCGGTTATAGAGGTGCTCCTTACAAAGGCACGAAGGGCGCTCAGGAAGACATCTGTTAAGGGCATAGCCCTTTCGGGCGGGGTGGCAGCAAATGGAAGGCTGCGGGAGGCCTTTATGAGCCTCCGTGATGAAGGCTTCAGTGTTTACCTCCCTGAAAAACCCCTATGCACAGATAATGCCGCCATGATAGCCACATCAGGCTATCTGCATTACCTTAAGGGTAACATATCAGATCTGGCACTTAATGCTGAAGCGGTGCTTCCTCTTTAGACTCAAAGCACCACCTCAAGAACCTTTACCTCACTACCTATGATAAACTGCCTCCTCCTTACTTTTACCACCAGATGATCTCCAGGCCTTTTATCAAAGAGGGCTATCTTTAAATCAGAAATATCCTTCACCTTTTCTCCATCTATCTCAAGAATTATATCTGCCTCCTTGAGGCCGGCCTTATCAGCAGGCCCTCCCTTTATTACCCTTTTTATCCTCAACCCATCTGGTGTTTCCTCAAGGAAGACCATAATTTTGGGTGACTCTTTCGGCTCCACATGCTCGGGGAAAAGGACATAGTCCGCAAGATCCCTGCTTATATCCTCTCCACCGGCATTTACGATAACGGCAGCGGTGACATCCATCCTCCTTTTTACCCTGTCCGGTATCCCCCATGAGTACTGTATATGGCCGTTCCCTGCCAGAACCACCATTTTGTACCCGGGGTGTTCCTTAAGGGTTTTTGTTACGGTCTCTGCCATTGTCTCATCCCAGATGAGTTGAGCCTGAAAGAAGTTTTCAAACCTCTTCTTGCCACCGAGGTTGTGTCTTTCATAGATGTTACGAAGATGGTCTATATAGATGGAGTTTGTCATATCCATCTCTTCCGGAAGTTCTGCAAACTCCTCCTTCCCAAGTGCCGTTATACCCTGTTCGGAGACCTTCTCTATTATCTCCTTCCGTGCATTCAGCGCAATAATGGGTATCCTCTCCCTGCGTGCATAGTTAAGTATATCCCTGTACAGGTTGTAATCAAAGGACCACCTCTTGAAATACTCTGTCTTTCTGAGCATCTCCTTTTCGTCAATCTCACCCTTAATAAACCTGTCAAGATACTCCTGGTAGGGTCTCTGAAACATCTCCATACCGATCATGATCTTCTCCCCCCTCTCGTGTAGCCCCCTTATAATCTCATACTGCATCAGGTGGTGGCTGTACTCTGTGTGCGCCTCCCCAATGTAGATCACATCCCTGTCAGAAATCTTTTCGATAAGATCGTCCAGAGAAAGTGCCCTGTCCGTTTCGACCACGCTGGTTTCAAACCCAAGGTCAATAACCATCCCATTTTCAGATTCCTCTAACTCCTTTTTAAGGTTTTTACCACCCTCAAATAAAAGCAAAGAGTAGTTACCATAATGGGACAATTTACCGGCAACCCTGTCTATCTCCTCACGGGTCTTGCCGTCAAATAGTATTACCACCCTTTCCCGGTCTATGGGGTTTACGAAACACCTCAACACCACCGGAGCATCAGGCATCCTTTCAGAAGCAAAGAGTTTCCTGAAAAACCTGTTTTCAGAAGAAAGGAGCATCACCGAATGCCCCTTGAAATCATCTATATCAACCTCATCCTCCTCCCATATCTCATACCCCTCAGACCTGAAAATCTCCACCAGTCCCTGAAACCGCTCCTTACCATTTGAGGGAAGGACGACCATGGAGTCCTTTCTTCCAAAAAAGGCAGATAAAACGGGCGAGACCTCCTCCGGGGTAAGTGTTCTCGGGATATCGTACCCTTCATCTACCACCACCTTTTTTGGTCTTACCTGAAAGACCTTCTCAAAATATGTGGTTTCTTTTTCAAGTTTGATGTTCATTTCTATATCTCCACCGCCAGTCTTTACCGTAACCGGCAGTATCAGGGGGTATGAACTTCCCTTTTTTATAATATTCATTGAAAGATGGTAACCGTCCTCCCTGAAGGTTACAGACGGCCTCTCAACGGTTATTGTGGGAAGCCCCTTCTTTTCTACCCATTCCGAGAAAAACACCTCTGTCTTTTCGTCATCCTGAAGTATCCACTTTACCAGGTCTCTCCATGATGCCTTCTTTCCAGTAAAGCCTGATACAAACCCCCTCAATCTCTCCATAAAAATCTCTTTACCAAGTTCCTTCCTCATAAGATGGAAGACCATGGCAGCCTTACCATACCCAACAGCCGCCGTCTCCCTGTCTTTTCTGAACCTGAACTCTGTAAGGGTTATCTCAGACTCCGGTGATACATAGTTTCTGTAATCAAGCAGAATCTTCTTTCGGTACTCCCTGCCCTCGCCCATATCCTCCTTATAGAGGTGATCTGAGAGGTAGGTGGTAAGCCCCTCAGACCAGTTTCCACCCTCATCGTCAACCGAGATGGCATTACCGAACCACTGGTGTAGTATCTCATGCCCCAGGGAGGTCTTCACAATAAAGGGAAGCCTCACCACCCTCTGGCCGAAGACTATCCGGCCAGGTGATGAGTATCCGGCATCCTCTTTTATCTCCATTATCGTTAGTTCCCTGTAAGGAAACTCTCCAAGTAGAGAGACATACCTGTCGATATACCCCTTTGTGTGTTCAAGATACTCAGGTATTAACCCCTGGTCCTCCTTTAGAAACCTGACAGTAAGCCTTATCCCCTTGTAATCCTCAGTCACCGCCCTGTACTCACCCGTTGTCTCCTTTATGCCCTCATCTCCTTCTACCCTCAGTGTGCCATGGGCAGTTTCCACCTGTAAGAACAGGTTTGCAAGACAAAAAATTGCAAGTATTAGAGGAATAATCTCTTTTTTCATAGACCTTCATTCTCCTTAATATTATTTGGTGTCTTCAGGGAATTATCAGAACAACTTCTGTGGGATCTTTATCTTCAAATGCTCGTATGCCCCCCTCGTAGCAAGCCGCCCCCTGGGGGTTCTTTCAATCAGCCCCTCCTGGAGCAAAAAGGGTTCATATACATCCTCTATGGTCTCCCTGTCTTCTCTGAGTGAGGCAGCAAGGGTTTCAATCCCTACAGGACCGCCGTTATACTTCTCAATGATCGTTCTGAGTAACCGCCTGTCCATATCGTCAAGACCCAGATGATCCACCTCCATCATCTCAAGGGCATGTTCGGTGATGGGGAGGGTCACCCTCCCGTCACCCTTCACCTCTGCAAAGTCCCTCACACGCCTTAATAGTCTGTTTGCTATCCTCGGTGTTCCACGTGAGCGCCTTGCAATCTCGTAACAGGCATCGTCCTCTATCTCCACCCCGAGGATACCGGAAGACCGCTTTACTATCTGCATAAGGTCTTCCGGCTTATAGTACTGAAGCCTTACTATCACACCAAACCGGTCTCTCAGTGGGGAAGTAAGGAGGCCGGTTCTCGTTGTGGCTCCCACAAGGGTAAAGGGCGGAAGTGACACCTTCAGGGTCCTTGCACTTGGCCCCTGGCCTATGATTATGTCCAGATGGAAGTCCTCAAGGGCAGGATACAGGACCTCCTCCACCACCCTGGGCATCCTGTGTATCTCGTCAATAAACAGGATATCATACTCATTCAGATTGGTAAGTATTGCAGCAAGATCCCCGGGTCTCTCAAGGATCGGGCCAGATGTGGATCGGATATTCACACCCAGTTCGTTCGATATTATGTTGGCAAGGGTGGTCTTGCCAAGGCCGGGAGGACCATAGAAGAGGACATGATCAAGCGCCTCTCTCCTCTGTTTTGCGGCCTGTATGTAAACCCGTAAATTGTCCTTTATCCTTTCCTGCCCGATAAACTCCTCAAACCTCCGTGGACGGAGGGTTATCTCAACCTCCTGGTCTTCGGTTAGAGGGTTTGGCCCTATATCTTCTCTTATATCACCCATTTTATATAAATCACTTATTTAAAACCTTTAGCGTCTCTCTGAGGAGTGCCTCTATAGACGAATGGCCTTCTTTATAGACCATATCAAGCGCCTTCATTGCATCTGCCCTTTTGTATCCAAGGTTTACAAGTGCAGAAAGGGTATCGGTATAGTTTCTGTCTTTGTCAGAGGTATGCCTTGGGAGTTTCTCCCTGAGTTCAAAGACTATCCTCTCAGCCGTCTTCTTGCCCACACCTGGAAGCCTTGTGAGCATCCCAATATCCTCAGAATCAACTGCACTCAGGAACTCATCAACCCTGCTGCCGGAGAGTATATTCAGTGCAAGTTTGGGCCCCACACCTGTTATCCCAAGTAGTATCCGAAAGACCCGCTTTTCCTTCTCAGTGGCAAACCCAAATAGTTGAATAAGGTCTTCCCTCACATGGGTATGAATGTAAAGTGAAACCTCATCACCGGTTTTCAGTTCAGTAACAAGCCCAACCGGAGCGGTCACCTCATACCCGGTTCCGCCCACATCAATCAGAAGAGATTCAGGACTTTTATCTATGAGTCTTCCTCGCAAAAACCCGATCACAAGATTATTATACTAATATCTACATTATGAAAACCAATGAGGGTATATTGGTATATTGGTATATTGGTATATTGGT
>CAYMML010000017.1:0-21533 GCA_964391515.1 uncultured Thermodesulfovibrio sp. | reverse complement strand
GTACTTGAGGTATCGCGAAAATCCGGATTTCTCCTGAGTTCTACCTGCCCTGCTCAATCAGGGTTGTTGGCTTTGCTAATGTAGATATTAGTAAAATAATGATATATTGAAAGGTAATTAAAGGCAACTGAAATGCAAAAGACTGAAGAATTCATAAATAGCCTTCCCCTGAGGGTGATCGATTCGTTGCACCTCTATGCGTTCATAACTGATGACAACGGGGTTATTGTGCAAACATCCGATAGGGTGTATGAAAAATTTCTTTATACTTCCGATGAGTTGAGAGGCAGCAACATTGGAGTTGTTTTAGACATTCCTGTGGGGATATTAAGAAGGATAGACAGGGAGACGACTCGTGAAGGCTACATCTTTGAAGGCACTGGAAGGTTGAAAAACGGGGAGGTGTTTACTGCCAAGGTAACGGTGGTCTCCATAGATTGTGGTTACATTTACATCGTGGAGGATATTACCAATGTGCTTAAAATTGCAGAGCGTGCCACCTTGAGAAGGAGGGAGATAAATACCTACAACACCCTTTCGGAACTTTTAAGCAGTGGTAGATCACTTAAAGAGATACTTGATGGTACTGTAGATATGCTTGTGAATATCATGGATATAGACGGGGCGTGGATATTTCTTTCAGAGGAGGATAGAGAAGATGTAAGCCTCTGTTGTAAAGACAAAAAGACTGAAGGCACGGAGATAAATGCCTATGAGGGGTTTTTCAAAAGGGCACTTCAATCGGGCAGGGCGCTTCTTGTAAGGGACTCACTGAATGACCCGAGAGTACAGGGAATGAGATGTGAGGGGGAGGTGGAGTATAAGAGCCTTGCAGGTGTTCCCATTTTAGTACGAAGGCCGGGGCAGAAGATGCCAGATAAAAAGGGAGTGCTTGGTGTGGTTAGCCGAAAGAAAGACCGGTTTTCCTCCCTTGATGTCCAGTTCCTCCTTACCATTGCAAACCACCTCGGTGTGGCAATTGAGAATGCACACCTTATCACTGACCTGATTGAAAAGATGGATCAGATAAGGCTCATTAATGAGATTGCAAGCATTATAAACTCATCACTTTCAATTGGGCACATATTCAGGATAATTGTTTCGGAAGTAAGAAGGGTGATAGACTTTGATCGGGCAAGTATCAATATCCTTGATGAGGAGCAAAAACAATTAATGATCTTTGCAGTAGATACGAGGCTTCCCACAAAACTGGTAAAGGGTATATATGCCCCGGTGGAGGGAACGAGTTCTGGATGGGTAGCAGTGAACCAGAAACCATGGATAAATTATGACCTTGAAAGAGAGATCCCCTTCCGTTATGACAGCGTTCTCCTTAAAGAGGGTATCCGTTCAACCATCAGCATCCCACTTTTCAAGGATAGACCACTTGGGACGCTTAACTTTGATAGTCTTACTCCTGAGAGATATTCAGAAAGGGATTACGAGATTCTAATTCCCATTGCCAAACACCTCTCGGTTGCAATAGAAAACGCACTCTTATTTGAAGAGATTACGAGAGAAAAGAGACAGTGGGAGAAGACCTTTGATGCCATTACAGATATGGTCTGGATAGAGGACTTAAATGGAAAGGTTCTCAGGGTAAACCGTACTGTTATAGAAAAATCAGGAAGGCCTGAACTTGCGATAATAAAGAAAAAGTCTACAGAACTGCTGAAGGTGCTGAAGATAAAGCCACCTGCTTACAGGTCTGTTGAACTACTGAAAGGGAAAAGCAAACTGTACCATGAACTCAGGGGCTACGATGGCTCGATTTACCACCTGTGGTCTTATCCCCTGGTTGACAGTGATGGAAAGACCTACGGTGTGGTGAACTATATCAGAGATGTAACAGAACAGAAGCGGCTTGAACAACAACTCTTGAGGGCTGATAAACTTGCCTCACTCGGGACGATGGTTGCGGGAATCGCCCACGAGATAAATAATCCCCTCGGGATTATAGCGGGATATGCGGAGGCACTACTGGATAGGGCTGAAAGCAGTGAACTCAAAAAGGTGGAAGAATTTGAGGACTTTCCTGAGTATCTTGAGACAATTAACAGGGAGATATTTCGTTGTAAAGATATACTGAAGAGCCTCCTGGATTTTGCAAGGCCAACTGGGGGCTCTATGAGAGAGTTAAATCTGAATGAACTTATCAAAGAGGTGGTCTTGCTCGTAAATTACACCGCAAGGAAGTCAAATTATGAACTCGTTCTTGACCTTGACGACAACCTTCCTGCCGTGTATGCCGACCCTGGTTCTATCCGTCAGGTTTTCATGAACATCATTATGAACTCCTTCTATTTTATGGATCAAAATGGTAGGGTTAATATCAAGACTATGGCAAGTAGAGAAAAGGATGATACGCCGATGGTGGATATTTTAATAAGCGACAACGGAAGGGGAATAGACAGAGAGGTGATTGAGAGGATTTTCGATCCTTTCTTTACCACTAAGCCTGTTGGAGAAGGTACGGGGCTTGGGCTTTCAATCTGCCACCGGATTGTGATGGAACACAACGGGTTCATGGAAGTTGAAAGTGAGGTCGGGAAGGGAACCACCTTTCATATCAGACTGCCTGCAAGGAGGTTGTAGCGTATGACGGTGAATATACTTGTGGTAGATGATGAAGAGCCCGTAAGGAGGCTGCTCGTTAAGGAACTGAGCAGGAAGGGGTTTCAGGCCGATGCTGTGTCATCTGGTGAGGAGGCACTTGAGAGATTGCGAAAGGCAAGTTATGATGTGATACTCCTTGATATCGTGATGCCGGGTATGGATGGACTTGAACTTATGCGAAGACTGAGCGGTGATCCGGCTCTCCCCAAGATTATCGTACTGACTGGTAGGGCAACGGTAGATACCGCCGTGGAGGCGATGAAAAACGGTGCCTTTGACTACATGACCAAACCATATAAATTGGAAGAACTGAAGATCGTTATAGAGAGGGCTTACGAACAGAGAAGACTTGAACTTGAACACCAGATACTCAGACAGGAGATCACCAGGAGAGATCAGGAGGTGGAACTCGTTGGGGAGAGCGATCAGCACCGGAAAATTCTTGAGTTAATAGAAAAGATAGCCCCTACGGATTCAACCGTTCTCATCCAGGGAGAAAGCGGAACAGGCAAGGAACTGGTGGCAAATTACCTCTGGAAGAGAAGCCCCAGGAAAGACAGACCCATTATCCCACTTAATTGCTCCACATTTTCTGAAAGTTTGATGGAGAGTGAACTCTTCGGACACGAAAAAGGTGCCTTTACGAATGCATATAAGGTAAAGAGAGGGCTTGTGGAGGTTGCCGATGGGGGAACCCTCTTTCTTGATGAAATAGGGGAGGTTCCCATAGGACTACAGGCAAAACTCTTGAGGTTTCTCGATTCAGGTGAGTTCAGGAGGGTAGGGGGGACTAAAAACCTTAGAGCGGATGTCCGGGTTATTGCCGCCACTAATAGAGACCTCAGAAAGGCGATTGAAAATAGGGAGTTCAGGGAAGACCTCTTTTATCGTCTGAATGTTATCAACATAACTCTGCCACCTCTGAGGGAGAGGAAGGATGATATACCGGTCTTGTCAGAGTTTTTTCTCAAAAAATATACCAGACGATTCGGTAAATCAGTAAAGGGGATAAGTGATGATGCCCTTAAACTGATGCTATCCTACGACTGGCCTGGCAATATAAGGGAACTGGAAAACCTCATAGAGCGGGCGGTCTTGTTGTGTGACAACGATTATATAGAAACTGAAGATATAGCAATTCCATCCGGGTATACAGTTAGTAAGGAGCCCGAAACACTTGTCAGGCTCGAGGATGTGGAAAGGGAACATATCAAGAGGGTGCTTGAAGAGACCGATGGAAACCAGACACGGGCAAGCAGGATTCTCGGGATCGACAGAAAGACACTTTATTTAAAGATCAGGAAGTATGGGCTTGGTGGCAGGTCTTCAAAAACCTGATCCATTCTTCCATTCCATCCCCTGACTTTGCCGATACCCGTATCACCTCCAACGATGGATTTATCCTCCTTGCATCACCAATTGCCTTATCAATATCAAAATCCAGAAGACCAGCAAGATCGGTCTTGGTTATCACCATGAGGTGAGATTTAAGAAAGACAAGTGGATACTTTGCGGGTTTATCGTCACCCTCTGTGAGTGAGAGTAGAACAATGTTCTTGTGAGTGCCTATATCATAGGCGGCAGGGCAGACGAGGTTTCCCACATTCTCAACAAAAAGGATATCAAGTTCTTCAAGTGGCATCTGGTGCATGGCACGGTGAACCATCTCAGCATCCAGATGGCAGGTCTGACCGGTGGTTATCTGGTGAACCGGGACGCCTTTACTTTTTATTCTCTCTGCATCTCTGTCTGTCTCGATATCACCCTCTATAACACCGACTCTCAATTCACCGTTCAGCATCTCAATGGTTTTTTCAAGAAGTGTGGTTTTTCCGGAACCAGGAGAACTCATAAGGTTCAGACCGAGTATTCTGTGTTTATCAAGTTTCTCCCTGTTGTGAGCCGCCTCTGATTCGTTCTTTTCAAGTATCCTTTTCTGGACATCAATGACCTTTTTGTCCGTTGTAAGAGAACAACCACAGTCCTGACACATTTAAGACCTCCTATTTTAAGTAACTAAGTAACTAAGTAATTAGGTTAATAAGTTATTTGTTGTTGGATGTTTTAAGCCTCTATCCGGTTATTTATACCTCAACCATACCGCCATATAGTGCCTGACCGACGGAGATGCCTCCATCGTTGGCAGGGATGTTTCTGTTTATGAAGACCTTAAACCCCTTTTTCTTCAGAAGATCCATCATCCTCCCGCTTAAGGGGGCATTTTGAAAAACCCCGCCTGAAAGACACACAACCTCGTTTCCAGCCCTCTTTGCGGTCTCAACTCCGATCTCAGCAAGGGTGTTAATAAACATTGATATACCCCTTACAGTATCTTTCTCTTTAATAATACCATGAAATACACCCTCCCAGTCGATAACTTTGCCTTTTATCTCAAAATCAAATGTATCCTTTATTGATGAATCGTAGAGATCCTCTACCATCATGGCAGACTGTGCCTCATAATTACAGATTTGAATTATATTGTAAAATGATGAAACCGCATCAAACAGCCTTCCCACAGAGGAAGAAACCGGTGAATTTACCCCCTTTTTATAAACACTATAGAGCATCTCTATTTCCGTAGAAGAGAACCCTGAGAGGATACTTTCAAACCCGTTGGGGATGTCTTTACCGAACAGATCAAACAGGATGGAAATGGCCACTCGCCTGGGCTCTCGCACCGCCTTTTCGCCACCTATAAGCCTTATATGTCTTGAGTGGTATAGCCGTTCAAACCCGTTAAACCCAACCGTCAGTATTTCTCCACCCCACAGAGTACCGTCTGTGCCGTAACCTGTGCCGTCCCAGGAAATTCCGGTTACTCCTCTGGTTATACCATGCTCAGCCATACAGGATAGTATGTGTGCGTGATGGTGCTGAACGCCATGTGATTTATCATGGAATCTCTTCCGAGCCCACTTTGTCGTTATGTAGTCAGGATGAAGATCGTGTATAACTATCTCTGGTTCAAACCTGTAAATGCTGGAGAGATCCTCTATTATTGATTCGAAATTATCAATACTTTCAGGTGTTTCCATATCTCCAATGTGCTGGCTTGTGATTATCCTGTCGTCAAAACCAATGGATATCGTGTTTTTTTCATGCCCTCCAACTGCAAGCACAGGTCTTTTAAGTTTAAAAGGGAGTTTTATGGGCAGAGGTACATACCCTCTTGATCGCCTGATGATCTGAGGTGCTCCCCCAACCTCCTTTACCACCGAATCGTCACATCTACGCTCGATAGGGCGGTTGTGAAGTAAAAACAGGTCAGTCAGCCCCTTTAACCTTTCAAGACCTTCATCGTTTTCCTTTACTATTGGCTCATCAGAAATATTGCCACTTGTTGCTACAATTGGGAAGTCTATAGAATTGAGGATCAGAATGTGCAGGGGAGAGTATGGTAGAAAAACACCTATCTTCTTAAGCCCTGGAGAGGCTGCCTCAAGTAGTGTGGTCTTTCTCTTAACAAGAACTATTGGGCGTGCAGGTGACATTATCATCGACTCCTCCAGTATGGTGGGCTCTGCGTATTCCCTTATCATGTCAAGGTCACGAAACATCACAGCAAAGGGCTTTTGAGACCTTCTCTTTCGTTGCCTCAATGTGTTTACCGCCTCTTCATCGAGGGCATTGCAGATAAGGTGAAACCCGCCTATCCCCTTCAGCGCTATGATCTTTCCATCACTGAGAAGTCTGGCGGTGTCTGAAAGGGCACTCTCTTTCCTGGATAGAACCCTTCCATTTCGATCAGCAAGGAAGACCTCAGGCCCACATAAGTCGCAGGCATTGGGTTGGGCATGAAACCGCCTGTTTAATGGGTCGTTGTATTCCCGCTTGCAATCTCTACACATTATAAACCCGGACATTGTGGTATTTGGTCTGTCGTAGGGAAGTTTTTTTATGATGGTAAACCTGGGACCGCAGTTTGTGCAGTTGATAAAGGGGTATCGGTATCGTCTGTCTGATGGATCAAGAAGTTCTCTTTCACACTCACCGCAGGTTGCAATATCCGGCAGTATGAATGCCTCTGGCAGGTGTTCCGAACTGCTTTCTTTTATTGAAAAACCGTTGTGTCCTGATGGGGGAAGGTATTCCAGTTCCTCATAGTAGATGTGTGCAAGGGGTGGTTTTTCTGTGTGTAGTTTTTTTAAGAACAGGTCAAGTGAGGGCTTTTTACCCTCTACCTCAATAATCACGCCTGTTGTGTCGTTGAGGACAAATCCACTTAGACTCAACTCATTTGCTATACGGAATACGAAGGGTCTGAACCCCACACCCTGAACCGTGCCGTTAAGATTTATCCTCAACCTCTGCATCGGCAGTTTCCATCTCTATCCTTTCAAGTATGATTTCATCACCTTCAAGCACATTAACCTCTGTAGATCCACATTCCGGACAGATCAGCCTTAATGTTCCGGTTGATACATCACGATCACAACTTTTACAGTGTAACCTGAGTGGATCAATAATGATCTCAAGTGCTGCGTCTTTGCAGATAGTGCCTTCCCTGAAGGTATCAAATGCTACCTTCAGCAGGTGGGGCTCTATCCCGGAAAGTGCGCCTGCACGGACTATAACCCTGGTAACATGATGGGCACCTTCAGAAACGGCGTAACTTTCAACAGAATCAAGCAGACTTTGAACTATAGAGAATTCATGCATCTTAACATATCCTCGGAAGGAGTTCGCCTGAAGGAGGTTCCATGATCCTTTTTGTACCGTAAGAACTTTTAAGGATCACCCTTGGTTTATTGTTATCAAGAACCTTGCCGATAATCCTTGCATCTTTACCTGCGATATCCAGAAATGTCTCTTCACCCTCAGGTGGGAGGGCAGCAACGAACCTTCCCTCAGAGGCAAGTTGAAGGGGGTCCATCCCGAGCATCTCACACAAACCCCTTACCGCATCCTGAATGGGTATTTCGTCTTCCCACACCTCTATTTCCAGCGAAGATGAGGCTGCCCATTCGTTTAGCACCGCTGAAAGCCCACCCCTTGTGGGGTCTCTCAGGGCATGAATCTTGATGTCAGTATCAAAGAGATGCTTCAGGGTGCTCCAGAGGCTTTCACAGTCACTTTCAAGTGAAAGATCAAAGTTAAGCCCTTCCCTTTCGGCGAGAATACAGGCACCATGATCGCCGACCGATCCTGAGACCCCTATAATATCTCCCGGTCTGATGGAGGTTGCAGAAAGACCGCTACGGACAATCTTTCCAATACCAGAGGTGTTTATGACGATCTCGTTGATACTACCTCTGGGCATAACCTTGGTATCTCCTGTTACCACCATAACCCCGGACTTTTCAGCCTCAATAGCCATGCTCTTGACAATCTCATCGAGACGGCTCATAGGAAACCCCTCTTCGATTACAAAACCTGATGAGAGGTAGAGCGGCATTGCACCTGAAACTGAAAGGTCGTTTACTGTTCCAGCGACCGCCAGTTTCCCTATATTTCCACCTTTGAAAAATATGGGTGAAACTGTAAACGAGTCGGTGGTAAATGCAATACTGCCACCTGAGGGTGGAAGTGTGGTGGCATCTTCAAGTGAGTCAAGAAAAGGGTTTGAGAGGTGTTTTTTGAAGATGCCCTCTATCAGTTCCCTCGTCTCCTCGCCACCACCACCATGTGAAAGGAGTATGGTTTTGTCTTTATGATTACCCATCAATTATTATAATATCTTATCGGTTATGAAAAAAGGCATACTAAGAGATTTATACTCAGGGTTTGAGAGTTTTTTCTATGGACTAAAGGGCGTGAGGGAGCGGAAATTAAGAACTCTTATAATCATTCCTGTCTTGTTGAGTGTAGTTGTAATGGTACTGATTTTCTTTGCCGCCGGGAACCTCTATGACCTCCTGCTTGAGCATTATCTGCCCGATAAATCGGGTTTTTTCATTAAAACACTCAGGACTATACTCTGGGTGATGTTCTGGGTAGGGTTTATTCTTTTAAATGCCTTTCTCTTTACGGTATTGGCTAACCTGATATCTTCTCCATTTAATGCCGTAATTTCAAGACGGGTTCTTGTGGATTTATTGAATAAGAGAATGGAGGACTCAGGCGGTATAATAACAGAGTTGAAAAGGACAATACCATCTGAGTTGAGAAAAATCCTTTACTTTTTGCCAAGGTGGATTTTTTTATTGATTCTTGGGTTTATACCCGTTTTAAACATAATTATACCCTTTTTGCTATTTCTTTTCACCGCATGGAGTTTCGGGTTTGAATACCTTTCCTACCCCATGGAAAACGATGGCATCTACTTCAGGGATCAGTTAGAAATGCTCAGAAAAAGGAGATATGCCGTGATCGGTTTTGGCGCCGCCGTTTCATTGGGCATGAGCATACCACTGATAAACCTCCTTGTAATACCGGTGTCGGTTATCGGGGCTACCCATCTCTGGGTGAAGATGGATGAAAGTAGGGTGTAAATGATATAGTATATTTATGGATCAACTGAACCATATAGCAGGTGTGATAGCACTGACCATGGGGGTGGGATGGGCAAGTGGTATAAACCTGTATGCTGCAATAGCCGTGCTTGGCATACTGGGTTCAACAGGGAATATAGTTTTGCCTCCTGATTTACAGATACTTGCAAACCCCCTTGTAATAGGTGCTGCAGTAGTGATGTATGTGGTAGAGTTTTTTGCAGATAAAATACCCGGTGTAGATACTGGCTGGGACACGGTACATACATTTATCAGAATTCCTGCCGGTGCCCTGCTTGCGGCTGGTGCAGTTGGTGATGTAAATCCTGCTATCAGCCTTGCCGCTGCAATTCTTGGCGGGGGGATGGCTGCCGGCACCCATGCTGCAAAGGCTGGCACAAGGATGATTATAAACACCTCACCTGAACCTGTTACAAACTGGATCACCTCGGTAACAGAGGATGTTGTGGTTATTGCCGGGGTGTGGGCTTCGGTGAAACATCCATGGTTTTTTATTGCATTTCTGGTAATTTTTATCCTGCTCTTGATATACCTCCTACCAAAACTATGGAGGGGGATAAAGATGATTTTTAGAAAGATAGGGGGTTTCCTGGGGATAAAGAAGGCATCCGTTTCGGAAGCAACGAGCGGTGGAGTTTCTGAAAACGAGATGGAGGGAAAACTGCTTGCTTTGAAATCAATGTATGAAAAAAACCTCATATCAAAGGAAGAGTATGAGTCTAAACGGAGGGAACTGCTCGGTTCTCTTTAGGGAAGAAAAACCAGATTGTTCTGAAACGAAAGGAGGAATTATTATGAAGATCGAGATGGAAGGAACCCTTATCAGGATGATTCCAGAAACGGATACGGAAAAGGAGCAACTGAACCAACTCTGGAATGTGATAATCGACTGTGTAAACCAGAATCGGAAACTGGTTCCGGTAGGCGAGTATATACCCGGTATGAAGGAGATTGCAACATTTAATATTGAATAATCCTAAGGAGTGATAAAATGGCTTTTGAGTTTAAGTGTAACAAATTAGGAAACAGGGGATGCAAATGGAAGGCCATCTCCAATACTGAGGATAAACTGGTTGACCTCGTGGCTGTTCACATGCGTGATGAGCATGATGTAAAAGATTTTACCCAGGAGATGATCGCTGAGGTGAAACAGAAAATGTCGGAGGTGAGCCTCAAAGGAGAGGGGGATATTCCCGAAATGAAAGAATACAGATGCCCTGAATGCAACTGGCGGTACCTTGCACAAACCGAAAACCTCATTGCAGATGCCGCTGCACTGCATGCAAGGGATGTTCATGGTGTAAAAGAGTTTACTGAGGAGATGATCGCAGAAGTTAAGAAGGGGTTAAGGGTCTGGGATGGAAGGTGAGAAAGTTGCACTATCAATGCCAATTCCCTCTCGTGCAGTATGAAGTAGTGAGTGCAAATTATCCAGTGAAGCCGCATCATTATCAGGGCTTAATAGTTCACACAGCATTGAACTGAGGGCATCACCGATAATAATTCCCACCACTATGTACGCTATAACCTTTATCCCATGATGCAGATCAGTCAATTATTTCAATGACTTTATAGTCTCAAGCACCTCCTCAACATGCCCTTTTACCTTCACATTACGCCATATCTTTTTAATCGTTCCTTCAGGGTCTATTATAAAGGT
This sequence comes from uncultured Thermodesulfovibrio sp., assembly GCA_964391515.1. Classification (GTDB taxonomy): domain Bacteria; phylum Nitrospirota; class Thermodesulfovibrionia; order Thermodesulfovibrionales; family JdFR-85; genus WFTX01. The sequence goes on along the minus strand of CAYMML010000017.1, from coordinate 10,802 downwards.
GCTCCTGATAACACCCTCACGCACCTTTCCGTACATCTTTTTTTCTCCCCATGCATCAAAGGCCTTTAAGACTTCTCTGTTGGGGTCACTCAATAAAGTGAAGTTCAGGCCATGTTTTTCCTGAAATTTCAGGTGTGACTTTATCGAATCAGGGCTTACGCCCACAACTGTTGCCTTTCTGGTCAACCTGTTCATATTGTCCCTGAAATCGCAGGCCTCTGTGGTGCATCCGGGCGTGTTGTCCTTAGGATAGAAGTAAAGCACAAGGTGTTTTTTGCCACCGATAAAATCCTTTAGACAGAACTCTTTTTCATTTCCTTTTTTGTCAATGCCTTTCAAGCAAAACTCTGGTGCTTTCTCGCCGTCGTTTAGCATATTAGACCTCCTTTGTTAAGAAATTCAGAGCACACAAAAATTATACTACAAAATCATGAACCTGTTGAAGAAAAGGATAAATGATGTACGGTATGAATATTAAAGCATTTTCCCAGTCTTGTCGATTAAGGCTTGCCAAACATTGAATGGGTAATTTAGTACACTAAAACAGAGGTTCTTACGGGTAATAAGTGTCAATAGGAACTATCTTCATGAGGAATAAAACCGAGGTTCAATGCAATACATGAAACCAATAATATCGTGACGCCACTTTCAGCGTTCCGCAAAAACATGATGATAAAATAATAGTGTTTTAATTTGTTCTTTTGGTATTCCTGATTAGATAATAGAAATTAATATACCCTTTTCATATTTGACTTTTATATGGAAAACTGTTAAATTATATATGTAGGTTATCACGGATAGAAAGATAAGAAGATTAGCAGCGCTTGTCTCGTGTTCAAAAGAGTGGTTTTGCCACTCTTTTGTTTTTAGTGCCCGGGGAGGCTGGATGTCGACAAAGATTGCCATAATGAAAAAGATAAGGGAACTTGCTGAAGAGGCGGCTCAGGTGGCAGGTGTTGAGGTCTTTGACCTTGAACTTCTCGGGCAGATAGGAAGAATGATAGTAAGGATAACGATAGATAAGCCTGAAGGTGTCTCGGTTGATGACTGCGAGCGGATGAGCAGACAGGTTGAGGCACTTCTTGATATAGAAGACCCCATCCCCGGGGGGTATACCCTTGAAGTGTCATCACCAGGACTCGATAGACCTCTCAGGTCGCTTGATGATTACAAAAGATTTGAGGGAAAACTTGCAAAGGTGGTTACAAAGAGACCGATTGATAGAGAAACGGTATTCAAGGGCAGACTTACCGGTGTGAAGGGAGACCGTGTTTGCATAGAGACAGAAAAAGGTGAGAGGGAAATAAATTTTGAAGACATAAAAAAGGGAAGGCTTGAGGTGGAGATGCCATGAACAAGGAATTTTGCCACATCATAGACCAGATATGCAGGGAAAAGGGGGTAAGCAGGGAGAGTGTGATCCAGGCACTTGAGTCTGCCCTCCAGAGTGCAGTGAAAAAGAAGTACGGACACGCCAAAGAGATCGAGGTGCTGATCGATCGAAAAACTTGTGATATTACTTTAACTGAGAACTATAAAGTAGTTGAAAATGTTGAAGATAGTGAAACCGAGATGGATCTTGAAACTGCAAGGGAGATAGACCCTGAGGCTGAGGTGGGTTCTGTTGTAAAACGGCCGCTTGAACTCCAGGATTTCGGCAGGATTGCTGCGCAGACCGCAAAGCAGGTGATCATGCAGCGGGTGCGGGAGGCAGAGAGGAAGGTGATCCTTGAGGAGTTCAAGGATAAGGTGGGAAAGATTGTTACGGGTCAGGTGCAGCGCAGGGATAGGGGACTGTATTTTGTAAACCTTGGCAGGGCGGAGGCGATACTGCCGGTCAGGGAGACACTGCCAGGTGAGCATCTCAAGCGTGGTGATGGTGTAAAGGCGTATGTGAAGGAGGTGCGTTCCACACAGAAGGGACCGGAGATTGTGTTAACCAGAAGGGCACCTGAGTTTGTGGCCGCCCTGTTCAGGATGGAAGTGCCGGAGATTGAGGACGGGATCGTGGAGGTGAAAAAGATAGTAAGGGAACCGGGGGAGAGGACAAAGATTGCTGTTATATCAAATGACCCGTCTATAGACCCGGTGGGTGCCTGTGTTGGGATGAAGGGCACAAGGGTGCAGGCGATAGTCAGGGAACTCAGGGGGGAGAGGATCGATATCATTCCCTGGACTGAAGACCCAAGGATGCTCATTGCAAGGTCACTAACGCCTGCAAGTGTGGAGATGATAGGTATAAATGAGGAAGACCGAACTGCCATGGTGGTTGTGAATGACCAGCAACTATCCGTTGCCATTGGCAAGAAGGGGCAGAATGTAAAACTCGCCATGAAACTCACCGGCTGGGATATCGACATAATAAGTGAGACCGAATACTCCAAGATAAAACAGGAGGAGGCAGAAGCGGCCTTCAACGCCACATCAGATGCAGATGAGGAATGAGCCGGCCAAGAGATGACCAGCCCGTCCAGTATGTAAAAGGCATAGGCCCAAAGCGTGCAAAGATACTCGAGAGGCTTGGTATCAGGACACTGAGAGATGCCCTCTACTACCTACCTTACCGTTACGAAGACCGTCGGAGCATAAAACCCATAGCATCCCTTAAACCGGAGGGGTATTGTACCGTCCAGGGTTCCATTGCAGGAAAAGACCTTATAGACACGAGGAGGGGGATGAAGATACTGGAACTCCTTATAAATGACGGTACAGGGCTTTTAAAGGCAAAGTGGTTCAATCAGGCATATCTGGGCAGGCAGTTTAAGGTGGGTGATAGGGTGGTTCTTTCAGGGGTGGTCAGGAGGGACTACAGGTGGGGTGTGGGGCTTGAGATGCACAATCCAGATTACGAGATTCTTAAAGATATTGACCAGTCAGATAATATTCACACGGCAAGGATAGTGCCATTTTACAGTGTTACAGAAGGGGTATCTCAGCGGGCGGTAAGGTCTATGATGTTTTCTATCGTTACGGCTGCACTTCAGGCCTATGAAGATTATATGCCTGTGGATATCCTTGCCAAGGCAAAACTCCCTGACCTAAAGACCGCCTTTTTAAACCTCCACTTCCCTGAAGGTGACATAGACATTTCATTGCTCAATGAGTTTAAAACTCCATACCACCAGAGGCTTGCCTTTGATGAGTTTTTGTTTCTCCAGGCAGGCCTGTTGTCTCTCAAGATGGGCAGGAGGAGGGAAAGGGGGATATCTTTCAGAAACGATAACGCCCTTATAAGGAAACTTGCAAAGGCACTTCCCTTCAAACTCACAAATGCACAGAGGCGGGTGGTGGGCGAGATTTTGAGAGACATGGAGAGCCCCGAACCGATGAACAGGCTTATTCAGGGTGATGTGGGCTCCGGAAAGACGGTTGTTGCCCTTATGGCAATGCTGAAGGCTGTGGATTCAGGATACCAGGCGGCTCTTATGGCTCCAACCGAGATACTTGCCGAGCAACATTACAATAACATCAAAAGATATCTTGAAGGTCTTGGTGTAACCGCTGCACTCCTGACAGGTAGCAGTAAAAACAGACCCTATGAAGGAATAAAAAACGGTGAGATAAAGATAATTGTGGGAACTCACGCACTCATTCAGGAAGGCGTGGAGTTTGGAAACCTTGGCCTTGTCGTTATAGACGAACAGCACCGGTTTGGTGTGCTCCAGAGGGCTGGGTTACGAAAAAAAGGGCAGAACCCCGATGTGCTCGTGATGACGGCAACACCTATTCCAAGAACCATGGCACTCACCCTTTATGGTGATCTTGAGTATTCACTCATCGATGAACTCCCACCCGGGAGAAAGCCGGTCAGGACAATGCTATTTCTTGAGTCGGAAAAGAAGCGGATATACGAGATAATCCATAGTGAGATCAAAAAGGGGCACCAGGCCTACATAGTGTATCCGGCAATAGAGGAATCGGAAAAACTTAACCTCCGTTCCGCAGTACCTGCCAGGGAGGCCCTTGAAAAGATATTCCCTCGTTACAGGATAGGTCTTATTCACGGTAGGATGAAACAGGAAGAGAGAGACCAGATAATGAAGGCGTTCAAGGAGGGGGATATTGATATCCTCGTGAGCACCACCGTCGTGGAGGTGGGCGTGGATGTGCCTAATGCGACGGTGATGCTTGTGGTGCATGCCGAGAGGTTTGGGCTTTCCCAACTACACCAGTTGAGAGGTAGGGTTGGTAGAGGCGAGGATCAGGCATGGTGTCTCCTTCTTGCCTATGGGAGACTTACGGATGAGGCGGTGCGAAGGCTTGAGGTAATGGTAAAATATTCGGACGGGTTCAGAATAGCCGAGGAGGACTTCAAAATCCGGGGCCCAGGAGAACTTTTTGGGACCAGGCAGTCGGGGCTTCCAGACTTCAGGGTGGCGGATCTTTTCAGGGATGCCCCACTGTTACAGAGGGCAAGGAGTGAGGCAGAGAGGTTGATTGAAGATGATCCGCTTTTGAGCGGGTACCCTCTGCTAAGGGCTGAGGTCGAAAGGTTCTGGAAGGGGAAGATGGAGATATTCAGGACGAGTTGATCTCGATTCCAATACAGGTATTGGATGGTGGCAAACAGGTGGTAAGGTCAGATGGTTCTTGGTCTTCGGTGAAAGAACGGTTCAATAAAAATTAAGAAGAGAGGTGAGGTGAATGGATCTGGTTTCGGTTAAAAACTGGTTTATTGAAAGACTACATGCTATAAAGGGGTTCTTTTTGTTTCTTGAAAATAGGTTCAAGGTGGAACTTGCCCTTGTAAAGATTCACAACGATCTGGATTCTCTAAACAGGAAGAGAAAGGGGATATATGAATCTATCGGAAAGAGAATTGTGGAAATTTCAAAGTCTCCCGTTCTGGATGTGCTCTCAGATGGTGAGATAAGGAGACTTCAGGATGAACTCCACCTGATTGAAAAGGAGATGGAAGACCTCAAAGATAAGGCAGAGGCTATCTGTAAGATCAAAACCGAGGGGGATGAGTGATCTGGGTAACCGTTTTCCTCTTTGGCCTGGTGATAGGTTCATTTCTGAATGTTTGTATATACCGGCTGCCGCGAGACCTGTCAATTATATCACCACCGTCATCATGCCCATCATGTAAAAACAGGATCAGGCCATGGGATAATATACCGGTTTTAAGTTACATCATCCTTGGGGGTAAGTGCAGGTACTGTGGTGAGAGGATCTCACCGAGATACCCCTTTGTAGAGTTGCTAAATGGGGTTTTTTATCTTGTGGTTTTGTGGCGGTACGGGATTACCCCTTCATCTGTAATCCTCATGGTGTATTTTTCTTCACTCATAGTAATAACCTTTATCGATCTGGATTTTCAGATTATTCCGGATGTTATAACCATACCGGGTGCGATAATTGGTGTTGTTGCAGGTGTTATCTTCATGACCGATCCCTTTTACAGATCACAACCGCTTGGGTGGTTGAACTCCCTTATCGGGGCTTCTCTGGGGTTTGGGCTGTTTTATCTTATAGCCGTGCTGAGCAGGGGGGGGATGGGAGGTGGTGATATAAAGATGATGGCAATGGTGGGGGCGCTTACAGGCTGGAAGGGGGTGCTTCTTACCACCTTTGTGGGGAGTTTGACCGGATCGATAATCGGGATTTTTCTGGTGATATTCTACGGAAAGGGGAGAAAAACAAAGGTTCCCTTCGGTCCGTTCCTTGCCTTTGGCTCTGTGGTTACCGTACTCTTTGGGGAGGAGATACTGAGGCTCTATCTTGGCGGGTGAGCATAGAAAAACAGCATCAATCGGTGACCAATATAAAAAAGCATTACAATGACCCTATCCTGAACGGGTCTTTTCAACTGGCAATAATTTTTTGAAACTGGTATAATTAGATTATAGAATGCTCATCTTTCCAATTTATATAGAGGAAGTGCTGGGATGAGCATCACCATTGTGGGTGGTGGCATCTCAGGTTTATCCCTTGCATATTTCCTGCTTGAACAAGTTCCCAATATCGAAATAAGAGTCCTTGAGGCTGAGGGGCGTCCAGGTGGTAAGATCTGGACTGACAGGGCTGACGGATTCCTCTGCGAGTGGGGTGTAAACGGTTTTCTTGACAGTAAACCCCGGACACTTGAACTTGCCTCAAAACTGAGTATTAATCCGCTTAGAAGTAATGATGCCGCAAGAAAAAGGTTTATCTACACCGGTGGGAGGTTGAGACAGATCCCGGAGACACCACCTGCATTTTTGAAATCCGACCTGTTGAGTTTCAAGGGAAAACTCAGGATAATTTACGAGTTGTTTGCACCAAAGGGCACGGGTGAGGATGAGACCCTTGCCAACTTTGCCAGAAGGAGGCTCGGCAAAGAGGCATACGAAAAGATGATAGACCCCATGGCATCGGGTATATATGCGGGTGACCCCGAGAAACTGAGCCTCCGTAGTTGCTTCCCCAGGATTTATCAACTTGAGCGGGAGTATGGAAGCCTTATAAGGGCTATGATAAAACTACAGAAGGAGGCAAAAAAGAGCGGCAGGTCTGTTGGCCCTGGCCCCGGCGGGACGCTGACATCATTTTACGACGGAATGGAGACGATGGTAAGGGCACTAAGGGATTCACTTGGTGACAGATTGGTGACTGACTGGAGGGTGGTGGAGGTTCAGAAATACGGTGATGGGTATGTTATTTACAATGATCATGGCGAGACGATTGAGACTGAGAATCTGGTGCTTGCCTGTCCTGCCCATGAGGCATCGAAGATTACTCAGACCTTTGATGAGGAACTATCCGGACTTCTTTCACAGATTCCATACCCGGCAGTCTCGGTGGTTTGCCTTGGGTTTAAGCGGGAGTCCATAAGACAGAACCTTGATGCCTTTGGCTTCCTTGTGCCTTTCAGAGAGAAGAAAAAGATATTGGGGACACTCTATGATTCAAGTATCTTTCCAAACAGGGCACCCGATGGGTATGTATTGTTGAGGACTATGGTGGGAGGGGCACGGGCATCTGAACTTGCACTTCAGGAGGAGGAAAGGCTTGTGAACCTGGTGCTTGAGGAACTCTTTGACCTCATGGGGCTACGGGCAGAACCTGTACTGAGCAGGGTCTATAAACACGAAAAGGCTATTCCCCAGTACAACCTTGGCCATCAGGAACTGCTTGGCAGAATTGAGGATGCAAGGTTAAGACACCCCAACTTCTATCTCACAGGTAATGCCTACAGGGGGATAGGAGTAAACGACTGTATAGAGAACTCTTTTAATCTGGCCGGAGTGCTGGTCAGCAATCTTAAACAACCAATAAACAACTAAATGAAAGGAGGAACCATGAAAGAACAGGAAATTGCTGAAATCCTCACTAACGAAAACCCTTCATTCAAACAACTCCGTGAGGAACACCAGGAACTGGAAAAACGGCTTACCGATCTTGAGAGCAAACCCTATCTGTCTGCAGAGGATGAGATTGAAATCAAGGCGATAAAGAAACAGAAACTTGCAAAGAAAGATCAGATGGCAGCAATGATAAGGGAGTATAAGAAGACAGCAGCGGTTAATTAATAAAGTAAAATAAACAGAAGGGCAGGTTGTGTCATAGTATTCACCTGCCCTTTTTGTTTTATTATAGAGCATTCATAAAATAAAGTGTTGTATAATCAATAACATTGTATTTTGTTTTTGTAAAGGAGTTCAGGGGTAATATGTTTTCAATCGAAAAACCTGACAACTAAATATTAAGGAGGCTAAATTGAGAAGCAACAGAATCAAGAAGGGTCTTGAAAGGGTTCCCCACAGGGCACTGCTTTACGCAACTGGTATTCCTCGCTCAGAGATGGATAAGCCCTTTATTGGGGTGGCGACGAGTTTTACAGATATTATCCCGGGTCATACCGGGATGAGAGACCTGGAGAGGTTTATAGAAAAGGGTGTCCATGCGGGGGGTGGGTACCCGTTCTTTTTCGGTGTCCCCGGCATATGTGACGGTATTGCAATGGGTCACAGCGGGATGCACTATTCACTTCCATCAAGGGAGTTGATTGCAGACATGGTGGAATCCATTGCGGAGGCACACCAGTTCGACGGTCTGGTGCTACTTACAAACTGTGATAAGATAACGCCGGGTATGCTCATGGCGGCCGGAAGGCTTAACATACCTTCCATAATAGTAACAGCAGGTCCCATGCATTCAGGGCATCTTAAAGGTAAGAGGCTCTCCCTCGTAAACGACACCTTTGAGGCCGTTGGAAAGTTCAAGAAGGGTGAGATAGGGAAGGAGGAATTAGGTCAACTTGAGATGTGTGCATGTCCAGGTGCTGGTTCCTGCCAGGGGATGTATACGGCAAACACTATGGCCTGTGTAACCGAGGCACTTGGTATGAGCCTTCCATACTGTGCAACCGCCCTCGCCATAGACGCAGAAAAGAGGAGAATCGCCTTTGAGAGCGGAAAGAGGGTGGTGGAACTCGTAAAGAAGGATATCACTCCAAGAAAGATCATGACAAAGAGGGCATTTGAAAACGCAATCAGGGTTGATATGGCACTTGGTGGCTCTACAAATACAGTTCTCCACATCCCTGCAATTGCAAAAGATGCCGGTGTGCGGTTACCTCTCGAGGTATTTGATGAACTGAGTAAGACCACACCTCACCTTGCTAACATGCTACCAGGGGGAACACACTATCTTGAAGACTTACATCATGCAGGAGGAATTCCGGGGGTGATGAAGAGGCTGATAGATAGATTGCACAACGCTCGAACAGTAAGCGGTCTTAGCATTCACAAGATTGCCAACTCTGCCTATATATCTGACCCGGAGGTGATAAGGCCGGTGGAAAAGGCTCATCACAGGGAAGGTGGTATTGCTATTTTGAGAGGAAACCTTGCACCAGATGGTGCAGTGGTTAAACAGTCTGCTGTGAGCAAAAAGATGATGAAGTTTGTGGGAACTGCCAAGGTTTTTGATTCGGAAGAGGAGGGTATGAAGGCAATCTTAGATGGCAAGGTCGTTCCAGGCGATGTGGTGGTAATAAGGTATGAGGGGCCTAAAGGCGGTCCCGGTATGCGTGAGATGCTTGCACCAACTGCAACAATTGCGGGTATGGGGCTTAGTGAATCGGTGGCGCTGATTACAGACGGGAGGTTTTCCGGAGGAACGAGAGGACCCTGTATTGGGCATATCTCCCCGGAGGCCATGGAGGGTGGTCCCATTGCAATAATAGAAAATGGAGACCGGATAAAGATAGACATACCGGGCAGAAGAATTGACCTCCTAATTGATGAGGAAGAGATCAATGCAAGGCTCAAGAAGTGGAAACAGCCTAAGCCCAAAATCACGAAGGGATACCTATCAAGATATGCAAAACTTGTGAGTTCCGCAGCATCGGGAGCGGTGATGAGATAAAAGAATTATGAAAGTCGTAATTGGTTCAGACCATGGTGGTTACATACTAAAAGGGAAACTGCTTGAGTTCCTAAAGGAGGCAGGGATTGAAACTCTCGATGTGGGTGCACATGACGATAACCCGTCAGATTACCCCGATTTTGCAAGGCTTGTTGCTGAATCAATTATTAGCGGGCAAGCCGAGAGAGGCATCCTTATCTGTGGAAGTGGTGTGGGGGCAACAGTTGCCGCAAATAAGTTTCCAGGTATCAGGGCATCCGTATGCCACGATACATACTCTGCAAGACAGGGAGTAGAGGATGATGATATGAATGTTTTGTGCCTTGGCGCAAGGGTGATAGGGGAAGAACTCGCCAAAGAGGTTGTTCGTGCTTTCCTTTATGCCAGATATAAGGCTCTTGACCGTTACGAAAGGAGACTTGATATGATAAGGAGAATAGAAGGACAATGGATGAGGAAAGATTAATTCACGACTGGATGTGTAAGACCCTGAAAGAACGGCTTTCAGGGGAATACAGGGAGATAAAGGATAACATCTCCGCCAGGGAAAACGAGATCAACGGTGTATATCCGGATCTGATACTTGGAAACCACGGACTTGTTCTCGCCGTATGTGAGGTTGAGACTGAAGGTAGCATTAATCAGGAAAAGGTAGAGGAATGGAAAAAGGTGGTTTCCGGCGGGACGAAACTGTTTTTGATGATACCCAAGCAGTCTACAAAGAAGGTAACATCCCTGTTGTGGGAAGCGGGGATTATGGACAAGGTATCCATTGGAACATACGAAATACAAATCAAGATGCCCTGAACGGGGGAAAGGAGACCAAAATGAAAAAACTGGCAATACTCTTGATTGCGGTATTTATCCTCCTTACAAATTGTAAGGGAAAGAACAAGACCAATGTATACCATACAAAAGAGGGCAAGATTACCGTATCTGAATCCAAGGAAGGGGATGTTAAAGAGATGACTTTAGAAAATAAAGAGGGAACTGCCACAATCAAAACTGCCAAGGGTGAAATCCCCAAAGACCTTGGAGTCCCCATCTACCCGGGTGCAAGTGCTGAGGAGGGTGGCACACTGAGTATGTCCGGGACAAAAGGGGGAAAGGCGGGTGGTTTTTCATCCACCTTCTTAAAAACCGAAGACGATATTGATAAGGTTATTGAGTTCTACAAGAAGGAACTCCCAGATGCGGAGTTTTATGAGATGACCACCCCTAATGGGAAGATGGCAAGTTTTGCCCTTGGCAAAGATACCCCTGTAAAGACGACGGTAATGCTTTCACAGAATACAGATGAAAAGGGCACAAATATACATATTTCAAAGGTCAAAGAAGCAGAATGATTGGAGGTTTGAGGTAGAGTAACTCAATTAACCAATACACCAATATACCATTTTCCTGTGAGGTTTTGGTTATAATTGGATTCAGCGGCCTAATTGCTGTGC
>CAYMML010000016.1:0-22092 GCA_964391515.1 uncultured Thermodesulfovibrio sp. | reverse complement strand
CGTATTCTACAAGTTTCTGCCATTATATCATAAAACCTGTTAGGTGTCAACAAAAATATTTCATAAAACAAGGAAAATATTAGCAGATTGTAATATAATATTGATATATGAAATATTATGTAGAAGCGGTTTAATAAAAAGAATAATTATGTTGACGGACTTCAAGCAATATCTTATTAAAAAGGCTCGTGTAAAAGAAAAGCACATCCCCTACTATTTAAAATGGGTGGGAGACTGTTATGCCTTCCTTGGAGTGCCTTATTCCACTCCCTTAAATATTGACCAGAAAAAAGAGTTTCTAAACCACATGGCAAAAGATTACGAGGACTGGCAGGTTAATCAGGCTGATACTGCATTGAGGCTTTATGGATATTTTCTATCTCAAAAGATTAAGGCAAAAGATGTTAAAAATACATCCGCAGAGAATTGGGACATCATAGAAGAAAAATTAAGAGAGGCTTTGAGACTGCGGCACAGGTCATATTCTACTGAGAAGACCTATGTTACATGGGCGAGAAATTTTCGGGTATTTGTCAGGTATAAGGAACCTTCAGAACTTGATGGCAGAGACCTCCAGGACTTTCTCAGCCATCTTGCCGTTGAAAAGAAGGTCTCTGCTTCCACACAGAATCAGGCACTAAATGCCCTGGTTTTTCTTTATCGTCATGTGCTTCAGAAAGACATTGAAGACATGATAGATGCAGTAAGGGCAAGGCAGAGGAGAAGGCTACCTGTTGTTTTGAGTAAGAAAGAGATTCAGAGCATTTTTGATAATCTGAAAGGGACACACAGGCTAATGGCAATGCTTATTTATGGGTGCGGCCTTCGTTTGCAGGAATGCCTTAATCTGAGAATAAAAGATATTGATCTTGAGAAGAACCTGGTTATTGTAAGGGCAGGCAAGGGTGATAAAGACAGAAGAACAATCCTTCCTGACACACTCAAGGATGCTCTCCTTCAACATATCTCAGAGATAAGGAGATTATATGATGAAGACCGTGCCAGGGGGTTACCCGGAGTTTATCTTCCAGGTGCACTTGAAAGAAAATACCCGAACGCTGGAAAGGAATGGGCATGGTTCTGGCTGTTTCCATCAAAATCCCTTTCCGTTGACCCACGTACTAACACAGTGAGGCGTCATCACATACACGCTGGAACCCTTCAGAAGGCATTCAAAGAAGCCGTAAGAAAGGCTGAAATTGAAAAGCCTGCATCAGTGCATACACTAAGGCACAGTTTTGCAACACATTTGCTTGAAGACGGCTATGATATAAGGACAGTGCAGGAACTTTTAGGGCATAAGAGCCTCAACACCACCATGATATACACCCATGTGGCAAAGAGAAACATCCTTGGTGTAAAAAGCCCGCTTGATGGTTGTTCTTTCATTACCACGCCCCGGGTTACAAATCAAACTCCCTGATTGTAAAACACCCCGCATTTCCTTGTTTTCATATCCTTGAAAATGTAATAATATTAGCCTTTGAGAGAGAAAACTTGTGGCTAAAGGAGGTTTTCTGTGGACAGGGTTTTAAGCGGCATGCAGCCAAGCGGGTATCTCCATCTGGGCAACCTGATGGGGGCTCTGAAAAACTGGGTCTCACTCCAGGATAAGTACGACTGTTACTACTTCGTGGCAGACTGGCATGCCCTTACCACCAACTATGCAAACCCATCGGTGATAAAGGACTACACACACGATCTGCTTCTGAACTTCCTCTCCGCAGGGCTTGACCCCGAAAAGTGCACCATCTTCGTCCAGTCGCAGATACTTGAGCATGCAGAACTCCACATACTCCTGAGTATGATCACCCCCCTCGGCTGGCTTGAGCGGGTGCCCACATACAAGGAGAAGAAGGAGGAGATAAAGGATAAAGACCTGGGCACCTATGGGTTTCTCGGCTATCCGGTGCTTCAGTCGGCGGATATCCTAATCTACCGGGCAAGGTATGTGCCGGTGGGGATAGACCAGGTGCCGCATCTTGAGATCACCCGTGAGATTGCAAGGCGGTTTAATTATCTATACAAAGGAGAGGTGCTGCCCGAGCCGGAACCCCTGCTTGCCGAGTTTCCCAAGGTGACCGGCCTGGACGGCAGGAAGATGTCAAAGAGTTATGACAATGCTATTTATCTGAACGACCCACCTGAGGTGGTGGAGCAGAAGATACTTACCATGGTTACCGATACCCAGCGCGTAAGGAGAAACGACCCTGGAGATCCCGAGAAGTCGCCGGTGTTTCAACTGCACAAGGTCTTTTCCACTAAAGAAGAGCAGGAGGAGGTTGCAGAGGGGTGCCGGACCGCCGGGATCGGGTGCAGAGACTGTAAGAAGGTGCTCATCAAGAATGTGTTTAATGTGCTTGAGCCGATATGGGAGAGGCGGAAGGAACTCTCCGATAACCCGGCACTTCTGAGGGAGTTGGTTGAGGCCGGAAACGCCCGTGCCCGCAAGACCGCACAGGAGACGATGGAACTCGTAAGAGACACCCTGAAAATGTATTAGCCCTCAGGCTTACCCTCTCTCCGATCTGTTCTCTGCTATGGTAATGGCGGTCTTTATCGCCTCGAGCATGCTGGAGGGCTCGGCAACCCCCTTCCAGGCTATATCATAGGCGGTGCCATGATCCGGGGAGACCCTCACAACAGGGAGCCCCACCGTTATATTGACACCCCGGTCAAAGGCTATCATCTTTAAGGGGATCAGCCCCTGGTCGTGATACATGGCAACCACTATGTCCAGTTTCCCAAGGTAGGCCATCCGGAAGATCACATCAGGTGGCATGGGGCCCGTTACATCAAGCCCCTCTGCCCTTGCCCTCTCTACGGCAGGTGCAATTATCCTTACCTCCTCGTCCCCGAAGAGGCCGGACTCACCGGCATGGGGGTTCAGGCCTGAGACCCCGATTTTTGGATTTTCAATACCGAGCATCTCCGCCCCCTTACGGGCAAGGAGTATCTTTTCATATACGCCTTCTTCGCTGAGCCTTCGGGGAACCTCACTCAGGGGCAGATGTGTGGTTACAAGCAGAACCCTGAGCGGCCCTCCTGCAAGCATCATCCCGAATGAATCCGTTTCCGTCAGTTCTGCAAGCATCTCTGTATGGCCGGGCCAGTTGTAGCCGGCAAGGTGGAGGGCCTCCTTGGAGATCGGTGCCGTGACCATCGCCTGGAACCGCCCTTTCATACAGCCTTTGAGGGCGGCATGGATACACTCATAGGCCGCCCTGCCTCCTTCCGGGGTCGGGCGTCTCCTCGTCTTAAAGACGGCGCCGTCCATCCCCTTCAGGGACTCGGGCTCCTCGATTCTGACCCCCTCCACCCTCTCAGGTCCAGCAAGTGAAAGGGCATCCTCCATCACGGCCTCTTTGCCGATAATCACAAACTCCCTGCGTTCTTCACGGGGGAGGAGTTTCAGTGCCTTCCAGATCACTTCAGGGCCGATCCCGCCGGGGTCTCCCATGGTGATTGCAATACTGAGTGGTCTTTGATTTATAGCAGGCATGCCGTTAGTTTATAATAGCAGGTCATGAAATTTACAGTTTTAAGAAGAGACGGCCAGGCACGTGCCGGGGTGATAGAGACCTCAAGGGGGTTTGTGCACACACCGCAGTTCATGCCTGTGGGCACGCTTGGCACGGTGAAGGCGCTTAGTTCTGAGGAGTTGAAGACACTCGGTGCCGAGATCATCCTTGGTAATACCTACCACCTCTACCTGAGGCCTGGTGATGAGGTGATCGGCTCTCTGGGCGGGCTTCACCGGTTTATGAGTTGGGATGGACCCATACTTACAGACAGCGGCGGGTTTCAGGTATTCAGCCTTGCACGGCTCAGGGAGATAACGCCTGAGGGGGTTTCTTTTCAGTCTCACATAGACGGCTCACACCACTTTCTCAGCCCCGAAAAGGCGATGGAGGTACAACTTGCCCTCCGCTCCGATATTGCCATGTGCTTTGATGAGTGCCCCCCCTATCCTTCCTCGTTTGATTACATAAGGAAATCCCTCAGACTCACCGCAGATTGGGCAAGGAGGTGCAGAAAGGTGATCCCCCCTGGTGGGGAGACCGCCCTCTTTGGAATATTTCAGGGAGGCGTCTTCCGGGAACTCCGGAGGGAGAGCCTTGAGGATATGGTGGAGATCGGGTTTGAGGGGTATGCGGCAGGTGGGCTAAGTGTGGGCGAGCCCAAGGATCTGATGTACGAGGTTATCGGTTATACCGGCCCGATGATGCCACAGGATAAACCGAGATATCTGATGGGGATAGGAGATCTCCGGGATGTCCTCCATGCCGTTGAGTGCGGGTATGATATCTTTGACTGTGTGATGCCCACCAGGAATGCAAGAAACGGGACGCTTTTTACCTCTGAGGGAAGGATCAGCATTAAGCGTGCCGAGTTCAAGAGGGATGACTCCCCCATAGACCCCTCCTGTGACTGCCCCACATGCCGCAGATACAGCCGTGCCTATCTCAGACACCTCTTCCTCTCAAGGGAGATACTCTCCATGAGGCTGAACACGGTGCACAACATATACTTTTACCTCCGGTTTTTCAGGGAGATGCGAGGTGCGATAATGAAGGGAAGGTTTGCTTCCTTCAAGAGGCAGTGGAGCGAGGTGCTTGAGGCAAACTTCAGATAGGTGGTTTGTTACCCCCCGGGCGGTTATTCAAAGAAGCCTTCAGAGGGGTAGAGTTCTCTCTTTTGTAGCCGCATCTTCTCATCGGCATCCCCGATAAGTTCCTCAAAGGTATCACCATCGTCAGGGTATACAGAAACCCCCATGCTTACTCCGTAGCCCTCATTTCCAAGTTCCAGTTCTATGTGTTTACGAATCCTCTCCATCGTGTCGTCACAGCCCGGCCTGTCTGCCCCGGGCAGTATCACCACGAACTCGTCACCACCAAACCTCCCGATGTAATCGGTCTTTCTGAGGCCGAACCCGATAGCCCTGGCAAGCCTCCTGAGATACCGGTTCCCCGCCAGGTGACCTCTTTCTTTGTTGTACTCACCAAAGTTGTTTATGTCTATAAAGATTATCCCCAGGGGTCTCTTTTCACGTCTTGCCCGAACGATCTCCCGGTTTAGAAACTCGATTATCCCCCGGTAGTTCATAACGCCTGTGAGTTCGTCCTTTGTAACGAGTGAGAGGGCCTGTTCGTGCCTTGATGCGTTTGAGAGGGCGGCTATAAAGGGCTTTTGAGAGAGTATATGGTGAACCGTCCTGATATCTCTTTTCCTGAGTTTCTTACCCTTTCTTCCAACCACCACCGCCCCGAAGGGGGAGAAGTAGGTGCAGTCGTAGCACTGCTCATAGTACTCCTCTATGGAGGACCTGCCACCGGTTCTTATACATCTGTGCCCTCCATGACACCTACTTGAGACCCTGCCCACACCCTCATGGTAGAAGTGAATCTTCTCAATCAGTATGGGATAGATGAGAAACTGTTCAAGGCCGGTCTTTTCGGCAATCTGTAGATCGGTTTCAGACCTTATGTCTTCAGCCCTGCAGACAACCGGCTTATCAAGGAGGGCAGACCGAAAGAGGTAACTCTCAACCGACAGGGGCAGACCGGCATTCCCTCCCTGAAGGATCAGCATCGCCTCCCGTTCAACTCTGTCTATCAGAAGGGGAAAGGCGGTCAGGCCAGGGTCTTTCTCAACGATCAACCGGGCGGCGTGTCTCAGAACCTCCACCGGCTTAAGCGTTGAATGGAACCTCTCTGACGATATCAGAAGGTCACTCAGGTGCTTGAGGCGTCTGATGAAGAAAAAGAGAAGATATATAATGGCAACTATTAGGAGAGTTGGACCTATCAGATATCCGCCAAGCCCGTTAAGTATGTCCCACACAGTTATCCCTCCTGTCTGGGTGTTTTCACACCAACTGCGGGTTTACCCGCTTAATTTTTCTAAATCTTGTACTTGTTGAGTTTCGCCCTCAGGGTGTTTCTGTTGATTCCCAGAAGTGCCGAGGCCTTCAGTCTGTTTCCTCCTGTTGTTTCCAGTGCAAGTTTTATCAATGCCCTCTCAACCTCGGAAATTACCGTATCATAAAGGGCTATACCACCTATCCTGTTTATCTGGGGCATATAGACCTCAAGTTTTCCCCTGAGAAAATCCTCCATATTACACTGGTAAAACTCCCTGACCTCCCGCCTGAGTTTCTGAAACTCAAGAGCCCTTTCGAGGATGATCCTCAGTTCCTCGTCCTTTACCGGCTTTATCAGATAAAAAAAGGCGTTGTCTCTCAGTGCCTGGATGCCCTTTTCTCGAGCGTTCCCGTCAACGATGACAATGTAAATCTGGTCGTTGTTGATGGTATTCAGGTTCTGTAGGCACTCAACACAGTCACCGTCTGGCAGAATGCAGTCCACCACAACGATCTGCGAGTCCTTTGATGCCCTCACAGCCGTCTGTATATTCTTTTTCCGCCTTACACTTAACCCCTCAGCCTCTGCAGTCTCTTTAACAAGCAGGGAGAGTTCCTGGTCATTGCTGACAAGTAGTATCTCGTTCTCTATTGTTGACAAAACCCCTTCCGCCTTTATAGTATAGAAGTATAGAAACTAATTAACAAAGGAGGTTCACCATGCCCCTCTATGAATACAAGTGTTCATCATGCAAAGAGACCTTTTCAGTACTCCAGAAGGTTGGGAGTTCAGAAAAGGATACCACATGTCCCTATTGTGGTTCAAGTGATGTAAAGAAACTCCTCTCCTCCTTTTCCTGTGGATTTGGAGGCTATGCCCCGTCAGGTGGCTCAACAGGTTTTACAGGAGGCACCTGAGGCCCCTCCTTCTGCTGAGCAGTTGCTCAGAAAAAAGCAAATTAAATGCCAGTAAAAGCGATAAGGGCTCCCCGTTACGGGGAGCCCTTATCATGTGAGGGGGAAATGAATTGAAGGGCATAGTGGCATAAGCAGGTTTCCTGCCAGTGCTAACCTATTGTCAAACCTGGATAAATGGTCTGCACTTAGTTGCATGCACGCAAAGGCATTTGCATTATTGCAAACCCCCTTATAAGGCACAGCCTTATAACTGTTCAGTTAGTACTGAATTTGCCGATAGTATAGGAATGAAAAAAAGCCCTGTCACATTACAACATAACCCTCGGAAAAAATACCGACCCTTTCAAATCTGTCCTGATGTTATCAATTGTTTGTGATATTATTGGCAAGACTTTAATCAGGAGGTTTGAGGGTATGGGAGAGGGCTTAAAAAAACGTTTGCTCAGTGCCCGGAGTTATACCCCTCAAGGATGGAGTACTGCTTGATCTCCCTGTAAGAAAACACGGGTCCGTCTGTGCAGATATACTTTTCAGAGGCATAACAGTGGCCGCACTTTCCCACCCCGCACTTCATGTGAGCCTCGAGGGTGGTGATTATCCTATCATCGGGCATACCGAAAAAGAACAGATCCTGCATGGCTGCCTTTATCATAATTTCAGGGCCGCAGATCAGCGCAACCGCCCTCTTGAAGTCCACCTTCGCCTCATGCCACATTGTGGTGACAAGCCCTACAGGGCCATCCCAGTTCTCGTCCCCCCGGTCAACAGTGGTAACCACCTTTACGCCACCCTTTTGCCAGAGGGGAACCTCATCTCTGAATACGATGTCAGAGGGAGATCGTGAACCATAGAGAAGTGTCACACTCCGGAGATCGTCTCTGTTTTCAACAACCCACTGGAGGACAGGCCGGAGGGGGACTATACCAATACCGCCTGCTACTATCACCAGGTCTCTGTTGCGGGTTATTTCAAGGTCAAACCCGTTGCCATAAGGGCCTCTCAGCCAGAGGGTATCGCCCGGCCTCAGCGCATGGATGTGGGATGTAACATAACCGGCCTTTCGGACGCAGAACTCTATAAACGAGGAACCGTCACCACCGTTCAGGGGGTCTTTCTGCAAGGAGGCTATAGAGATGGGAACCTCTCCTGCACCCCATATCCCTATCATATAGAACTGCCCGGGATTGTATCTGAGCGGGATCTGGGTTTTGATCCTGAAGAGCGAGACATCATGGGTCTTCTGCACCACCTCTTCCACCACACCCGGAAATGGAAGGTAGATGTTTTCATTGTGAGCCCTATTTGAATCAGCCCTTTGCTTTTTGATGCTCCTCATCGCATATCTCCGTTCATGGAAAGTGCCTTTATCTTTGTTGCAACTGTTGCCATGTCTATCTTGCCCGGGCAGGTGATGGTGCACCTGCCACAGCCCACACAGCCGAAATCTCCCAGGGTGTCGGGGTAATGGATGAGTTTGTGGTAAAACCACCTCTTGGTTCTGAGTATCCGTTTTTCATGAGGCAAAACACCACCAGCCATCCTCGTAAACCCCTTAAAGAGACAGGCATCCCACAGCCGTGCCCTCTCCACCTCGTTCTCATATACCCTGTCTGTTACACTGAAGCAGGTACATAGGGGGCACTCGTAAACACACCCTCCGCACTCAAAACACCTCTGCGTTATGCCCTGCCAGAAACGGTCGTCAACCTTGCCGGTGAGGATCGCCTGCCTCGGGCCATCAAGCCCGATGATCTTTCGGAACCTTGCCTTGGCACTGAGAAAGACCTCGTACTGGTCGTCAAGGTCTGCCTTTTTGGGTCTTTCAAAGAGGAAGGACATCTCTTTTACGGTTTTCACACCGTTTCGGGAGTCTGCCTGAACGAGATACCGATCCCCAAGGTCAGTGAGTTGAATGTCGAAGTTCTTTTCAAGATAGGGACCGGTCTGGAGCCCGATACAGAAGCAGGTTGGGGCGGGATTATTACAGGCTATGGAGATGAAGAGGGTGTTACGCCTCCTTGCACAGTAATAAGAGTCGTCAAAACTTGAGAAGTAAAACCTGTCAAGCAGTTTTATTGCAGAGATATCGCAGGAGCGGACACCGAAGACCACCCTCCCCGTACAGTCTAACAGACTCTCCGGTTTTGATAGCCCGCCGTTTCCCTTCTTTAGGCGAAAAAGCGGTTCATACTGGGGAAAGAGAAACTCCTTCGGTGTAGGAAGTGCGGCAGGGAGGTCGAGTTCTATCTCATGGATATTCTCAACACTCCTGAACACGATATCACCACCCTCCTCTCTCAGAGGCCCTATCAGGTCTCGTGAGTTTCTCAACTGGCGGAGCCAGTAGGAGAGGTGGTTTTTATCGAGTATCCAGATGTTTTTTTTGCTCATGTTATCCTCAGATCCTCAAGATCAACCTGCTTAACCTCCCTCGATAATGTAGGTGGAGGCTGGAGGTTCGTTACTTTTACTGCACAGACCTTGTATTCCGGTATCTTTGCAACGGGGTCAACGGCAGGGTTCGTTATCAGGTTGACTGCGACCTCATGGTAATGAAACGGCAAAAATATGGTGCCCTCTGGTGTCCTCTGTGTAATCATCGCCTTTGCCCTGATGCTTCCCCTCCTTGAGGAGATCTCAAGAAGGGAGCGGTTCCTAATTGCAAGCCTCCTTGCATCGTTGGGGTTTATCTCCACATAACACTCGGGCTCTTCCCGCTCCAGCACGAGTGTGCGTCTGGTCATGGTGCCGGTATGATAATGGAAGTAAAGCCTGCCGGTGGTGAGCAAAAATGGGTACTCCTCATCAGGTGGCTCGTCGGGGGGCTGGTAGTCAACGGTGATGAATGTGCCAAGCCCTTTGGCAAACTTCTTTCTGTGCAGATATGGGGTGCCTTCATGCTCCCTGTCGGGGCAGGGCCACTGAAGACCAAACCCGTCCATGAGACGGTGGTGAAGGATGCCACCGTAAGACGGGGTGAGTAAGGCGATCTCCTCCATGATCTCATAGGTGCCACGGTATTTCATGGGGTATCCCATTTTCTCACTCAGGGCACAGATGATCTCCCAGTCGGGCTTTGACTCCCCTATCGGCTCAATCGCCTTACGCAGGAGTTGCACCCGCCGCTCCGTGTTGGTAAAGGTGCCGTCTTTCTCGGCAAAACTCGAGGCAGGGAGCACCACATGTGCATACTTCATTGTCTCATTTGGGAAGATGTCCTGAACGACCAGAAAGTCAAGGTTCTCCATTGCATCTTCCACATGAGAAAGATCCGGGTCTGAAAGCAGAGGGTTTTCACCCATTATGTACATCCCCTTGACGGTGCCTTTAACCGCTCCATCCATCATCTCCATAACGGTTAGACCCGGCTTTTCGGGGAGTTTCTTCCTCCATGCCCTCTGAAACTTCCTCCTTGCCCGTGGGTCAGTTACTGTCTGGTAGCCTGAGTACACATTCGGAAGTGCCCCCATATCACAGGCACCCTGGACGTTGTTCTGCCCTCTCAGGGGGTTTATCCCCGACATGGGAAGCCCTATATGGCCTGTGAGCATCACCAGGTTTGCACATGCCCTCACATTGTCAACACCGGTCACATGCTGGGTGATCCCCATGGCATAAAAGAGCATGGATCGTTTTTCCATTGCATAGATTCGTGCCACACGCCTTATGTCGTTTGCCCTGACACCGGTTATCTCCTCTGCGATCTGGGGCGGGTACTTTCTGAGGATTTCCTCAAAGGCATCGAAGTTTTCGGTGCGACGCCTTACAAAATCCACATCCACGAGCCCCTCGTTCACGATCACATTCATGATTGACATAAGTAGCGCCACATCGGTGCCGCTTCTATGCTGGAGGTGGATGTGTGCAAACTCTGCAATCTGTGTCCTTCTCGGATCGGCAACTATCAGGGTGGCTCCTCTGTCTACCGCCTCAAGCATGTGCTTAGCCACCATGGGGTGCTGTTCGGTAGTGTTAGAACCTATTACAAACAGCACACGTGCATCAGAAATCTCAGGGATGGAGTTTGTCATGGCTCCTGAGCCAAATGCGGAGGCCAGACCGGCCACCGTAGTGCTGTGTCAGAGCCGGGCACAATGGTCTATGCTGTTTGTGCCTAACACCGCCCGGGTAAACTTCATCATTATGTAGTTTTCTTCGTTTGTGCACTTTGCCGAACTCAGGACGGCAAGTGAGTCAGGCCCGTATTCTTCTTTGAGTCTCGCAAGATTCGATGCCACATACCCGAGGGCCTCGTCCCAGGATACCCTGACAAGTTCTCCACCCTTCCGTATCATCGGGTATCGTAGCCTTTGGGGATGGTTCACAAACTCATAGGAGTTCCAGCCCTTAACACACAAACTGCCAAGGTTTACCGGGTGGTTCCTGCTTGGGGAGACCCCATAGAGCCTATCACCCTCTACGTGCAGGTAAAGACCGCAGCCGCACCCACAGTAAGGACATATGGTAGGTATCTTCTTCATATTGGTTATTATAAGATTTTATGGATCTATAAAACAACGGAATAGTAGCAAGGGGCATGCCAGGTCTTTTTTGAGGTAGTCAAAACCTGCATGCGACAGGAAAGGGATGGAAAACCCCCTGAAATAAGGAGATTTCTTAAGAAAAAGGCGGCTTAATCTCTGAATGTGGTAAAAATACAGCCCCGGAAGTTGGGGAGTAGGTGTGGCAGAATTGCCCGGTGTTGTTACAATTTTCCACACATACAACTGCGTGAGGTATCATATTTTTGCTCACAGCCACAACACCAACCGTGAATTAATCTCATGTTCTCTTAGGTAATTACTCCCTGTCTTGCGAAGAACTCACTCAGGGCAAGTCTTACCACCGCACCGCGTGACCACCGTTTGCCGGTCTCATCTGTGTATTTCCTGGCAAACTCATCTAACACCTCAAGCATCTCCTCTTCAAGGTAAATGGATGTCTTTACCAGTTTTTCATGCTCCTCACCCATGTTGACACCTCCTTTGTGCGTTCTGGGGTTAAAGACTTTAGTAATAGGTTATAATATTCAATATTACCACAAAAACACGACGGAGGTTTGTATGAAATTGAAGGGTCTTTTTTCGGTATTATTTGTCGTGCTCTTCCTCGGCGGTTGCGCAGTGGATGGGGCAAAATTGTTTGAGAAGGAGGGGTGTAACAAGTGTCACCGGTTCAAGGGGGTGGGTGGAAGCATCTGCCCTGACCTTACCGACGTTAAAAATCGGCGTAGCAGGGAGTGGATACACCAGCAGTTGAAAGACCCTTCAAAAAACAATCCCAACTCGAAGATGCCCAGTTTTGGACACCTCTCGGAAAAGGAGATCCAGGCGATTATTGATTACCTTTATCGCTAAGGTGGGGGCGTAACTCAAGGTACTTCTGGATGGCCTTTTCGTGGGTGCGGAAGGCAAGGGGCGGGAGGTGTTCAATGGGAAAGAACCGAGCCTCCATAGCATCGTCTCCTGCCCTTGGTTGGCCGGTTACTGATCGGAGATAATAGGTGATCATAACGAGGTTACCGTAAAACCAGTTGTGAGCTGTCCTTACATCAACCACACCACCCAGTTCACCGCTAAGGCCGGTTTCTTCCCTGAGTTCTCTGAGTGCGGCATCCTCTATCTCTTCGTCTGCCTCTGCAAACCCCACAGGGAGGCACCACATCCCCCTCATGGGCTGGTTAGCACGCTTCACAAGCAGGATCTCTCCCCTTTCGTTCTCCACTATAACGGCGGTTACCGGAAGTGGGTTGTGGTAATGAATGTGACCACACTCCCGGCAGATAAGCCTTTTCTTTCCCTCGATCTTTCTCTTTTCAAGTACCGCACCACAGTCGTGGCAGTAAACAGGCCGTTTAGGCCTTGCCATCTCGTGTGAGGACCTGAGCGGTCTTTTACAAATGAAAATGCCGTCGTCTTTTGTAAACTCCATTGAGCCTTTTGCCCTGGCCTCTCTCATCAACTCAGCCATAATTGCCTCAAGCACTGCACCAACACTGTCAGGTGCCTCATCGTGGACCTCTTTGAAGAAGATGAGTTTCTTCATCTGCAGGTACTCTCTGAAGCGCTCCAACTCCTTCTCGGTAAACCTGAGTTTGTTCGGGAATAGTTTCTTAGTTATCTCCCCAAAGTGCGGCTCCAGGAGGTTTTCGCCCTCTTCGTAGGAAAAGGTATCGAGCAGTTCCTGTGCCCTCAGCACCTCGGCAACCCTCACGCCAAAGCGGTCCATCACTGAAGGGATCCTCTGGATGAGTTCCCTCAGAACCTTTCTGCTGTGGGTTATGGCAACGAAGGTGCCCTCAGGCCGGAGGAGCCTTGCTATTTCTGAAACGAGGTGGGGGAAGAAGTAAAGGGAGTAACTGGAGATAATGAGGTCGAAACTTGCAGAGGGATAGGACTTTATCTCGTCGGCATGGGAGATATGAAATTCCCCAATAGCCCCAATTTCCTTACAGGCATTGAGCCAGGGTTGACGATAGGCCTCCTGGAGGTCTATACCAACGATGTGTGTCTTTTTCTTCAGTTTCCCCCTCAGCCCACGGATAGAAAACCCGAAGGCACAGCCAATGTCAAGTATCTGCCTTATCCTGCGGAAGTCAAGATCCCGAAATGCTACATCTCTTATGTCCTCCGGGTTCGTTGAGTGCTCTTTAATGAGCCTGTGTATCTTCCAGTGTGCTTCAGGGTCGTAATAGGAGTTTTCAATATCCTTTTCAGAAAAGAGAGGCATCAGTAAATCAGATAGTTACGCCCTGCGGAGGTGTGAATACCCGCTGTCCCAGTTCCTTGTCAATCATGAAAAGACCTGCGGGATTCTTCTCATTGAGTTTGAGACTCTGGATTATCTCGTCTGCCGTTGCCTCCTCCTCAACCTGTTCGTCTATGAACCACTTGAGGAAACTACTCGTTGCATGGTCTCTCAAGTCTATTGCCAGATCCATGAGGCCATTGATAAGTGATGTAACATGCTGTTCATGTTCAAGGACATGCTCAAAGGCAGCAAGTGGTGATTCCCACTCTGTTGGTGGGGCATCTATGCTGGTAAGTAACACCCTGCCACCACGGTCGAGCATGAAGTCGTAAAACTTTTTGGCGTGTGTCTGTTCCTCCATGGTCTGTACTCTCATCCAGTTTGCAAACCCCTTCAGATTGATAGACTCAAAATAAGCACTCATGGACAGGTAAAGATAGGCTGAATAAATCTCGGCATTGATCTGGTCGTTAAGTGCCTTTTCCATCTTCTTGTCAAGCATTCTTACCTCCTGTTTTTTATTATTAACTTACCGGTACTCAAAGCAGCCTTTTAACTATCCCTGGTTGGAAGCGATCAACTCCCGGATACCACTGAGGGTCATCTCAAATGCCTTTCCGTACTGCTCTTCCTGCTGTTTTAGAAACTCTGAAAGCCTTGCCTCAACCGCCTCGTCAACCGAGAGGGCGGGCTGCATAACCGTTCTACCATCAGGCGTCATAACAGGTTTGAGCCTCAACTGTGGGTTTTGTTCCATCGCCGCCCGTAGTTCTTCTGCTGCCTGTTCAGAAAGTTTTTCAAACTCCTTTGATAGGCCCTTTAGTCTTGAAAGTAGCGACTCAAGTTCAGGGGTTTTTGGTCTGGACTTCAAACTCTCAAGGGCAAGGATACCCTTTATCCTGCGGTCAAAATCGTCTGATGAAGAGCGTAAGGATAAAGATGAGACCAGAGAGTCCTGTGCGGTTCCGATGTGCTCTGAAGGGACCCGTTCCTTGAACTCCTTCCAGAGGCCCTCTTCTGTGAGGTCGCCCTTGAAGTAAGAAGAAAGTATCTCCTTTACAGACGCCTCTATCTTGATCTTCTCCTTTTCCTCCTCTGTGAGGGGTGCAATCTCATCCGCCCTTTCCATAGCCTTTTCAAAGGCACTTTTTATAATTCCCATAGGACACCTCTTTTCAGTAAGATTTGAAGTTTAGCATAACAACTTGTGGACATACGCTCACTTCCTTTGTGGCAACTAATAGAGTGTAATAAGATATTTTAACGAAATGGAGAGAAAATTTGCTTTTTTCAGTGATATTTATGACCGATCATGGACACGTTAATGGACACTATTTCTTAAGGGAATGGGGAGAAACGAAAGACCTCTGTGGGAGGTTCTCTCCCACAGAGGCTTACAGGGTTTGCTTAACCTTCGCAACAGACACGCTTGATCTTTTTCTTGCCTGTAGATGATACAGCCATCACAACCTGTACCGGGTTTCCACAGATACGGCATGTCTTGGCGCTGCTCTTGTTACCGCTACGGGCTGCAACATCTGTCTTGGACTTCTTCTTCTCAGCCATTGGTATCACCCCTTTCAAAAGTTTTTCCACACCAAACGGTGTTTGTAATAAACCACCACAAACTGGTTGGCAATTCCTGTCAAATTGATCCGTAAAGGTAGCCTGAGTATGTAAAAAGGCGGATTTTCCCGTTAAAAAAACACAAAGCCTCGTATTATATTAAGAATTGCTTATTTGTGTCAAACAATTTCAGGACTGTATGGTATTGAAAGGGCGGAATATTGTATAATATTAGTTCCAACCGATGGAATGATCACTTTTGGGTTTAATCCATCTTGACAGGTCAACCTAATTAACGCATAAAGGGTTCACAAAACAGGAACATTCAGAAATCCTGCTCGTGCGTTTAACAGGGCATAATGAAATTGCAACAGGTATTTTCTGGATTGGTATCTGGCTTAGTGTGATAAGGAGGTTAGATGAACGGAATACTTGACAAGATCGCAAAACTTGAGGAGAACCACAGCCGAATAGATCCTGAGTTTGTTAGAAAAAAGAACATAAAGTTAGGTCTCCGCAACCTTGACGGCACCGGGGTAGTTGTGGGAGTTACGAGCAAGGGGCAGGTGAAGGGGTTTGAGAAAGACCGCTGGGGAAAGAACCATCCAGTGCCGGGTAAGTTGTACTACTGCGGGTATGATGTAGAAGAAATAGTAGAAACAATCGAACGGGAGGGCAGGTTTGGTTTTGAAGAGGTGGTTTATCTTCTCCTTACCGGTGAACTTCCCTCAAAGGCATCACTTGAGAGGTTCCAGGAGGTGCTTGGTGAAAGGAGAAGGCTACCAGATCTTGCAAAGAAGATAATAAGGTTCAACTCCGAAAACGATGACCAGATGGGCGCCCTCCATGCAGCAGTTGCGGCACTTCACAAATTCGATCCAAACCCAAGGTCTACCGACATTCGTGATGTTACAAGACAGTGCATCGACCTTATTGCAAAGTTTCCCACAATTATCGCTTACAATTACTGTGTGTTGCGAGATAGCACTGACTCTGCCAGGTTTATACCCCCCGATCCTTCACTAAGCACTGCCGAGAATTTTCTTATGATGATTCATGGTGAAGTGCCTGAGCCGTTTATAACCCATCTTTTTGACATGGCATTGATACTTCATGCCGAGCATGGTGGCGGGAACAACTCCACCTTCACTGTCAGGACGGTATCTTCAAGCCTTACCGATACCTACATGGCTATATGTGCAGGAATAGCATCCCTTGCCGGGCACTTGCATGGTGGTGCAAACGAGGCGGTTATGAACATGATGGAGTATATAAAACGGGAGGTCAAAGACTGGGATGATGATGAGGAGATATCCAGTTATCTTGAGAAGATCCTGGATAGAAAGGCCGGGGACGGTAGTGGAAAGATCTACGGAATAGGCCATGCCGTTTACACCATTTCTGATCCAAGGGAGAGGATTTTCAGAGAAAAGGCAAGGCTCTTTGCTGAGAAAAAGGGACGCACTGATGAGTACAAACTTTACACAAAGGTGGCAGACCTCGCTGTAAAGGTTATAAAAAAGAAGAAGGGCAAGAAGGTCTGCCCTAATGTGGATTTCTTCTCGGGCTTTATTTACGATATGATGGGCATAGCGCAGGAACTCTTTACCCCTATCTTTGCCATGTCCAGGGTTGCCGGCTGGTCTGCACACAGGATTGAAGAGATAATACAGGGACGGTTGATCCGGCCTGCATACATCTCAAGCCTCACAGAAACAAAGCGGTTCCTCCCGCTTGAGGAGAGAAAACAACAGGATGAGTAACAGCATAAGGGTAGCAATAGCGGTTCTGGGAACCGGATTTGTAGGGCTTTCACTCATTAAAGAGGTATTTAATGGGGGTAATGGAAGCCTCTATCAAGGAGAGGGTATCTTAATATACTCCACCACACTTTGTGTGCTGATTCCATACCTGGTGTTTTCAATCAGAAGGAAAAGGGGGGAAAATAAAAGGTAGTCTGGTTCAGGTCTGGTTTATAATAGACTTGATCAGACTTGATCTCTCCTCAAGGGGAAGTTCAAGATAAAACTCACTCTCAAGGAGTATCCCGATGACCTCACGTATCTTATCTCGCATCAGTTCCGGGCTCATCTCTAAACCTCTATAATCATTTATCTATTTATTGTTCAAGCAAAAATCATACCATTAAATTGAATCTCTTTGTTGTTTAACATTAAAGGTGTAACCGGACAGGTTTTGCGTAGATATTTTCTTTATAAAACAAAGGGTTATTTTTTAATTACAGATCCTCTCTGCCCGGAACCTGAAAAATAAAAACCAACCCTGCACCAGATGTATGGGCTTTTTTACATTTTTTGTGTAAAAATTACTCCACCATGTGTCTCTTTTGCCACCATTATGGCAGGGGGCGTTACTTATTTGATCCGATCAGTTCCCATATAGGGTTTCAGGGCATCCGGAATAAGGACGGTTCCGTCCTTTTGCTGGTAGTTTTCAAGTATTGCCACAAGGGTTCTACCTATGGCAAGCCCCGAACCGTTAAGCGTGTGCACAAACTCTGTGCCCTTCTTACCGGTGCGGCGAAAACGGATATTTGCACGCCTTGCCTGGTAGTCTTCAAAATTAGAACAGGAAGATATCTCTCTGAACCTCTGTTGCCCCGGGAGCCAGACCTCTATATCGTAGGTCTTTGAGGCAGAAAACCCCAGGTCACCGGTGCAAAGCACCACCACCCTGTAATGAAGACCGAGTTTCTGAAGTATGTCTTCGGCGTCACGGGTGAGTTTTTCCAGTTCATCGTAAGAGTCTTCTGGTTTGGAGAACTTCACCAGTTCCACCTTGTTGAACTGGTGCTGTCTGATGAGCCCCCTTGTGTCCTTACCGTAAGAGCCCGCCTCTCTCCTGAAACAGGGTGTGTAAGCGGTGTAGTAGAGGGGAAGGTCTTCCTCTTTGAGTATCTCCTCTCTGTGGATATTTGTAACCGGCACCTCGGCTGTGGGGATCAGGTAGAGTTCGGGATCAGCAGTCCTGAAGAGATCCATCTCGAACTTTGGTAACTGGCCTGTGCCGGTCATGGTCTGGCGGTTTACCAGTAAGGGTGGAAAGACCTCTTTATATCCGAGGGCTGTGTTGTGGTCGAGCATGAAGTTCATAAGGGCACGCTCGAGTTTCGCCCCAGCACCTTTCATGAGTGAAAACCTCGCACCTGCTATTTTTGATGCACGCTCAAAGTCCATGATGTCCAGCGTCTCTCCAATGTCCCAGTGGTTAAGGGGCTCGAAATCAAACTCAGGTGGTTCACCCCATCTCCTTATCTCGACATTATCCTCCTCGTCCCTTCCCACAGGCACGCTCTCGTGAGGAACATTCGGTATGGTGAGGAGAAAGTCCCGAATCTTACCATCAATCTCTTTCTGCCTGTCATCAAGTTCCTTGATTTTGTCTGAAACGGTCTTCATCTCGGCGATCAGGTCTTGAGCATCCTCACCGGACTTTTTCCTCTTTCCGATCTCTTCCGATACGGTGTTTCTCTTGTTGCGGAGTTCCTCCACCTCCCGAATCACCTTTCGTCTCTCCTCCTCAAGGGAGAGAAACTCATCCATTGAAACCTGTTCATACCCCCTGTTTTTGAGGGCGTTTGAGATAAGTTCCGGGTTTTCTCTTACAAACCTGATGTCAAGCATAGGCACTCCTTTCGGTAATTCATTAAGAACAATTATACTAAATATTGGTAGGTTATCTGAAGCAACGGTATCAGAACCCGGAAAGGAGCCGATTTGTTCCCGCTTAAAGGACCCGAGGCAAAGAGCCTGGTCTCCCTACTGATTCCCGGAGGCAGAGGGCTTAGACTCCAGAAGGGGGACTTTATCAGGGCAGAGGTGTTAAGGATGGTCTCCCCAAACACCGTGGAGGTAAGCCTGAAGGGCATAAGGCTCACCGCAAAAACCAGTGTTCCGCTAACTGCTGGTTCCTCAGTTGATCTCATGGTTCAGCAGGTGGGGAAAGACCGGGTGATACTCAGTCTGATCTCACCTCTAAAGACGGACCGTTCAGAGGTACTAAAACTGGTCCTTTCAGCGCTCAAGTCTGAAAATATAGCCCGCCTGAAGGCAAAGGAGATAAACGATACCGTTAAAGGAAAACTTGCAAGCCTTCCACAGAGTGTCAAAAAAAACCTCCCAGAGGTAGAAAAACTCATCGAGTACTTTAATACACCTGACGACCTTCAGCCTGCAGGGTTTGGAACGGCCATGAGGAGATCAGGGATATTTTTTGAAACCGCAATAAAGATAATCTTAAAGAGGTTCTTACAGGAGAATCTTCAAGAGGAGATAAAAAAACCCGATACCCCTTCCAAACATGGCATGCAGGATCGTCTTTTTGCCGAAAAAGAAGAACAACCGTTGAGCCCACAAAAACCTACCGGCACAAGCAACCAAATCCCTCCTCATCAAATAAAGAGGTATCTTGAGTCTGACATCAAGGGTATATTACTTACACTGAGGGCAAAACTTGATAACAGGGAGACCCTTGAGATATTGAAAAGCGAGGGGGTGAACATTGGAGGTTTCAAAAAAACCATTGAGGGGCTTTTAAAGAACATAGAACATTACCAGTTCCATACCGTGCTTTCTGAGACCACTCAGACCTGGATACCTCTAATCTGGGACGAACTGAAAGATGGAGAACTCTTGTTCGATAAAACCCCAAAACACCAGGATGAGGGCTCCTTTACCTGTGCTGTAAAACTTGACCTTGAAGGGGCTGGCCGGGTTGTAAGCCTCATATACTTTACGCAGGGTGGGTTTAACATCAGGTTTTTCACCGAGAGAACCGAATTTGCCGAAAGGATTTCGGCAGGTCTTGATCATCTGAAAGAACAGTTTGAAAATGCAGGGCTTAACCTCCTGAGCATGACAGTAGCACAGGGGCTACCATCTGAAAAAAGAGGTTTTCCAGAAGACAGGGTGGATATAAGGACTTAAAAATTTTAGTATGAACCCAAATGACAGAAAAAAGGCGGCTGCACTCAGATACCGGCATGGTGAAGACAGGGCACCCAGGGTGGTCGCCACCGGAAGGGGTTACCTTGCCGAGAGGATCATCGAGATAGCCCGGGAGCATGGCGTTCCCATCCGGGAGGACAGAAACCTCGTGGAGGTGCTTGCATCACTGGATATGTACGAGGAGATCCCAGAGGCACTCTACCGGGCGGTGGCTGAGATACTCGTGTTTATTTACAGAATGAGCAAAGAGGAATAGATGAAGGGCGGATATACCGGAAGATACCTTACTATTGATCTCTCTGAAAGGAGTTGGGCTATTGAGGAGACACCAGGGTGGTTAATAAAGGACTACCTTGGTGGACGGGGATTTGGTGTGGCGCTACTGAGAGAGCAGATTACTAAAGACCCTTTTTCACCGGATATGCCTCTCGTTATTGCCACCGGTCCTCTTGTGGGCACACCTTCACCGACCTCGGGCCGGTTCTCCGTGGTCTCCCGCTCCCCGCTTACCGGCACAATCTTCGACTGCTCTGTGGGAGGAAGGTTCGGCACACGCCTCAAGAAGGCAGGGTTTGACATGGTGGTAATAACGGGTGCTTCTAATGAGTGGGTGATGCTTGAGATAACTAATGAAGGCGTCTCATTTAAACCGGCCGGTGATATGGCAGGGCTGCCTACCGGTGATATCTTTAAGGGTCTTGAAAAAGATATATCCTCCGCCATAATAGGCCCTGCAGGGGAAAGACTGGTGAGATTTGCATCAATAGTGTTTGACGGCCACTATCTTGCAGGTAGAGGCGGGCTTGGGGCGGTAATGGGGGCAAAGCATCTTAAAATGATAACGGTAAGGGGTGGCGGGAATGTTGGGGTGTATTCAGACGAAAAACTAAAGAAGGCACGTGAGAATGTGATGCGTCTTCTCAGGGCTACACCTGCCATATTCGGGGAGTTTGGCCTGAGTGAGTTTGGAACGGCGGCGCTTGTTGATCTGATACATGCAAGGCGGATGGAGCCTACCATGAACTTCAGGAGGTCCTTTTTCCCTGGCGCCGGAAAGTACTCCGGTTACAGGATGAAGGTCTCCTACGACACAAAAAAGACCGGTTGTTCTAACTGTCCCATACTGTGTAAAAAGAAGGGCAGGAAGGGAGAGGTAATACCAGAGTTTGAGACGGCCTCACACTTCGGTGCTCTCAATGCCAACGATGACTTACAGGTGATTGTGGAGGCAAACCGACTATGTAACGATTACGGCCTTGATACCATATCCACAGGTTCAACCATAGCATGCCACGCTGAGATAACAGGCAAAGACCTGTCGGGAGAAGAGATAATTGACCTCATAATACAGATCGGTGAGAGAAGAGGGATAGGAGATGCCCTCTCTGAGGGTTCACTCAGATACGCAAAAGAACGGGGTGTGCCGGAGTTGAGCATGTCTGTGAAGGGGCTTGAGATGCCTGCCTACGATCCCAGAGGGGCTTACGGTATGGCACTTTCCTATGCCACCTCAAACAGGGGTGCATGTCACCTGCGGGCATACCCCATAAGTTATGAGATACTGAGAAAGCCTGTTGCGGTTAACCGGTTTTCCTTTGAGGGTAAGGCAAGGATGGTGAAGATATCTGAGGATATGAACGCCGTGGTTGACTCCCTTACCGCCTGTAAGTTCGTCTTTTTCGGGGCATCCCTTGAGGAGTATGCCGAGATACTTAATGCGGTTACAGGAATGAGGCATGATGTACAATCATTGCTTGCAATAGGGGAGAGGATATGGAATACCGAAAGGGAGATGAACGCCCTTAACGGTTTTACCCACAACGACGATGATCTTCCACCCAGATTTTTCAATGAGGCGGGTTATGAGGATGAAAGGGTGATGATACCACCAATAGACCGGAACGACTTCCTCAGGGCACTTAACAGATACTATAAAATAAGGGGTTACAAACTCCCCCAAAAAACGTGCACTTCGTAAGTGCACGTTTTTTGGATGAAAGGGTTATGAAAAAACTGCTCGGGAAA
>CAYMML010000015.1:19600-24158 GCA_964391515.1 uncultured Thermodesulfovibrio sp. | reverse complement strand
ATGTAGGGCTTCAGGCAAATGCTGGACATGGACTTACCTATTACAATGTAAGGGCGGTAGCAGAGATAGAAGGACTAAGGGGGCTTTATATCGGTCATAGCATAATCTCCAGGGCGGTTCTCGTAGGAATTGAGCGGGCTGTCAGAGAGATGAAGACCCTGATAGACTGATGGTAAACAAGTTACTGATTTACGGCCTGGGGATTGACATCGTCCAGATCAAAAGGATTGAAGATGCAATCAAGCGTTGGGGAGAGAGGTTTCTAAAGAGGGTGTTTACAGACCAGGAAATGCAATACTGCCTGAATAAAGCAGCACCCTACCCGTCACTTGCAGGTAGGTTTGCGGCAAAAGAATCTTTTATAAAGGCACTCTCAACTGAATCTCCCCTCAGGCTAACCGACATAGAGGTGGTGAGGGAAAGCCGCTCAGGCAGGCCTGGTATAAAACTTCATGGTGAGGCAAAACGACTCTTTAACCGGACGGTTCCAGGTGGTTTTATACATCTCAGCATATCCCACGAAAGGGAGTATGCGGTATCTATTGTTGTAATAGAAAACGGCACCTACTCAGCAGGACTTGCCGATCAGGAATGATGCAGGTGCATGTCTTATTACATTTCTCGAAACGCTACCGAGTCTGCCCCTTAACCCCTTTACTCCCCTGCAGCCCACCACAAGGAGATCCACCTCGTGCCTCTCTGTATATGAGATTATCTCAATGGAAGGGTCACCAACCTTTATAACAGTTTTTATATCACTGAACCGCTCTCTCAGATAAGACTCCGCCTTCTCTATTATACCCTCAGCATGCCTGAACTCATCCTCCCTTATCCTTGCAAGTTCGGTCTTCCACCTATCGTCCACCTCGATAAAAAACCTCTCAGGTATGTCATGAACCGCTGACTGCACCACATGGATGATGCCTACTTCTGTCTCCTGAGGCAGGGGAAGTTTTACTAAAAACCTTCCGGCGACCTCACTGTACTCCGAACCGTCATCAGCAAAGAGCACCTTGAAGGGCCTGTTTATCTCCCACTGCCTCTCCCTCACCGCAAGCACAGGGATGGGAGAGCGGGATACCACCGTCCTGGTGGTGCTTCCAACTATAAATGAGCCGAGCCCCTTTGTTCCCTTCGCACCGAGAACGATAAGATCATACTCATCATCCAGCGCCCTGTCAACGATAAGATCAGCGGCATTACCCTCATCAGTTACCTGTTCTAATTTGACAGGGGTGGATCTGAGGATATCAGATGCCTCTTCGAGTATTCGTGGCGCAATCTCCTGCTTTATCCTGAAAACCGTATCTGCATAAGCCTCTATCTCATGCACAAGGGGGATGAAGTTTATCACATGTAATACCGTTACCTTATCCTCCGGGGTAAGGCTCAACTGTGACAGAAATCTTGCAGCCCCGAAGGAGTGCTCCGAACCATCCACCGGCAGAAGTATCTTCATCTTTAACCCCCTTTCTTGGAATTTATAAAGCCCTTCATCCCTGTACGACTTTCCTCTCTTAGTTATATCATATCACATATTTCCCAGATTGACAACTTCGGCATATCTCTTTCTCTCATCCTTACCTTGCCTCAAAAAGGCGCCTCAGAGCAGTCAAATACCATCTATCACCTTTATAAGATCAAATCTACCAAGAGTACAACCTCTCTGTGATATAATGATTGGTAATGGACTACAGCGTTGAACTTAACCGGCTCAAGCGTGAGGTGTTTTACTCCCTCTTAAACACCGTTGGTAGGGTGTTCATTATCGTGCGGCACTCTGAAGATGTTATTATCGGCAGGAGGGGGTTTCTTGAGGAGGAGAAGGAAAAGGGGCTTGTGCTTGTATTCAATAACAGGATGAACTTCAGATGGGAAGACTGGGGGATTGATGCAAAACTCGTATTTGGTACAAGAACAGAACACTGCATGATCCCTGTTGAAAACATTATTGGTGTTTACTCCCCTGAGGCTGAAGCACAGTTTCTCTGCACCTACACCGCAGAGAAAAAGGAGGAAAAGCCCTCCCCTGAGTTAGATAGTGAGAATCAGAAAGATGACAAGGTTGTCAGGGTTGATTTTGGCAGGAAAAGCAGATAGCATCAGAAGAAGTACCTCTGTCTCATGGATCTGAGGATGAATTTCCATAGTCCATACTCCTCGGACAACATCCCACAGACCGGTATTTTATAATTACCCACAATCCTGTAGAAGGTCTTTGCAGCCTGTGCATAAAATCGGTGGCTCATCATCCGCCTTCGGAATGCCTCAGGGTAGAAACTCTGATAAAACAGTATCTTGTCTGCCGCCTCACGATACGCCTCAAGGGATATCTCCACCTTTTCTAATTCCTTCTTTAGAACATCAATCACTCTGACTATATCACCCGAGTCCTGATAATGCTTTTCAGGATCCACAAAACCTGACAGCATCCTGGAGAGGTATTCCACCTGGAGGAACCTCTCCTCCTCTTTCAGTGAGTTCTCATCGCATACCTTCAAGATATAGTATTTAAAAAACTTTTCCGGTTCTACCTTCTCTGCAACTACCCTCATACATACCTCCTTACTGCCTATATAATCTATATCGGAGAATATAGTGAGGTTCTTTAATTAAAACTGTTACAGCCTTCCGTTAAACCGGCACATCTTCTGTTACAGAGGTCACCCTCAATACCTCCTCCATCGTGGTTATCCCCTTAACGGCCTTCATCAGCCCATCCTCTCTGAGTAATCTCATCCCTTCAGAAACCGCCTTTTCCCTTATGGTGTGTGCATCAGCCCTCTTATTAATAAGGTCTCGTATTGAATGCGTAACATTCAGAATCTCAAACAGCCCTGTCCTGCCGTAATAACCTGTACCGTTACAGTTATTACATCCGCTTCCCTTATATAACGCATCCACAGTAATCCCGTGCCTCTCAATTATCTCTCTTTCCCTCACAGAGGGTTCATACTTTATTTTACATCCGGTGCATACCGTCCTTACAAGCCTCTGTGCAATCACGCACATGAGAGAAGATGAGACGAGAAAGGGCTCTATGCCCATCTCAAGCAACCTTGATACGGCTGTGGAGGCATCGTTTGTGTGAAGAGTGCTAAGCACAAGATGCCCCGTAAGTGATGCCTGTATGGAAATCTCGGCAGTCTCTCTATCCCTTATCTCACCAACCATTATCACGTCAGGGTCCTGGCGGAGTATTGACCTGAGCCCCTGGGCGAAGGTAAGCCCTATCTTTGGATTTACCTGTATCTGACCCACACCCTCAAGTTGGTATTCCACCGGGTCCTCAACCGTTATTATGTTCCTTTCATCCCTTTTTACAATGTTCAACGCTGCGTAGAGAGTGGTCGTCTTACCGCTTCCTGTCGGACCGGTAACGAGTATTATTCCGTTTGTCTTCGAAAGGAGTTCCTTCAGATACTCCTCCGCCTCTTCCTCAAGCCCCACCTGATCAAGACCGAGCATCCCCTGCCTTCTGTCGAGCAGTCTCAAAACCGCCCTCTCCCCGAAAACGGTGGGCACAACCGAGACCCTGATATCCACATCCCGCCCTGCTATAATCACCCTTATTCTGCCATCCTGAGGCAGCCGTTTTTCGGCAATGTCCAGGTTGGAGAGGATTTTGACCCTCGTAATCAGTGCGTCGTGGATCAACTTCGGAGGGCTTAAGACCTTTCGCAGAATTCCGTCTATCCTGAAACGGACATCGAGCCCCCTTTCATAGGGCTCGATGTGTATATCCGAGGCCCTTTCCTTTACCGCCTGTTGCAGTATGGCATTGAGAAGCCTGATGATGGGGGCATCGTCTGTTATCTCAAGGAGGTCTCTGGGTGACTCAAACTCCGTGGCAACCTTGGAAAGGTCCTCCCCTGCAATACTTTCCATAACATCCTCGGCAGAGCCCGTCTGGCCATAGGCACGGTTTATAGCCTCATCAAGTTCTTCCTCTGAAATCTTGATCGGCTCATACCCGAGTTCCATCTGCCTTGCCATCTCACGAAGCGCAAAAACACCGTTTCTGCCCGATATGAGCCCCACGAGTTTCCCATCAGATACACGGAGGGGAAGGAACCGGTTTGCCCTCGATACTGAGAGGGATAGTCCCTTAAGCAGTGAAAGGTCTATCTCCTCAAGAGAAAACCCCCTGTTACTGTATATGGAGTTTGTAGTTTGGTTCTGCATAATCCACCTCCTGGAGCCCCCTGAAGTACCGGAGGGCCTCATCCAGGCTCTTTTCTTCCCCGATCTCCACAAGATATATCCCAAGGTGGTTAAGATATTTAATCACCTTAGCCCCATAGTTAGACACGATCTCCTGGGCATCTTCCTCCGTTATGTAGGGCTTGAACCTTATGAGCAACTGCCCGGGGACAAACTCCCTCTCCCCCCTTCTCTTATCACTTTGTGCCATATTTATCTCACTTTTCAGTATCTGCCTCTTCCGATCTGTCAGATCTTCTATAGAGGCATCATCCCTGATTATATGTGGGGTGAGGAATACAAGTAGGTTCGTCTTCTCCCTGGAGGTGGTCTCGGTCTTGAACGCCCAGCCCAG
>CAYMML010000015.1:0-19500 GCA_964391515.1 uncultured Thermodesulfovibrio sp. | reverse complement strand
CAAGTAGGTTCGTCTTCTCCCTGGAGGTGGTCTCGGTCTTGAACGCCCAGCCCAGTATGGGTATATCGCCAAGCAGGGGGATCTTCTCATGGGTCTTTTCGTCCTTTTCCTGCATAAGCCCGCCTATAACAACTGTCTGGTTGTCTTTTACAACAACAGAGGTGCTTGTAGAACGCTTTGTGGTTGTTGGGCCAACGCTTATAAGGACATCCGTATTTGCCTCCTGCTTGACCGACGATATCTCCTGGTAAATCTTCAGTTTCACATAATCACCCTCTGTAATCTGAGGTGTTATCTTGAGGGTTATACCCACATCCTTTCTCTCTATGGTGCTGAAAACCGATGCGGTTCTTGATGGGTCGGCCTCCCTCTTTGTGATAAACGGGACATTCTCACCCACTATTATCTCTGCCTCCTCGTTATCGGAGGTAAGGATCTGTGGTGTGGAGAGGACATTTACGGCATCCCTGAACTGGTTAAGGCTGAAAAGTGCTGCAAACCCGGGCACGGTGAGCGTGGATGTACTGGTTGACCCATCTGAGTTTATACTGTAAACCGGAATGTCAAGAAAGTTTCCCATCCCGCCTGCGGTAAACCCGGTAAGCCCGCTTATTACATTCAATAGCGACGACGAATCCATAACACCCACACCGGATATAAAGACAGGTTCTCCATTGTGCGTTGCAGATGCCCTCCACCTGGAACCGAGATCAAGAAGTTTGTCTATGGATGCCTCCACTATCATCGCCTCCACATAAACCTGTCTCCTCTTTCTGTCGAGTTGCTTGATAACCTTTACTATCTCCTTATATTCAGCAGGTGAGGCCACGATAATCAAGGCATTAGATGCCCTGTCAGGGGTTATCTGTATCTCCTGTGTCTGAGTTGTAGTGCCTGTGGAGCGGCCCCTTACGGTTCTCGGCTTACCCAGCGTTGTCTTCTTAACCACATCCTTCAGCACCTTGGCAAGTTCCTCTGCATCTGCATTTTCAAGGAAATAGACATTTATCCTCCCCTGCTCTTCCGAGGAAGGGACATCGAGGAGGGTGATCACCCTCTTCATCTCCTCCTTTGCCTGCTTCTTGCCAAAGAGCACCACCGCATTGAGCCTGGTATCGGCAACGGCATACCCGCTTGCCCCGGAGATCGGTTTTCCAACACCTCCCACCGTGGTCTGCCTTACCCCCTCGTTCAGTATCCGTGCCATCTCCTCCGCAGAGGCATACTCAAGTTTGATGATCTCAGGCGCCTCAAGCAGTGCAGGCCTGTCAATGTTCTCTATTATCTTCATAACCTTCTCAATATTGAGAGCGGTATCGATTATGAGCAGGATGTTGCCAGATCTGAACATTGAGATATAGCCCTCCCTGGAGACCACAGGCCTGAGAAATGAAAGCGCCTCCTCAGAGGAGATATGTTTAAGGGGTATAAGCCTAACCACATAGTCTTCTCCCTCTCTTCTCTCGGTGGTAATCACATCAAGCCCCTTCATCTTTGCATCGGAAGAGCGGACTATCTTATAGGCATCCACACCCGACGGCACGAGGGCATACCCCTTAAACTCAAGCACCGAACTAAAGAGTGAAAAGGCATCGGTTATATCAAGTTTGGAAGGTGCGATGATTGTGATCTTGCCCTTAAACCTGTCGTCAAAGATAAAGTTCTTTCCGGTAATGTCACTTACAAACTTTGCAAGCACCGGGAGTTCAACGTCCATAAAATTGAAGGCAACCTTCTCAGCCTTATTCGTTACACCGTCCCGTTTATCAGTGGCCGAATACAAGATAGAGGATGAAAGCAGAAGAAATACCAGAAAAAGACAAACAACCCTCCACCCTTTTAAAGAAGCCCTTTTGACCTTATCCCTTCGCAGTCTGATCACCTCCTTGTCCTGAACCTACCTTATTAGATACTTAAGGGTCTTTTTACGACCGTTTCGTTTGATATCAAGCACTATCTCATCGGCACCCCTTAAAGCGGTAAACGCCCTGAGGGCCGCCTCAGGGTCTGTTATGGGAAACTCATTCACACTAAGAAGTATATCATTATTCCTCAGCCCGAGGTTGTGATAAATTCCATTTCCCTTAACCTCCCAGAGACGGAACCCTTCCTGTCTTCCGTTACGGATTACCGGAAGAAGTCTTGCATCCGTCATGAGGTTTTTGGGATTTTCTATGACCTCCTCAACCCGCCTTCTATCAACTATATACTCTCCTTCAGGGGTCTTTCTGATCCATGTGACCCCGTGATTTTTTCCAGCAGTTTCTCTCCTTATCGGTTTTGTGAGCCCTTTAACCTCTTTATAGACATCCTTAATATCTATCAGTCTGAGCCTCACCCTTTCACCCCTTAAGAGTTCCACATAGTCATTTTTCACTGAAGTCAGCATACCGACCCCCTCCCGTTTTTGACCTCTCCTTAGCACCCATTGGCTGCCTGTAGGGTCAAGGATGAAGGCATAGCCATCGCCGTCTGAAGATGTAACCGTCCCCACCAGTTTAAGCCCCTCAATATCCGAAGGGGCGTTATCCGATTGTGCCACGGGCTCTCTGACTGCTATACCAAAGAGGTTCTTTTCTCCAAAGTCGGATATCCTGAATCCTGGAGAAAGGTTTCCCACGGATTTCCGAGAATCCCTTCCATGTAGATCGGTTATATCTCCTGACTGAAGACTTCCCATGAGCACCCTTCTTGTAAAAAACACCAGTGAGACCAGGATGAGAAAGATTAATACTATGCTTACCAGATTGTAAAACCTTTTATCTTTAAAGAGTCCTTTCATACAATCAACACATTCGTAATACCTTCAGTAATTACAATCATGCTTGCCGAAAGCCACGACTTTCAGTCGGGGATGAAGGCAAGAATGATAATAAAATCGCATTAAATCCGGTTTCGATTGAGTTCTGCCTGCCTCAACTGACATTATTAACGTTACAAATAGTATAATACATCGTTTCCACTGTAGGTGTTCTGCCACATGGTTCTCCCATTCTTCAGGTTTTTCCTGTAACAGTGTAAGACTCCCTGAAAAAGACTGTAGTCATCCCCAAACGCCTGCAATAGACACATTCTCAACTCAACCCTCAAGGGATGGGTTCCTGATTACCCCCTTTCTGTGAACAACAAGCCCCTTTTCTGTGATCTCAACTATCGTTGAAGGGTATCCTCCTGGTGTGGGCCCATCGTCAATCACCATATCGATAGTCTCCCCAAAATACTTTAGCACCTCAACAGCCTCTTCGGCTGGTGGAACCCCGGAGGGGTTGGCACTCGTTGCGGTTATCGGAAACTCAGACTCCTTCGATAGGATAAGTGCAAAAGACTCCCCGGGCATCCTCACAGCAACCTTTCCGGTGCCAGCGGTGAGGTATTCCGAAAGGTCTTCCCTTGCATTTAGCACCACCGTCAGCGGCCCCGGCCAGTACTTTTTCATCAAAAGCAAGGCCTCCTCAGGAACATCAGTAGAAAGTAGTTCCAACTGTGCCATGTCACCTATCAGGACTGGCACAGCCTTTTCAAAGGGTCTCTTTTTGAGTTCATATAGTCTCTTCAGTGCATCCTCATTGGCATAATGAACCCCGAGACCATAAAATGTCTCTGTAGGAAACCCCACCACACCGCCACTTCTGAGTACATTCAGTGTGCTTTCTATAATCTCTGCCTCTTTCTTTTTTGTGAATCTTATGATCTCCATGATCTCTCCTCATAAGACTTTCAGAATCATTCCCTTTTCCGGGACACTCAGGTGCCCGGCAACCACCTCACACTTTGCCATAAACAGAAAGGCGATATCTTTTCTTGACCCTATGAGCGTCTCGTAGTTTGCCTGTCCCTTACTTATCACAAAAGGGAAATCATAATAGGCATTCACAAAACCGGGAGAGCACTCCTCAAGAACCGTCCCCACACAGTCCGAGCCATTGTCCACCACCTGGCACAGATTCAGCAGCCCTGTATCATCGGCATCAGCCATTGTCACATCGTTGAGGACAGGCCCACCCCTTACAACTGCAGTTACCTCCTTCCCCCTTTTAATCAACTCCCCGATCAGTAGCCTATCAAAGACGATCTCTCCTGCATTATCCAGTATATATAGTATTCTATCATTCTGCACCACTTTGGTGCAGAATTTATCAAAGTCGTCTATCGATAGGCCTTTGTCTAAAAACCCCTCCACCTCACCCTTTATATCCACATCCTTGAATATCCCGAAGTCTATCACATTTCCGATGATGGCAAGGCGGACAGCCATTTTCATCTCATCGTCTGAGTCCTTTATAATTCCTTCAAGAAGCGGCAGGAGTTGTAGCGCCAACCGGTTGGAAATCCTCTTTCTTTCAGCAAAGGGGTCGCCCTTCAGGTACTCCCTCACCTTTCTGTGTATCTTCGATGTTGTATGGGCAGGTGAGCGGGAAAAGTCCGCCTCTTTGATTATCTGAAGCAGTTCCCTTACCAGTGCGGCATGCTCACTGCTTATCTGACCGCCTCCATCAAGGGAGTACACCACCTGCCTCATAAAACAGGGCAGACAGCGGTAATCCACCCCAATCCCCCTCATAACCTTATACCCGATACCCCTATACCAATGTTGACAAGCCCCCCGATAAGGAAGGCAAGGAAGAAGACTATAAGTGTAACCGCCATTGCCACCTTCATCCCCCTCTCCTTGATAATCATGAAGAAGTTTGCAAGGCAGGGGACAAAGAGTGTAATGGTTATAAGGCTTACCAGGCTTTGCAGGGCAGTTAGTTCACCTGCCTCTGCCATACTGAAAAGACCCGCCGCTCCGTAGTCTCTCCTCAAAAAGCCCATGATGAAGAATGCGGTGGTCTTTTCAGGCAACCCGAGAAACCCCTTTACCAGTGGAGAGGCGGCCTTTTCAATCACCCCAAGAAGCATCATCTTGTCAAGAAAAAATAGTACCAGTGTGCCGAGCACGAAAAGGGGAACCGCCTCTTTCAAATACCACTCTATCCTGCCCACAGTCTTCATCATGATGTTTGATGCCCTTGGCCTTCTGAGTGGCGGGATTTCAAGGAAAAACTCGG
The DNA here is from genome assembly GCA_964391515.1 of uncultured Thermodesulfovibrio sp. Taxonomy (GTDB): domain Bacteria; phylum Nitrospirota; class Thermodesulfovibrionia; order Thermodesulfovibrionales; family JdFR-85; genus WFTX01. The sequence continues at coordinate 14,449 of CAYMML010000015.1, read as the reverse complement.
TCTTCTCGCCTGGCACCACCTTTGCCGCAAGGTAACCGGAGAGGAAGAGAACCCCAATCACCACCATAGCCCAGATGGTAACGGCCTTGAAGGACAGTGCCCCAAGCATCCCGAGAATAACCCCTATCTGGGCAGAACAGGGTATGGCAAGTGCAAGTAGAAAGGTTGCTATTATCCGGTCACGCCTGGTCTCCAGTATCCTCGTTGTCATTACCGCCATGGTTCCACACCCCAGGCCAAGTATCATGGGAAGTATAGCCTTTCCGTTGAGCCCTATTATATTAAATACCTTGTTGCTCATGATGGCAAGCCGAGGCAGATAGCCGCTGTCTTCAAGTATTGAAAAGGCGATAAAAAATGTGGCGGTTATGGGAAGTATTATTGCCACAGAATAGGTAAGCGCCACAGTGACAACACCGTACTGGCCTACAAGCATATCCCTTATAAAGGCTATGGGAAGGAATGTATCCACCACCTTCGTAACCATGGGATTAAGATACCTGCCAAAAATCACCCCTTCAAAGAAATCCACCAGGGTTCCAGCACCAAAGACACCCACAAACTCATACAAGAGATAAAGCACCATCAATAGCACGGGTATCCCCCATACCGGATGCATTGTTGCATAATCAAGCACCCTTGCCACCCCCCCTCTCGATGCCTCATACCTCGTAATTGTCTTTTTTATGATATCCTCGATTAACTCAACCCTTCTTTCATGAATGACCTGCTGAAGTGAGCGTCTGAACTCGGCCTCACACTCCTCACGCAGCCTCTCTATCTCCTTAATTGTTTCCTCTCTAAGGTTCTTTTTCAGGTATTCCCTGAGACTTTCGTCGCCTGAAAGTATCATAACAGCGATGGATCGGTTTGAGATCGGGGCATGGGGAAGTAACCCCGATATCTTTTCGATATACATCTCAAGCCTCTCATCGTAATGCACCTCAAGCGTGGATCTGCATACCATCTCAAGTGACTTCCTGAGTTCTTTAAACCCCTTCTTTCTTGGGGCAACGGTGCTAACCACAGGAACACCAAGAATTTTCGAGAGCGCCTCCCTGTCTATAACAATGCCCCTGTCCCGAGCCTCATCCTCCATATTTAGATCCACGAGCAGGGGAAGCCCCATCTCTATCAATTGGAGCGTGATCATAAGCCCCCTGCGGAGGTTTTTAGAGTCAAGCACATGGATGACCACCCTCGGCCTCTCCTGGAGTAGAATATCACGGGTAACACGTTCGTCCTCACTCATAGGGATGAGGCTGTTTACACCAGGGGTATCTATAACAATCGCCTTCTTACCATCAAGGGTGATGTTGCCCTGGGATATCTCAACGGTGGTTCCAGGATAGTTTGAAACGGTCACATACCTTCCGGTAAGGTACCCAAAGACTACACTCTTACCCACATTGGGGTTGCCCACGAGAACCACCCGGTCTATATTGGGAGAGGGAACTACCTCCTCAGAAATATGGCACTCCATCGGTTATCCTACCTTTCTTAAAACCCTGGGCACATCCTGTATAACATTTATAAGTGTTACGAAAACCATCCACAGAGGCTCCGGAAAACGCAGAGGGCAAAGAGCCCCGAGCGGTTCATTTGCATCCCGGTATACTTCATTCGGGTGATGTTCAGAAAACACATAAAAACCCGCCTTAATGCCTTATAGCCATCCTGTTCTGTTTCTGTTTAATAATTCATATAACATACAGGTAGATACTCCTTCCGGCATTCCATTGTAAAAAACAGTTCTGATTTAGATGAAAAACATTACGGCTGGCTGTATGACCGAAAATTCAGAGACGGCTTATTGATAATTATTATCAATATCATTTTACTCCAACCATACACCTGTTGTCAATGACAGATATCATATACCGGCGGGTTGTATAAATTAGTAACATTTTTCTGATATAATATGTTACATTTAAATTTTGCAAAGGAAGAACTCGGCATGAAATCAACCAGGAGGATACATAAAGTCAACATACCTATACTAATCATCATTTTGCTACTTTCATTTGGCCTCACCTCATGCAAGGAGGCACCAAAAGAGGAGTACTCACCACCGGTTCAGAACCTGAACCTTAAACCAATCAATGTTGAAAATGATATAAGATTATTAAAAGATGCGGTCTCCGAAGACCCAAAGAACCTGAATGCCTGGATAAAACTTGGGAATATACTCATGGACAATAAACGTTTCACTGAGGCGATAGATGCCTACACCAAGGCTCTCGAACTTGACCCTAAAAACACAAACGTCCGTGTGGACATGGGAACCTGCTACCGGTACTCAGGCGACCCCAACCGTGCCGTCGAAGAGTACAAAAAGGCGCTTCAGATAGACCCAAATCATCTTTATGCACACAAAAACCTTGGGGTCGTCCTTGCTTTTGACCTTAACAGGTTAAAAGAGGCGATCGGGGAGTTCACGACATACCTCAATCTTTCACCCAACGCCCCTGATGCCGCCGAGGTGAAAAAGGTGATCCAGGATCTAAAGCAACGGCTCTGAAAGATATATATAAACTAATTTAAGGTAAAAGGCGTACAGGAAGTCTCACTTCATAAACTTCACTTTCTGAACCGGTGTTTATGGGGTGCATAAAACGGCTTACGGGGAGGACGGGATGTGCAACTGTGAAACTAAAAGAGCCTGTACTGAACCTGTTTCGGTAAAAGGTTTTTCAAACATCCTTTTTCCACTTTTCGTATCATGAAAAAAGAGGTCTGGGTATTTATCTTCATCCTCGGAATGGTACTTTTCAACTGGCCATTCATAAGTATCTTCAGGGAAAACTTCACCATCTACCCTTTCATAGTCTGGCTCTGCCTCATTGGGGTGATATTTATTACAACCCTTTTACCTGAAATCAAAAACAGGGGAGAATAGATGTTTTCCATCTGGACACTCTTTCTGGTCATATTTATCTATCTGACGGTGCTTTTCCTTGTGGCATACTATGCAGAGTACAAGGAAAAGAAGAAAAAGAGCCTTGTATCAAACCCCTACATATACTCTCTGTCACTTGCGGTTTACTGCACATCATGGACATTCTACGGCAGCGTGGGTAAGGCGGCAAGTTCCGGTCTCAGTTTTCTACCCATCTATATAGGCCCTACATTGATGGCAACCCTCTGGTGGATAGTCCTTAGAAAAATCGTCTATCTTTCAAAGGAAAACAGGATAACCAACATTGCCGACTTTCTCTCCTCAAGGTACGGAAAGTCCCTCACCCTTTCGGTGATAGTAACCCTTGTTGCGGTCATCGGGATCACACCCTATCTGGGTCTTCAGTTGAAGGCAATCATGACCACATTTTCAATCCTGTCAGGCAAACCCACCGGTAGCCACTTCGCCGGATGGACTATAACCCTCATTCTCGGTCTTTTTGCAATCGTCTTCGGTGCAAGGCGGCTTGATGCCTCTGAAAGACACGGCGGGCTGGTCTTTGCCGTCGCCTTTGAGTCTGCCATAAAACTCTTTGCCTTCCTCGTTGTGGGAGTATTCGTAACATATGGCCTCTTCGACGGGTTTCAGGACATCCTCACAAGGATCAAAGACAGCCCCTTTTCCGACCTTATGAGGATTGGTGAAAAGGGACCGTTCGGGTTTCTTGAATGGACATCCCTCACATTTCTCTCAATGATGGCAATAATGTTTCTCCCCCGACAGTTCCATGTAACGGTGGTTGAAAACTCCTCATATGACCATATAAAAAAGGCGATGTGGTTATTCCCCCTTTACCTCTTCCTTATCAACATCTTCGTCATACCCATAGCCTTTGGAGGCCTCCTCCTGAACGGCTCAAGGGCGGGTGCAGACTATTTTGTCCTGAACATCCCGCTAAGACAGGGGCATCCCTATCTCGCCCTCCTTGCCTTCATCGGAGGGTTTTCCGCAGCAACGGCGATGGTAATCGTGGAGTCTATAGCGCTCAGCACGATGGTGATGAACAGCATAGTGATGCCGCTTCTCTGGAGCATGAAGGCAATGAAGGGGATTTACCATCTGATTCTAAATATGAAGAGACTGGTAATACTGGGTTGTATCTTTCTTGGGTACTTTTTTGCCATATACATTGGAGACTTTTACAGCCTCGTTGACATAGGGCTCAAGTCCTTCGAGGCGGTCACCATCTTCGCCCCCGCCTTCCTCATCGGCCTTTACTGGAAGGGGGCTAACCGAAAGGGTGCCATAGCAGGCATAACGGCCGGTTTCTTTATCTGGACTTACACCCTCCTCATGCCCGCACTTACCAGGGCAGGGATTATCCCCGTTAAGGGCATTATCTGGGAACTCTTCAGTTCAGGCTTTTTAAATCCCACCGGCCTCTTTGGCCTCGACACCCTCGACAGGTGGAGTCATTCCCTTTTCTGGGGGCTGTTCTTTAATGTACTTCTACTCGTAACGGTCTCACTCTTTACGAAACAGAACGATGTGGACACCTCACAGGCAATAGCCTTTGTTGACAGTTTTTCTCCTTCAGCCATCGCCCTTTCTGGAAGGCCTTCCAGCATTGACGAGATAGAGGGGCTCCTTGCGGAGTACATAGGCCCAAAGGAGGCAACCACGGCGATCAACCTTTTTCTGAAACGGGAGGGGTTTACAAAGGAAAGGATAACCACCGATGCCCTGATCAAACTTCGCACAGAGGCAGAGAGGATACTCTCCGGTGTGCTCGGCCCATCGGTTAGCACCCTCGTCCTGCAGGACAGGACGGTGCTCACCCCCGATGAGAAGATCCAGTTATCTGCATCAATAAGGAGAATATCAAGGAGCCTCCAACTCTCAAGACAGGAACTTGCCGAGGCAAACCGTCAGTTAAGCATGTTAAAGGAGTTCAGCGAAAATATCATTGAAAGCATCCCCCTGGGGGTTGCAACCCTAAATGAAAACCTCAGGGTAAATTACTGGAACCAGACCATGGAAAAGATCACCGGCACCCCAAAGGGGGAGGCACTGAATAGACCCGGCAGTGAACTGCTTCACTGTCTTGAACCAGACCTCTTCGGCAACGAAATAAAGGAGGGTGAGATCAACTGTCATAAGAAGGGGCAGAGCATCATCCTCAAAGGTTATGTGAGCAGGCTAAGCGGATCACAGAAGGGGTATGTACTTGTGCTTGAGGACATCACAGAGAGGAAAAAGATAGAGGAGGAACTGTTTCGGGCAACAAAGCATGCAAGCATTGGCAGGCTTGCTGCAGGTGTCTCCCACGAGATAGGAAACCCCCTTGCATCCATCTCCTCCCTCGTCCAGGAACTGCAATCGGAAGACCTGAGCCGGTTTGCAAAGGACTCCCTCAACACCATAAATGAACATGTAAACAGGATAGCCCGAATAGTGAAAAACCTCGGTGACTTTGCCCGGCTCTACCCGAGGCAGAAGATACCTACTAATGTAAAGGATATCCTGAATAACACCATAGACCTGGTAAAGTACGACAAGAACTTCAAAAAGATAAATATCAAACCCCGGATAGAGGATACCCCACCCCTTAAACTCGACCCTGACCAGATACAGCAGGTCTTTCTGAACCTCATGCTAAATGCAAGAGATGCCATGCCTGAGGGTGGTGACCTGGAGATAATGATCAAACAGAAGAACGGGTACGTGGAGATGACATTTGCCGATACGGGTATGGGAATAAGCCCCGATCTCAGAGAGAAGATATTTGATCCCTTCTTCTCCACAAAGGGACCCGCAAGGGGCACAGGGCTTGGGCTTAGTATATGTTATAGTATTATCAAAGACCATGGCGGAAGCATCGATATTGATTCTGAAGAGGGAAAGGGAACGAGGTTTACTATAAAAATCCCTCTTGTAATAAACTCAAAAGAAGGAGAGGAAAATGTCTGAAAGCATTTTGATTGTTGAGGACGAGGAAACACTCCGTGAGTCCCTGAAAAGGATCTTCCTGAAGGAAGGATATGTCGTTGATACGGCAGACTCGGCCGAAAAGGGTATTGAACTTGCCGAAGGGAACCTCTATGATGTGATCATAACAGACATTATTCTGCCTGGCATGGATGGCCTTGAGATGCTTGAAAAGATAAAGGAGCAAAACCCTGAGCAGATATTCATCGTGGTCACCGCATTCGCATCCCTGGATACCGCCGTAAAGGCCCTGAGGGGTGGCGCATATGACTATATAATGAAACCCATCATTCATGAAGAGATAAAACAGGTTGTCAGAAATGCAATAACCCAGAAAAACCTCAGGAGGGAAAATATCATCCTCAAGCGTGAGATACAGAAACACTACGACTTTAGCAGTATCATAGGAGAAAGCCCGGCTATCAAAGACCTTATCTCTGAGATCAAGATGATCGCAGACACAAAGAGCAATGTCCTTCTCCTTGGTGAGACCGGCACGGGAAAGGAACTCTTTGCACGTGTTATACACCACAACAGTTCACGCAGGGACATGCCATTTGTACCCATAAACTGCTCTGCCATACCTGAAAACCTCCTTGAAAGTGAACTGTTCGGACACGTAAAAGGTGCGTTTACCGGTGCCGTGGCAACCAAAAAGGGGCTTTTAGAGGAGGCAGACGGTGGAACCGTATTTCTCGACGAGATAGGAGACATTCCCGCCTACTTTCAGGTTAAACTCCTGAGGGTGCTGGAAGACCAGGAATTACGCCCGGTGGGGAGCACCAAGTCTAAAAAGGTTGACCTCAGGTTCATCACCGCCACAAACAGAGACCTCCAGGATGCGGTAAAATCCGGTGATTTTAGGGAAGACCTCTTTTACAGGATTAATGTCATCACCATAAAACTCCCACCCCTGAGAGAGAGAAGGGAGGACATCCCCCTGTTACTAAACCACTATCTTGAGAAGTACTCCCAGGAGATCGGCAAGAAGGGTAAGAGGCTCTCCCCAGAGGCGCTCTCACTCCTGGTGGGTTACAACTGGCCGGGGAACATTCGGGAACTACAGAATGTCCTGGAACGGGCGGTACTCATCTCGGAGGGAGACGAGATCAGGGAGGAGCACCTGCCTGAGAGCATAACGAAGACCGATTCCTTCCTTGATGAGTCCATCGGTAAGGAGATGACCATTGAGGAGTACACCAAGTCCTTTATTCTGAAATACCAGCACATGTACGGTGAACAGGAACTTGCCGAAAAACTGGGTATAACGAGGAAAACCCTTTGGGAAAAAAGGAAAAAATGGGGAATCAAGAGGCCATCGTCACAATCCGTAACAAATACCGACTGATAGTTACCACCTGTAACATTCACCCAGATCTTTTTCAGAAATAATACCCAAAGGCAATGTAAGGGAATGTTACCATGTGTAACCGTACACTAAACACGATTTTACACATTCCCCTAAAATCAACGACCATCCTATTTGCCGTAAGAGCATCTAACATACTGAATTTTCTCTATTAAATAATAAACACCCCTTTGATTTTTTTAACCCTTCCCGATTGCCGCAAACATGGAAGAGCCAACAGCAGACTCTGAAAACCCACTGTTTTTCCGCCCTGGCATTATATTTGCTCTATTCTGCCCGACATGCTTGAGGAAGAAGTAAAAGATTTTCTTAAAAGGTATCCGCCTTTTGACCTCCTTTCAGAGGAGGAACTCGGTCTTGTTGTACAAGACATCTCTATAGAGTACTACCCCAAGGGGTATAAGATACTCTCCCAGGGAGGTAACCCTACCGAGTACCTGAGGATAATCAAGAAGGGTGCAGTGAAGGTGTATGTGGAGTCTCACGAGGGTGAGGAACTCAATATAGACTACCGGACTGAGGGTGAACTCTTTGGCTACATATCGATGATAAGCGGCGACCGTTCCCGTGCTAATGTGGTCGCCATAGAGGACACACTCTGCTATCTGATCCCGAAGGAAAGGGTGCTTGCGCTTGTGGAAACAAATCCAGCACTTAACCAGTATTTTCTGAAGTCTTTCTTTATAAATTTCATAGACAAGACCTACGAGGAGACGAAAAAGCGGTTCTCCATCATCGGTGAGGGGGAAAGGCTTCTATTTACTACCCCCATAGGCGAGATAGTGAGAAGGGCACCTGTAACGGTAGGCGCAGAGACACGGATAAGAGAGGCCGCCCGGATCATGACAAAGGAGCAGATAAGTTCTGTCATTGTGACCGATTCCTCCGGTGTCCCCATCGGTATAGTAACCGACCGGGACCTGCGCTCCAAGGTGGTGGCACGGGGGCGTGATATTGATGAGCCAGTTATGAACATAATGAGTTCACACCTGGTGAGGGTTGATGCCGATGAGTATTGCTTTGAGGCACTTCTTAAGATGATCCATTACAACATCCATCACATCCTGGTAATTAAGCACGGCAAACTTGCCGGCCTTGTATCAAACCACGACTTTATGCTCCTTCAGGGGCAGTCTCCCACCACTCTTGTCAAGGAGATCGAACGCTCCTACGACATCTCCCAACTTGATGGGATAAAGGAAAGACTGGTAACGGTGGTAACCAATCTCATGAAGGATGGTGCAAGGGCGTATAACCTCACAGGCCTGATCTCCGAGGTTGCCGACAAGGTGATACTCAAACTGATAGAACACATTGAAAAGCAGATAGGCCCGGCACCTATAAATTATTCCCTCTTTGCCTATGGCCCCCTTGCAAGAAGGGAACTTACATTAAAACCCCGGATACATCTCGGTATAGTGCATGAAGATACCACAAACCTCTCGCTTGTGAGATCATCAAAGGAGTACTTCAAGGAGTTTTCTGATCTTCTAAACAGGACTATCGGTAGTTTGCTTACCGGCAATAACTCCTCACACCACGATGTATTTCTCTCAAAAGAGCAGATCAGATCACTTTCTGACTGGGTGTCTCTATGGAAGCGGTACTCCTCCGACCCGTTCAGGTACCGTCCTTCCATGGAAATGCTCGATCTACGGTCTGTACACGGTGACGATCAGATCCTGAAGTCACTTCAGGTGGAGATATACAAAATCGTCAGAGACACCGAGGACTTTATGGACTACATAGCCACTGAAACCGTTGAGAACCGTCCGCCCCTGGGCTTTTTCCGGAAGTTTGTGGTTGAAAAGAGCGGGGAGCACCGTAACGAACTAAACCTGTTTAGAAAGGGGATCATCCCCATTGTCTCTTCGGTCAGGTTGTTTTCCATCGAAAAAGAGATAGATGAACAGTCAACCCTGAGAAGACTGAAAGCACTCTCTGAAAACAGTGAGTTTTCACAGGGAAATGACCTCCTCATAGCCTTCGATTACCTTATGATGCTGCTTATGCACCACCAGATTGAGCAGATACAGTTGGGAGAGACTCCCGACTCTTTCATAAACCCCGAGCATATGAGCATTCTTGAGAAGAAGACACTGAAGGAGACATTCCAACTCATGGCAAATATATACGAGATTATAGAAAAGGGCTATAAAACGGAGCGGACACCATGATAAGGGGCCTGTTTACGAGGTTTCTCACTGTACCGAGGGCGGATAGAGAACTTCCCGTCTCTTTGAGGATGCAGTCCGGTCTCAAAAAACGGCTTGACAGGAAGACCTCCATCCTCGAGGCGGACTATGTGGTATTCGATACGGAACTCACCGGGCTCGACATGAAGAAAGACTCTCTCATATCCATTGGTGCAGTAAAAATGAAAGGCTCTCAGATATTTCCTGGAAAGACATTCTACAGCCTTGTGCGACCCCAGTGCGAACTGAAAGCAGAGGGTATCATGGTTCACGAGATAACCCATGACGATCTTGAATCCGCCGTAGCCCCACCCGACGCCCTGAACGACTTTGTATCCTTCGTTGGAGACTCTATTCTGGTAGGGCATTTTTCATTTATAGACCTGAACTTTGTAAACAAGGCTCTAAAACAGTGCTACGGAATAAAGATACAGAACCCCTGTGTGGACACCTTTGAACTTCACGAGTGGCTTTACGAAAACGATTCCAGTTTCGCAAGGCACCACCAGGGTATGACCGTTCAGAAGGATCTCTTTTCCATGGCTAAGACCTACGGCATAACGGTAAAAACGGCCCACAATGCTCTGATCGACGCCTACCTCACGGCTCAGTTGTTCCAGAGGTTTCTGAGGTTTCTACCCGAGGCAGGCATCAAGACGGTTGGGGAACTCCTGCAGGTGGGCAAATCCTGAAAGGAAGGGAGGTGTTAGCAGAAGGGAAAATATCTTTAAGTTGTTTACCTTTTTGAAGAAGAAATCAAAAGAAGGAGGTAAAGGTGACTACAGCGACTATTTGGTTGTTCATTTTCGTTCTTGCGTACTGGGCATACTGTATTTTCTGGGGGATAAAGGGCGCAAGAATGGCCAAAACGGCATCCGATTATTTTATCGCAGGCCGTAAGATTCCCATCTGGGTCTTCGTGCTTGCAGCGACGGCTACATCATTTTCGGGCTGGACATTTATGGGCCATCCAGGCCTTGTTTATCGTGACGGTTTCCAGTATGCCTATGCATCCTTTTACGCCATCACCATCCCATTTACAGGGGTTATCTTCTTGAAGCGGCAGTGGATGCTGGGAAAGAGGTTTGGATATGTCACACCAGGTGAAATGTTTTCTGACTACTACCAGACCGACGTTATGAGAATCCTCACCGTTATAGTGGCACTGTTCTTCTCGGTGCCCTACCTCGGTCTCCAGTTGAGGGCATCGGGGTTTCTTTTCAATGTCCTTACAGATGGACTCTTTGGTGTTGAGGTAGGGATGTGGCTCCTTGCCATCGTGGTGGTCATTTATGTGGCATCAGGCGGTCTCCGTGCAGTGGCCTATGTGGATACAATGCAGTGTATTCTACTTGCCCTCGGTATCGTGGCTATAGGTATCATCACCCTCAATGCCGTGGGTGGTATGGGTGCCCTCAGTGACGGTATTGCAAAACTTGCAGAACTTGACACGAAGAGGACGCCTGACGGCTACAGCCACTATATAGCCATACCCGGCGTGATCCAGTTCGTCAAGGCCGGGCCAAAGGCGGCAGGTGGTGCCTGGACCGGTATAATGGTACTCACCTACATGTTCGCACTCATGGGTATCCAGTCTGCACCTGCGTTCTCCATGTGGTCGTTCTCAAACAAAAACCCGAGGCCCTTTGCACCTCAGCAGGTCTGGGCATCATCGGCAGGTATCGGGTTCATCCTTATCGTCTTTACGGCTATTCAGGGTATGGGTGCCCACCTCATTGGTGCTGATGCCGCAATGCTCAAGGCTGGCTATGCAAAGGACATCCTGAACATCGGCGGTGACATCATGAAACTCCCCGGCAAGCAGGGGATGGTGGTTCCTGCACTGATACATCTTCTCTCCCATTCTGCCCCGTGGCTGGTGGGGCTTCTTGCAGTGTGTGCACTTGCAGCCATGCAGTCTACCGGTGCAGCATACATGTCAACCGCAGCCGGGATGCTCACCCGTGACCTCTATAAGAGGTTCCTAAATCCGGGTGCATCTCACAGCACACAGAAACTCTTCGGACGTATCGGCGTGCTCGTGGTTACAGGGCTTGCCCTTATGGTGGCAACCTTCTCCAAGGACGCACTGGTGCTCCTTGGTGGCCTTGCAGTCGCCTACGGCTTCCAGATGTGGCCTGCCCTCATCGGCACATGCTGGTGGCCATTCCTTACAAGGGCAGGTGTCACACTCGGTCTGATCGCAGGTATCATCGCCGTTACCTGCACGGAGACGATCGGTACCAAGTGGTTTGGTATCACCGCCTGGGGTAGATGGCCTCTTACCATTCACTCTGCAGGCTGGGGTATCATCTTCAATCTTGGTATCGCCATAATCGTGTCTCTCTTTACGCAGAACCCTGAGGAGAAGGCACACAAGATGAAGTACCATGAGTTCCTGAAGGAACATGCAGGTCTTCCCCAGGAGAAGAAGGGGCTCGTACCTGTGGCATGGATTATCACCCTCCTGTGGTTCTTCTTTGCCATCGGGCCTGGTGCGGTTATCGGAAACACCATCTTCGGTAACCCCAACGATTCCTCAACCTGGATGTTCGGTATCCCATCCATCTGGGCATGGCATATCATCTGGTGGGCACTTGGTGTGGGCATGATGTGGTTCCTTGCCTACAAGATGCAGATGTCCACAATGCCTGAGAAGGAGATCACGGCGCTTGTTGAAGACATAGGTGACCTCTCAGTCGCCAGGATGGATGTGGACAAGCCCTGATCCAGGGATCAACCGATAACGAAAGGGGTGCCCCTCTCTGGGGCATCCCTTTTTATTGAACTCACCAGAGCACACCATTTCTGTTAAAATAACCAGAAAAGGAAGTAATCCGTTATGGAAAAGATAATCATCTGGTATGCAGTAAGTTCTATAATACTCGGGCTCCTTCTCTACTTTCCCGTGAGAAGGTTCATCTATGCCATCAGCATAAACAGGCTCCAGAGGAAGGAAAACCGTGAGGCCACAGAGAAGGAAAAGACTGAGATAAGAAAAAGGGCAAACCTCATTGCGGCGGTGATCGCCTTCACATTTGCCTTCCTCTACAACCGGGTGCTAATGGCAAGGTATTTCGGGCAGGGAGGTTGATGTGAGCATCTTCAGGAGAGAGAACACAAGCGGTTTCGTAGCCCTTCTGCTCTTTGTGGGAATACTGATATTTGTTTTCTACTGGCGAACCGGTGTTGAGGAAACACCGGGTGACTATCATGTAAAGAAGGGGAACTACCGCCTGGAAGACGGTCTTTACGAAGATGCCCTTAAGGAGTTCAACCTTGCCCTCAAAAAGAACCCGAAACATGTAAACGCTCACCTTGGGATCGCCCTTACCTATATGCAGATGGGTAAAAACTCTGAGGCACTTCTATACTTCGGTAAGACCCTCGAACTTGACCCTAATCTTGCCGTTGCCTATGCCGACAGGGGGATACTGTACGACAGGCTTGGAAAGTACCGCCTTGCGCTCAAAGATTACAAAAAGGCAATAGCGCTGGAGCCACGGCTTGCAAAGGGGCCTGGCTGGATATGGAGACTCCTTCACACAGTGGGTGAAAAGCCTTCATCTATCGGGGCAAGGGCAAAATACCTTGAGGAGCAACTCCAAAAACCCCCTGAAGAGCGGGTTCTCCGCATACCCGAGGAGGACAGTAAACAGAAGATGTACAAGTACTGACGTTCTGTTTGCCTCTTTTAGGGATTTTGTGATAAGATTTTTTATGGAAAACAGGCAAAACTCAATTCATAAAAAGGGGGTATCTATGCTGAGCACAAATGTAAAAGTCGGGATACTGTCGCTCCTTGCAATGGTCTTTTCGCTCTTCCTCTCCGGCTGTGTCTCCACCGAGCCAAAGGCAACGGTCACATCAGGGCAGTCAAGCCCCTCTATTCAGGAGGTTCAGGCAGAGGCATACAACGGCCCAAAGGCAAGAATCGCAGTGGCAAGGTTCAAGGACAAGACCGGCAAGGGGTGGTGGACAGGCCAGATCGGTGACGGTATGGCAGACCAGTTAACAACCGCACTATTTAACACCGGAAGGTTCATCGTCCTTGAAAGGCAGACCCTGAGTGATGTCCTTCAGGAGCAGGACCTCGGGGCATCAGGGAGGATTCGCCGTGATACAGCCGCCCCGATAGGCCAGATCGAGGGTGCCGAACTCTTAGTGGTGGGTGCCGTAACCGAGTTTGAGGGTAACGCATCCGGTGCACGAGGTGGTATTGGCGGGATAGGTCATGGAATCTTCGGTGGTTTAATGGGTGGTTTCAAGAAGGCTCACATGGCTATAGACCTCAGGGTGATCGACACAAGGACATCAAGGATTGTGGCCGCCACGAGTGTTGAGGGTGAGGCAACCGATGTAAATATGGGTGCACTCCTTGGTGGCTGGGGAAGTGCCGGAGCCCTGGCAGGAGGCCTATCCGCCTGGAAGAACACCCCCATCGAGAAGGCACTCAGGATCTGTATTAAGAAGGCGGTAGAGTTTATTGTATCAAAGACACCACAGCACTACTACCATTACACAGAGCAGCCGGCACCACAGCCAACCGCAGTCTCCTCACCACCTCCACAGTCGGCCCCACAACCTGCCCCATCTGCAGAGGTGGTAAGCGTGAATGTAAACAGACTGAATGTAAGATCAGGCCCTGGCAAGAACTATTCCGTTATGTTTACTGCCACAAGGGGTGAAAGGCTCACCGTTCTTGAGCGGTCGGGAGACTGGATCAGGGTGAGAAACTCTGCCGGCCGTGAGGGCTGGACGGCAGGCTGGCTCACGGTGCCTGCAAGGTAAAAATATTACTTAATGCCTTTCAAAAGGCGGGGAGGTGTATTTTTCACTTTCCCGCCTTATTTATGGTATATTATTTAGATTAATAATTCTGGAGAGGTGGCCGAGAGGCTGAAGGCAGCCGCCTGCTAAGCGGTTGAGGGGTTAACAGCCCCTCCGAGGGTTCGAATCCCTCCCTCTCCGCCAGTGTATATTTACATGCCAAATCCT
>CAYMML010000014.1:0-24287 GCA_964391515.1 uncultured Thermodesulfovibrio sp. | reverse complement strand
ATAAAACGGTTATAAACAATGACAAAACCTTCCAACATCTATCTCATAGACGGAAACTCCTATGTATATAGAGCCTTCCACGCAATAAAGAACCTCTCAAACTCAAGAGGTTTTCCTACAAATGCGGTCTTTGGATTTACAAACATGCTGTTTAAGATGCTCCGTGAAAGACAGCCCGATGCCATTGCAATCGCCTTTGACTCTGCAGCACCCACCGAACGGCACCAGTTGTATGATGAGTACAAGGCACAGAGACCCGAAACACCATCGGATCTGCTTTTACAGATCCCCTATGTAAGAGAGATAGTCAAGGCACTCAGGATAAAAACCTATGAGATACCTGGCTACGAGGCAGACGACATTCTTGCAACACTTGCACTCCAGGCAGAGGCGGAAGGGATTGAGGTCTACATAGTATCTGGTGACAAGGATATGTTTCAGGTTCTGAGTGAAAACCTCAAACTGTACGACCCCATGAAGCAGAAGGAACTTACAGGTAGTGACATCCAGAAAAGGTTCGGCATACCCCCCGGGAGGATACCAGAACTCATGGCACTTGTGGGTGACACCACCGATAACATCCCGGGCGTAAAGGGGATAGGGGAAAAGACGGCCTCTATGCTCCTTAAAAGGCACAGCCTTGATGAGATACTGAAAAACCCATCGGTTATCGAAAACCCTCGCATCCGTGGTTTGATAGAAAACTCCGTTGATGATATCATCCTGAGCAGGGAGTTGGCCACAATAAGGAGGGATGTACCCCTGCAGTTCAACCCGGATGAATGCATTTTGCAGGAACCGGACTACAAACACCTCCTTTCTCTGTTCAGAGAACTCGAGTTCGGTAGCCTCGTCAGGATGATACCTTCAGAAGGCACCGCCTCCAATGTAAGGACGATACTGAAGACCGAAGAGTTGGAGGAGAGCCTCGGGGAAGACAGGGAAAGGTTCATCTTTCAGTCCCTTATCACCGGAAGGGTTTTGCAGGGAGGCTCAGTTTTAGGCGTTGGGTTTTTAGGAAAGGATTGCCCCGTCTACGTTCCCACCGGACACAACTACCTTGACATGCCTGTGCAGATTCCAGAGGGTGAACTCTACAACCACCTCAAGACGGTTTTTCAGAACAGAAATCTGCCAAAACTGGGACACGACCTGAAGGAGGAGATAAAACTGTTGAGGTTGAAGGGGGTGGAACTTGAGGGAGAGGTTGACGATCTGATGATAGCCTCCTACCTGCTCAACCCCAACAGGTCAGACCACCGTCTTGGGGAGATCGCCCTTGAGTTTCTGTCAACGAGGATAGAGGAACCTGATGAGTTCTTCAAAAACCGTGACCCCTCAGGTGTGCAGATCGAGGAGGCAGCGGATTTCATTGGAAAACGGCTCGGGGTCGTCGAGGAACTGGCCGATCTTCTTTTTAAACAACTCGATCAGGAGGGGCTAACCCGCCTCTACCGTGAGATCGAGATTCCACTAATCGGTGTCCTTGCCGATATGGAGATGTACGGCATAAGGGTGGACACAGCGGGACTAAAGGAACTCTCAAGGCACTTCGAGACTGAACTCATAACACTGCGCAGGATGATTTACGATCTTGCCGGTGAAGAGTTTAATATAAACTCCCCAAAACAGTTGAGCAGGATACTCTTTGAAAAGATCGGGCTTGAACCAATCAAGAAGACCAAGACCGGCTATTCCACAGACACCGGGGTGCTCACAGAACTTGCAAAGAGCCACGAACTTCCCGATCTGATCCTCCAGTGGAGGAGCCTTACCAAACTCAAATCCACCTACATTGACAGCCTTCCAAAACTCATAAACCCCCTTACCGGCAGGATACATACCACCTTTAATCAGACGGTAACGGCAACGGGGCGGCTTAGCAGCAGTGATCCGAACCTCCAGAACATACCTGCCAGGGGCAGATGGGGTGAAAAGATCAGGGAGGCATTCATACCTGAAGATGGCTTTCTCCTTATGTCTGCCGACTACTCGCAGATTGAACTGAGGATTCTGGCACACCTGAGTGGCGATCATACACTGATAGAGTCTTTCAAAAAGGGCATTGATATTCACTCTCTTACCGCATCTGAGATCTTTGGCGTACCAGAAAATGAGGTAACGCAGGAGATGAGGAGAACAGCAAAGACGATCAACTTCGGTATTATTTACGGCATCTCCCCATACGGGCTCTCTGAAACCCTGGGAAGCAGTCAGGAAGAGGCCGCAAAGTATATTGAGCGGTATTTTGAGCAACATCTCAGCGTGAAGGAGTACTTCCAGCGGGTGATAGAGGATGCCAAAACCCTTGGCTATGTGAAGACCCTTTCAGGGAGAAAACGGGCAATCCCCGAACTCAGAGGTTCAAGCAAAAATCAGAGGGCACTTGGTGAAAGGCTCGCCATGAACACCCCTATACAGGGAACCGCTGCCGACATTATAAAAATCGCCATGATAAACCTCAAGCAGCGCATTCATAAAGAGGGGCTGAGATCCAGGATGATCCTTCAGGTTCATGACGAACTGCTTTTCGAGGTCCCAGACGACGAGACCCAGATAATGCATGAGGTGGTAAGGGAGGAGATGGAGGGGGCGATGCAACTTTCGGTGCCACTCAGGGTGGAGATCGGAACCGGCCCAAACTGGGCATCGGCACATGGATGAACAACCAACACCTGGAACTTAGCCAGTAAGGTCTTAAAATCGGAAAAGATATAATGTTAGAATATAGGAATTACCGTGCTCGTCTATAAAAGCACGCCACATCATACTGTGTTGATTAAAACACACCTGGAAGTTAGGGATGCTTCCAATTACAAAAGGCGTAAACCGCCCGGCACAGCAATAATTAGTGTAATACGGAGGAATGAGGAATATGGAAAACGAGAAGATAGTAGAAGAGATACTGAAACTCAAGGAGGAGCGTAACGCCATTATCCTTGCACATAACTACCAGCGTGACGAGGTTCAGGAGATTGCCGATTTCACAGGTGACTCACTGGAACTTTCCCGTGAGGCTGCAAAGATAGACTGTGACATGATCGTATTTTGCGGGGTAAACTTCATGGCCGAAAGCGCATCCATCCTCTCGCCGGAAAAGACAGTATTACTTCCTGAAATAGAGGCAAACTGCCCAATGGCAGACATGATAAGGGTGGAAGGAACACGTAAGGTGTGGAAGAGTTTTCCAGGGTATCGGGAACAGCCCACTTTTGTCTTTCCCCATGATTACACCTTAAAGGATATCCGTCGTGAATACCCCGGGGCACCGGTCGTCACATACGTAAACACCACCGCCGATGTCAAGGCAGAGAGTGATATATGCTGCACCTCCGCAAATGTGGTAAAGGTTGTTGAATCACTTCCCGAAGAGGAGATAATCTGTATACCCGACAGAAACCTCTCGGCCTGGGCACAAAAACAGACTGGCAAAAGAATAGTATCCTGGGATGGGTTCTGCCACGTGCACGACAGGATAAGGGCGGAGGATGTCGAAAATGCACGAAAGGAGCACCCTGAAGCACTCCTGATGGCACATCCGGAGTGCAGGCTTGAGGTGCTTGAACTTGCAGATCATGTTACAAGCACATCGGGGATGCTGAGGTATGCAAGGCAGTCTGACCACAGGGAGTTCATCGTCGGTACCGAGGTGGGGCTACTCTACCGGCTCAGGAAGGAAAACCCTGATAAGGTCTTTCACCCCCTCCGCTCAGATATGATCTGTCCGAACATGAAAAAGACAAAACTCACAAGCGTTCTTACCGCCCTCAGAGAGGTCAAAAATGTGATTAAGGTTCCTGAAGACATAAGGACAAGGGCGGTGAAGGCACTTGACCGGATGCTTGAGATAGTGTGAATGGAAGCAAAGAGTTTTTACCTTCTCACTCTGGGCTGTCCCAAGAACATCTCCGACTCTGACGACCTCAGAAACTCCCTCATTAAAGAGGGGTTCAACCAGGTGAACGAACCTGGCCTGGCAGACCTCATCCTTATAAACACCTGCGGTTTTATTGAGGATGCAAAGAAGGAGTCCCTTGACGAAATATTCCGGCTCATAGAACTGAAAAGGCATCCACAGGAACTGGTAGTGTTCGGCTGTCTTTCTGAGAGATACATGGAGGAGTTGAGGAGGGAAATCCCTGAGATCGATGCCCTTTACGGTGTGGATGCAATAAGTGATATCGTAAAAAGAGTAAGCAAACAAAAGTCCGACACAGATGCCCCACCCCCCGCCGTTTACACTCGAGAAAATACCTACGGTTATATAAAGATAGCCGAGGGGTGCAACCGAAAGTGCAGTTTTTGCGCAATCCCCTCCATAAGGGGGCACTACAGGAGCATAGCCCCAGGTCTGATATTGGAAAAGGCAAAGGGTTTGATTGCACAGGGTGTAAGGGAGTTGATACTGGTTGCACAGGAAAGCACTCTCTACGGCACCGACCTAAATGGCTACGACCTGTGTGACCTGGTTGATGATATCACTTCCATTGAAGGTGATTTCCGTGTAAGGATACACTATTTTTCTCCCTACTCACTGAAGGATGAACTCATTGACCGTATCGGCAAAAACGATAAGATATGCAAATATATCGACATCCCCCTTCAGCATGTTTCGCCAGAAATCCTTCAATCCATGAAGAGGGGTGGAGGTGCTGAGGAATTCCTCAAACTCATCGAGAAAATAAGGGCATCCATCCCGGATGTAACACTCAGAACCACATTTATCGTTGGCTACCCGGGTGAGGGGGAGAGGGAGTTTGAGAAACTCCTTGATTTTGTTGAGGCGGCAAGGTTTGATCACCTTGGAGGTTTTCTATACTCTTGTGAGGAGGGGACAGCAGCATGGGAACTTGGTGACCCCGTCCCCCGGGAGATAAAGGAGAAAAGATACCACGAACTTATGAGCCTTCAGGAGAGGATCGGACTTGAGAAAAACCTTCAGTATGTCGGGAAAACCCTCAGGGTGCTTATTGACGAAACGGATGGCAACTCTCCGGTGGGAAGGCACGAGGGGCAGTCACCGGAGATAGATGGGCTAACAATAATAAACACAGATAGAAGTGGCCTTAGGCGTGGGGATTTTTATAATGTGTTAATAACCGGCGCAGATGAGTATGACCTTTACGGTGAGTTGAGATGAAAAGGAGATACAGAATACATATACTCCTCTTTGCCCTTACAGTTGTCTCAACCCTGATAGCCGGTGCACTCCAGAAGGGTGTAAACATCATTTCAGAACCCTGGAGGATCGTCGAGGGCATTCCCTTTTGCATTTCTCTCATCGCAATACTGCTTGCACACGAGTTATCACACTTTTTTGCCTCACGCCACCACCACACAGAGGCAACCCTCCCATACTTCATACCCGCACCCTCAATCATCGGAACCTTTGGAGCCTTTATAAAGATGAAGTCCCCCATAATTACAAGGAAGGCACTGATAGACATAGGGGCATCTGGCCCAATAGCCGGTTTTATCGTGGCGGTAATTGTCACCATCATCGGCCTTAACGGCTCAGAGGTGATAACGATCAAGAACTCCGATGTGGGACTGATGCTTGGTGATTCCCTGCTATTTTCGCTCCTTACAAAAGTTGTCATCGGAACGCCGCCAGAAGGGAAAGACATCCTCTTGAGCCCTGTTGCCTTTGCGGGCTGGATCGGGTTCTTTGTTACATCCATGAACCTCCTTCCCATAGGGCAACTCGACGGTGGACACATCGCCTATGCCCTCCTTGGCGAAAGAAGACACAGGAAGACCTCCATATTGTTTGCCACCCTTCTGGGGCTTGCAGGCATCGGGAGGTTATACCTCTACAGCGGATACTTCGACGGCACCCCCCTTGCTTCACTCAGGGATTATTTATGGGAGGGTTGGGCGGTGTGGGCCTTTCTGCTTCTCATGCTCGGCCTCAGACATCCACCCGTCCTGTACTGGGAGGAACCCCTTGACGGAAAGAGACGGTTCGTTGGCTGGGTATCTCTGATAATCTTCTTCCTCACATTCACCCCCGTCCCATTCAGGATGTAGAACAGTTATGCCCTGTACTTGCACTTACGAAGTGCAAGTGCGGGGATGAGAAATCCAAACATCCCTGTAAAAAAGGGGGCTGGCTCATCGGGGGTAAATGAACCAGCCCTGAAGGGGGAGGAATGAGGAGGGGTAGGATGGCTAAACTGAATTAATTATTTCCCCGGCAATCTGGTCTATCGGGAGCACCTTGTCTGCAAGGCCAGCCTCCACTATTGAACGTGGCATCCCATAGACCACACAGGTCTCCTCGCTTTCTGCAATAGTCCGTCCTCCCTGAAGTTTCATCTCCTTTATCCCCTCAAGCCCATCATGCCCCATACCTGTAAGTATCACACCGAGAACCCTGCCCGGGTAAACCCTGTTTGCCTCTCTAATGAGCAGGTCAACAGAGGGTTTATAAATATACTCCCCGTTGTCAGGTATAATCCTTGCCCTTACCTTGAGTGCCTTTTCCCTTAAAAGCCCAAGGTGGCTTCCTCCCGGCGCAATTAGTGCCTTGCCGGGCTCAAGAGGCTCACCCTCCTCCGCCTCCTTTACCTGAATCGCAGAGACACTGTTAAGCCTCTCGGCAAACGGTTTTGTGAAGTTCTTTGGCATGTGCTGAGCCACTAACACCGGCACCGGGAAGTTGGAAGGAAGCATACTAAAGACCTCCTTGAGTGCACGAGGCCCCCCCGTAGAACTACCTATGGCGACAACAGAAATCCTTCGCTCCGATGAAAATTTGATATCACCTGCCTTGACCCCTCCGTGATCTTCTTTCCGCCTCCTTTTTGGTTTGAGTTTTAATCTTGCTATGATCTTCAGTTTCCTGATGAGTTCATCCCTTATCTTCAGTATATCACCTGAGATGTCAGAGAGGTTTTTGGGTATGAAGTCCACAGCACCCAGGTCAAGTGCCTCAAGCGTGGTCTCAGCCCCCTCGGTGGTAAGGGAACTCACCATCACCACCGGGAGGGGGTGCTTGTCCATTATCAACCTCAGTGCCTCAAGCCCGTTCATCCTGGGCATCTCCACATCAAGTGTCACTATATCGGGTTTCAGGCTCATCACCTTGTCTACCGCCTCCACGCCATCCCTTGCGGTTCCCACAACCTGAAACTCATGATCGGCGGTAATCATCCTGGTAAGGGCATTTCTCATAAATGCCGAATCGTCCACCACAAGTACCCTTATCCTGCCGTTTTCACGCATTCGCCAGGGCTCCCTTTGCAAGCACATCAAGAAGCATTGAAAGGTCTATAATAAGAACCACCTTTCCCTCACCCGTTATAGTTGCCCCTGCTATAAGTTCCGTCTCCTCTGCACGGATCAACTCACCCTCTATCGGCTTAATAACGACCTCCTCCTGTCCCCTGAGACCATCAACGATGATACCGAACTTTTTCTTCCCCTCATCAACCACAACAACATAGCAGGAGGGCGAACCGTTTCTGCCACCGTATCCAAGAACCTCTCCGAGCCTTACAAGAGGCAGCACCTCACCCCTGAGTTGCACCACCTCCTGGTGATTAACCGTCCTGATCTCCTCTGCCCTGAACCTTACCGTCTCCACAACCGAGGAAAGAGGTATAGCATAAACCTCGTTCTTTACCTCCACCATGAGTGTCTGGATTATTGCAAGCGTAAGTGGTAAACGGATGATAAATGTAGTCCCCCTTCCCTTTTCAGTCTGAATCTCTATATTACCCTTGAGTTTGCCGATGTTTGTTTTTACCACATCCATGCCCACTCCCCTTCCGGAGATGTCCGTTACCTGTGAGGCTGTTGAGAACCCGGGCATAAACAGCAGTTCGAGGGCATCCTGCTCTGAAAGCGTTTCGGCCTGCCCCGGTGTAATAAGTCCCTTATCCACCGCCTTCTTCTTTATGAGGTCGTGGTCTATACCCCTTCCGTCATCTTTTATCTGGATGAGTATGTTGTTACCTTCCTGTGCCGCCGAGAGATGGATACTGCCCTGTTCGGGCTTGCCCATACTGCGGCGTTCCTCCACCGTTTCTATCCCGTGGTCTATGGCATTTCTTATAATGTGGACAAGCGGGTCGGCTATGTTTTCGATAACAGACTTGTCAACCTCCGTCTCCTCACCGCTGATTATGAGTTCTACATCCTTGCTTCTGGATCTTGCAAGGTCTCTCACCATCCTCGGGAACTTGTTAAACACCTTCTTGACCGGCTGCATCCTGGTCTTCATCACAGCAAGTTGAAGATCTGTGGTAATGAGATTCAAAAATGCCATTGTCTCATTGAGTGCCCCGATCTCGGGGTCTTCGGGATACCGTGTCTCCAGGTTTGAGGTTATCTTTAGAAGCCTGTTACGCCCAAGGACGAGTTCACCCACAAGGTTCAGAACCTCGTCGAGCCTCTCCACATCCACCCTTATAGTCTGCTCAACATGTACCTTCTGAGACTTCACCTCGGCCTTTTTCTGCTTTTTCAGAGCCTCTTCAACGGCATCCTCTGTGGTTTTACCTGTTGCCGTCAGGATTTCACCCACCCGGGGGGTCTCCTCAGTCTCAACAGACTCCTTGCAGACCTCCTGTATCTTTAAAGCCTCCTCCACATCGTCTGGAGAGACCTTTCCCTCTTCTGTGAGGATCTCACCAATCCTTTTTGTTTCAGCCTTTTCATCCTGGCCGGTCTTACCCTGATCGATCTCGGTGAGTTTAGAAATCACGCCAGAGATTTCCTCTTCCACCCCATCCTTTTTGCGGATGTGGTTCAGTATCTTCTTCATATAATCCACAGACTCAAGTATCACATCCATGATCTCAGAGGTGAGGGGCAATTCCCCCTCCTTGAGTTTCTTCAGGACGTTCTCGGTGGCATGTGTGAGTTCCACCATCTGGTTGAACCCTAAAAACCCGGCCGCTCCCTTTATGGTGTGCACATTCCGGAATATCTCGTTCAACAGGGGCTGGTTCCCCATGTCCTTCTCGAGTTCCACAAACTTCTCGTCCAGAGACTCAAGTATCTCGTCGGTCTCTACTATGAAATCCTCTATTATTTCATCCATCTCGTCAGGCATAACCGTCCTCCACCCTGTTATTTGTTTAACCTCTCATAAATCTGCTCCATCTTCTGTTTAAGCGTCTCGGCCGTGAAGGGCTTTACAATGTAATTGTTCACACCGGCCTTTATCGCAGTTATCACCTTGTCCTTTTCCGCCTCTGCCGTCACCATCATCACCGGTATTGACTTCAGGTTCTCATCTGCCCTGATCTGCTTTAACAGTTCAAGTCCATCCATATTCGGCATGTTCCAGTCAGAAACCACGAAGTCGTACCTCCGGCTCCTCAGTTTGTTCAGCGCATCTGCACCGTCCTCGGCCTCGTCAATGTTGGAATAGCCGATCTGTTTCAGGACGTTTTTCACGATCCTCCTCATCGTGGAAAAATCGTCCACCACCAGGATCTTCATGTTCTGATCAAACATGGAGTTCACCTCCCTGTGAGATAATTTTCTTTAATAGTTCTCTGACCGTCCTGTTTATATCGTCGGCAGTGACCGGTTTAACAAGATAGGCATCTGCACCCGCCTGGGCTGCCTTCGAGCGCTCCTCATCATCGTCCTCAGTGGTGACCATCATAACCGGTATGCCCGCATAAGAGGGCTCCTGTTTCATGTTCCTTATCAACTCGATTCCATCCATATAGGGCATATTGAGATCGGTAAGCACAAGGTTTATCTCCTCAAGCCCCAGTTTTTCCAGGGCATCAAGCCCGTTTTCGGCATAAGAGACCTCGTACCCCTTCCCTTTCAGGTAGAGGCCAAGGAGTTTTCTGGTTATCCCGTCATCATCCACGATCAGTATCCTCATTGCTCATGCCCTCCTGTAAATCACCGTCCGGTTGTAAACCTCCGGCTTGAAAGCCCTGGTAACATTGTGAAGAGTCTCTGATGCCCCGACTATCAAAACACCCTCAGGTGTTAGTGAGTCGTAAAGCCCCGAGACCGCTACCTTCTTCGCCTTTTCATCAAAATAGATAAGCACATTCCTGCAAAGGATGATATCCATGTTCCTGATAGCCTTCATCTCCTCTTTGCTTACCAGATTTATCTTCATAAACCTCACTGTGGTCTTTATCTCGTCATTTAGGTGGTAAAAACCCTTTTCCTCGGTGAAGTATTTTTTCAGAAGATTCTGAGGGAGGTTTCTCACGGAGTAGGAAGAATAAACCCCTTTGCGTGCACTCTCAAGTGCGTTGTTGCATATGTCTGAGCCGTAAATCTCAAACCTCACACCGGGAAACCTCTTTTCCCTCAACAGGATGGCCATCGTGTAAGGCTCCTCCCCGGTGGAACATGCTGCTGACCATATCCTTATCCTTTTCCTTCCCTGTTCTATAAAGGCAGGAAGCACCTTTGAGATGATAATGTCGAAGTGCTGGGGTTCACGGAAAAAGTATGTCTCATTGGTTGTGATGGCATTCATCAACTCACTGAGTTCGGTTCCGTTTCCGGCATACTTGATAAGATACACATAGTCGCTGAAGGAGCCGAGTTTTTTCTCCTTCAGCCTCCTCTGGAGGCGGTTTTCTACAAGGTACTTCTTGGTATTGGTGATGTAGATACCGGAGTTTTCGTAAATAAAATCCCTCAACTCCCTGAACTCCTCATCTGTGAGACCTACCCTGTTCATCATCTTCCCAGTATCTCCCTGGCTCTCTTCCTGACCGCCTCACTGGGGTGCATCTCAAGTTCACTTACCGCCTGAACCGCCTCCCTTGAAGGAAACTCCGAAAGGATATCCAGTGCCTTCAACACCACTGTGACCGCATTATCCCGGAGCCCCTTTATCAGGTGTTTTGAAAGGTCTTCACCATTAAGGCCGGCAAGTGCCTGTATGGCATGAAACCTCACCCACTCATCCTCATCATTAAGCAGACTTATTACGGCTGGTTTACAACAACCAAGTTTCAGCATTGCCCTCACGGCAGATCGTCTCACCTCAGGAGATGTATCGGAAGATAGTTCCACTATCCTGTTTTCCACCCTTTTACCACCGAACCTGCCAAGAGTAAGTGCCGCCTGAGCCCTGACCGGGGGCTCAGTGTCTTCTGTAAGAAGAAGGGCGGTCTCCTCTTCTTCACAAAGTGCCGCAAGATAGAGGCGTGCCTCCTGAGAAAGTTGGTTGAGCCTGTTCCTTACCTCTTCCTCATCCAGTCTCACCAGTGCCCCCATGATCTTTTCTCTCACATTGGGGTATACCTCGACCTCGAGCAACTCAAAGAGGTCATCCAATACAGTTTTATCTCCCAAACCACCAAGAGCCATAACCGCCGCCTCTCTTACATGCCCATCAGGGTCGGAGGCGGACCTGAGCAGGGGGGAGGGGTCGTCAATCGTCCCAATCTCACCTATCGCCCTCACACCAGCCCTTCTCAGGTCCCTTAAAGGTGACTCTATAATCCGTAAGAGTTCCGGCACCGCCCTGCGGCAGTTCAGTTCACCTGCGATCTCGATAGCCAGACTCTTTCCCCTGTATCTCAACTCCTCAGATGCTATGGCATCTACAAGGTCATCTGTACAACCGAAAGAAATGACGGTATTCCTGATCTCTTCATACAGTTCCTGCTCCTCTGGTATCCCCTGTTCAAGTGAGCCGGCAAGGTCAAGAAGTCTCATCGTCTTATGCACACCTCTCAACTCCCTGATACCCTTCACACCAAGTTGCTGATCAACACGATCTGGTGAATCAAGAAGTTCTGCAACCCTGTCTTCCAGGTCTTTCATCTCCTCATCAAGACCTATGCGGATCAGGTTTTTCAGCGCTGCTTCTCCGACAAACCCGTCCTTTTCCTTTGCCCATCCATACAACAACTCTGCCGCTCTTTTTTCACCAATTGCACCAAGGGCATCCAGAATACCAAGTTTTATGGTATCGCTCCTTGCAGACTTAAGTGCACCCATAAGGGCAGGAACCGCCTTTTCCGCCCTTATCTTCCCAAGAGCCTCAATGGCA
This sequence comes from uncultured Thermodesulfovibrio sp., assembly GCA_964391515.1. Lineage (GTDB taxonomy): Bacteria > Nitrospirota > Thermodesulfovibrionia > Thermodesulfovibrionales > JdFR-85 > WFTX01. The sequence continues at coordinate 12,289 of CAYMML010000014.1, read as the reverse complement.
GAAAAGGCAACCCATTCCTGATCATCAAGCGCCCTCAGGAGTTGGTCGGTAAGTTCCACCGCCCCCAGTCTTCCGGCCGCCGCATAACAGGCTGCCCTCACATTGGGGTTAGGGTCGTTTACCACCTCCATAAGGTATTTCACCCCTTCGGGATCTCCTGTGTCTGCAATAAGATCTACCGCAAACTTTCTCACATCATCGTCCCGGTCTTTAAGCAGCCCACCAAGGAGATGAACCGGACATATCTCCTTCAGGATTAACAGCGCCATATTTCTGACTGCCGGGTTTTCCCTTAGCAGGGGGAGTACCATATATGCGGTGGCCTCACCACCAATCTTGATGAGAGACTGCATCGCCGCCTCCTGAACACCCGCAACAGGGTCATGGAGCCTCTTTACCAGTGGATAAACCGCCCTCTCATCACCCTCAGAAAGTGCCTCTGCCGCCTCTTTCCTGACGGCAGGATTCTGGGAATCCAGTTTTTTCAGGAGACTCCTCAGCCTTTTAGTGTTCACATAGTCCTCCTCAGTTATCTCGCCTTTAGACTCTGATAATCTTTATATCGGCCAGACCTGGTAAAACTTTAGAACAACTAAGGAGGGATTACCTTGATTTTTCCATCTCCGCCTTGAGCCTGAGAAGGGCCTGGCTGTGGAGTTGGGAGACCCTTGATTCAGAGACATTCAAAACGGCCCCGATCTCCTTGAATGTCAACTCCTCCCAGTAGTAGAGAGACAGGATCAATTTCTCACGCTCGGGGAGTGCCTCTATCGCCCTTTTGAGATGCTCCTTCGCATCCTCCCGTTCAAGGAGTTCCAGCGGGTTCAATGAGGTATCGTCCCTCAGGTGCTCATGGATGTCGTAATTGCCGTCACCACGGTCATCCACCCTGGAAGATATCTCATCCAAACTTATGGATATGGAACGGTGCGCCTTCTCAAGGAGGCTCTGGAGTTCACCTATCTCTATCTCCAGTTCATCTGCCACCTCCTCCTCGGTGGGTTGCCTTCCCAGTTTCTGCTGTAGTTCCGAGTATGCGTTCTTGATGGTGTTTATCTTCTTCTGAAGGTGTTTGGGTGTCCAGTCTGCCGCCCTGAGTTCATCGAGCATTGCACCCCTTATCCTGTATTCTGCAAAGGTCTTTATGTTTGCCTGTTTTGACGGGTCGTACCTCTCAATGGCATCAAGAAGCCCTATTACACCAACGCTTATCAGGTCGTCCACCGTAAGTTGTGGAGGCAGACGCCATGCAAGCCGGTAGGCGGTGTACTTTATAAAGGGGAGAAGTTCGTTCAGGATCTTCTCTTTTTCTGCCTCATCTATCCCTGTTTTATAAGCCTGTAACATCATGCACCTTCCGTTACTGCCTCTTCCCCGTCAAGAGACCCAAAGAGGTTACCAAAGAAAAACTGGATACTCCCCTTGGGGGTCTTCCTCATGGAGTCTGTAATTATCCTCGTGGCAAGATCATCAAACGCAGTGGCAGAGGGGCTCTCCGGGAACCTTACAACCACCGCATCCTGCGACCTGACCGCCTTCCTGAGTGCGTTGTCTGAGGGGATAAAGCCCATGTAATCGAGTGAAATATTGAGAAACCTCTCCGCAACCATCTGAAGCCTCATATATGACTCAAGCGCCTCACCTTCACCCCTTGCAGAATTGACCAGTATCCTGAAGTTCCGCTCCTGGTATCTGCTGTAAAGCACCTTGATAAGGGCGTAGGCATCCGTAAGGGAGGTGGGCTCTGGCGTGATGATTAGTACTATCTCCTGTGCCGCTATACAGAAAAATGTAACATTGCTTGATATCCCCGCCCCGGTATCTATAAGGAGGTAGTCAATATCAAGAGGTACCCGCTCGAACTCATCAAGTATCCTCAGTTTCTGAAACTCGTCAAGCCTGGTCAACTCCTCCGTCCCTGAAGAGGCAGGCAGGATGAGTATCCCCTCCGGCCCCTCCACTATTATCTCATCCAGTCCCTTTTCACCCCTCAAGAGGTGCTGGATATTGTATCTTGGGGCAAGCCCCAGGAGGACATCGATGTTGCTAAGCCCGAGGTCGGCATCAAACACCATCACCCTCTTGCCCCTGCGCTGGAGGGAAATTGCCAGGTTTGCAACCACGTTTGTCTTGCCCACCCCACCTTTACCGCTTGATATCGCTATGGTCTGGATCGTCTTCTGATAACCTTTTTCTGCCATCATATCATACCTCGCAAATGGGAGTTTCCGTGTTTCTCATTCCTGAGTGACAGATCTACCGTATCGGTATCCTCTGCACCAAGCACCATCATGGCGAGTGTCTTGCTGTCTGGAAAGATTATGTCTCCTGGTATCCTCTGCCCGTTGGTCAGATATGCAACGGGTTTCTGATAGAGCAGTATCTGGTTATACATCACACCCCTTCTTACCGACTCATCCAGTTTAGTAAACCCTATACAGTCTATGGGGACATCACGGTACCGGGTATAACACTCTGAGAGAAAGGCATCATCAGAACTGGCACTCACAATGAGATGCACCTCCAGGGGGATGCCTGAGTTTACCACCCTTCTCAGAGCCTCCACATGACCGGCCTTGCGGGGGTTTCGGCCGGAGGTGTCAATAAAGATACGGTCTTTATTGCTGAACCTCTCATACACCACCTTCAGGTCATCCACCCGGTGAACCGCCTCAAAGGGGATACCAAGGAGTTGTGAAAACCTCCTCAACTGCTCAACCGCCCCTATCCTCTGGGTATCAAGCGTGATTATCGCCGTGGTCTTCCCTCTCCTTATCTCCTGTGCGGCAAGTTTAGATAGGGTTGTGGTCTTACCCACCCCGGTAGGCCCCATGAGGAGGATGGCCTTCTGCCTTTCACCGGGCTGTTTTATACGGATCTCCCGGGCAATGCTCGAGATGAGAGACTCTACATCATCGGCCTTCTCACAGAGTCTGAGGGCAAACTCCTCTCTAACCGCATTTTTGAGGAGAAGGGAGAGGAGTTTTCTCCTCCTTGGCGGCAGTCTCATCTCAAAGCCGGTCTTCCGCATCTGATCAAGCGCCTCTCTGAGCCGCTCAATTTCACGGATGAGGAGATTCTGGATACCGCCTTCAGATGGTGTCTCTCTCTTCCGTACCGCCTCATTAGTAAGGTCTTCGTCAATCGCACCCACCACCTGTACCCTGCCGTCCTCGATCTCTTCGGAGGAGAGTATGACCGCATCGGGTCCGAACTCCCTCTTGATCAACTGTAATGCCTCATTAAAACTCCTTCCGTAGAATTTCTTAATCCTCATAACTCACCATCCCGATGGAATAGATTTTTGCCTCCGGAGATATCTCGGCACTTGAGAGCACCGTAACCCCGGGCATTATCCTCTCAGTTATCTTTCTCAAATGCCTCCTGGTCTGCGGAGAACACAGCAAAATCGGCTGTATCTCCCGGCTCTTTCCTGCCCCGATGGTCTTCTCAAACCCCTGCATCAGTTTCTGGATGACCCTGGGGGAGAGCCCTGTCCCCTCGTCAACCGCCTGCATGATCTCTCTCTCAATGAGGGGATCTATTGTATATACAGGCAGCGTACCGTCAGGCATCATATACTGCTTTGTTATCGCCCTTGAAAGCGCCTGCCGTACAAACTCGGTAAGCACCTCATGATCCTTCACCGCCTGTCCGTGATCGAGGAGTGTCTCAAGTATGGTGATCATATCCTTGATAGGAACCCTCTCTCTCAGCAGGTTCTGTAATACCCGCTGAACGGTGCCAAGTGGCAGTATGGTAGGTATTAGTTCCTCCACTATCCTGGGGTAATTCCTTGCCACATTATCCAGAATCTGCTGCACCTCAGCCCTTGTAAGAACCTCCCAGCCGTGCTTCTTCAGCAATTCCGTCAGGTGGGTCACCACCACAGTGGCAGGGTCAACCACCGTATAGCCGAGCACCTGTGCCCTCTCCATCTCCTTTTCGTCAACCCAGATTGCCGGAAGCCCGAATGCCGGGTCAGTGGACGGAAGCCCCTCCACCTTCTCCACGGACTCATCCGGCACAATGGCAAGGTATCTACCCGGCATAACCTCCGCCTTTGCAACCTCCATACCCTTTACCAGAAAGGCATACTCGTGAGGCCTCAACTTCAGGTTGTCCTTGATGTGGATGGGGGGCACCACATAGCCCATCTCCTGGGCTATCTGCCTCCTCATGGCCTTTATCTTTTTAAGGATGCTTGCACCCGGGTCTTCCACAAGGGGTATAAGCCCATACCCGATCTCAAGCGTCAGCGGGTCGAGTTCAAGGAAACTCTCTATGGAAGGCTCCGGCGAGGGTTCCGGTTCGGTGACCACCTGCTCCTCTTCCACCCTCTTCCGGGTCATCAGATAGGCGATAGAGCCGGCTGCAAGTGATATGAGAACAAAGGGGATATGGGGAAGGCCGGGCACAAGGGCAAGCACAAAGAGTATCCCCGATGCGGTGGAGAGTGCCTTGGGGTTTACAAATATCTGGTTCTTTACCTCCTCACCAAGGTCTGTATCCCTGCCCGCACGGCTTACGACTATGCCTGCCGAGGTGGATACAAGCAAGGCGGGTATCTGCGAGACAAGCCCATCACCGATGGTCAGGATGGTATAGGTCTTGGCAGCCTCACCAATGCCCATCTTGTTCTGGAGCATCCCTATCAGCAGTCCGCCAATTATGTTTATTCCGGTAATCACAAGCCCTGCAATGGCATCACCCCGCACAAACTTGCTTGAGCCGTCCATTGCACCATAGAAGTCCGCCTCCAGTGAGATCAACTCACGCCGCCTTCTTGCCTCCTCCTCATCTATAAGCCCGGAGTTCAGGTCGGCATCAATGGACATCTGTTTCCCTGGCATCCCATCCAGTGTAAACCTCGCTGCCACCTCAGCAATCCTTCCGGCACCCTTGGTGATCACCACAAAGTTTATGGTTACAAGTATCAGGAAGACGATAAACCCCACGGCATAGTTTCCTCCAACCACGAAGTTTCCAAAGGACATGATCACCCTTCCTGCTGCAGCCGTACCCTCATGCCCCCTTAACAGGATGATCCTTGTGGTGGCTATGTTGAGGGCAAGCCGGTATAGTGTCACCATGAGCAACAGTGAGGGAAACACCGAAAAATCAAGCGGCTTCTTTATGTAGATCGCCGTAAGGAGTATCACCACCGAAATGGAGATGGATATAGAGAGCAGGAGGTCAAGCAGAAATGGAGGCACGGGAAGCAGCATCACCCCGAGCACCACTACCATCGAAACGGCAAGTATGAAGTCACTCCTCCTGTTCATGATATTAAAGAGGTTCATGCTGTTGCCTCCCTAAGACGGTAGATATAGGCAAGTATCTTTGCAACCGCCCTGTAGAGTTTTTCTGGTATCTCAGCACCGATATCAAGGGGGTAGAGTGCTCTTGCAAGTTGACGATCCTCCACCACGGGCACACCGGCATGTCTTGCCGCCTCCCTGATCCTCATGGCCATAAAGTCCACACCCTTTGCAACCACCCTCGGGGCATTCTCCTCACCCTGTTTATACTTGAGGGCAACCGCATAATGAGTGGGATTTGTAATAACCACCGTTGCCTTCGGCACCTCCTGCAGCATCCGTCTCCTTGCCATCTCACGCTGAACCGCCTTCATCCGCCCTTTGATCTGTGGGTCACCTTCCGTATCTTTAAACTCCTCCTTAATCTCCTCTTTCGTCATCCTGAGTTGCCTCTCGTACTTCCACCGCTCGTTTATGTAATCGATTACGGAGATGACAAAGAAGGTGAGGAACCCCAGCCTGAAGGTATAAAGGATGTAGGAAAGCATCTCCTTACCTCCAGAGCGGGGCTCCGTCATCATAAGTTGGGGGAGGAGGGGCAAGAGTTTCCTTACTATGTAATAGAGCAGCAATGCACCTGCAACAAACTTTATCAGCCCTTTTAAGAAGTCAAGCACCGCATAACGGGAAAATATCCGTTTAACCCCCTCGATGGGGTTGAACCTCTCAAGGTCGAGTTTCATCGGCTTAAAGACCACCCCACCCTGTATCACACTACCAAATATACCAAGGAACAGAGAGAGCCCGAATATAGGGATAAGAACCTTCATGCCATCAGTCATCATCATGGTTAGCCTTTCAAGAGGGGAAACGCCGGGCGTAATACGAAACCCCTTTTCTGTGGTCTCAAGCAGCATCCTTGCAGTTGTTGAACCCATAAGGGTGGCAATGATAAGGAATCCGCCCATGGAGAACATGGAACTCAGTTCCCTGCTCCGTGCAACATTGCCTTCCTCACGTGCCTTCTGCCTCTTTCGTGGCGTCGCTTGTTCGGTTTTTTCCTGTTCTTCAGCCATCTTTCCTTCCTACCCTTTAGACCCTACCAGTATCACCCTGTTAAGGTCTCCCTGTATGTCTGAAAAATACCCACTGAGCAGATAAATCAGCACAGGGATAAGGAGCATGAGAAGTAGAAACCCCAGTGAGAGATAGACCGGATACCCGACGAAGAACACATTGAACTGGGGTATGAGTTTGGATACAATCCCAAGGAGTATGTTTACCACCATAACCACCGTTATAAAGGGGGCTGCAATCTGAACAGAGATGGTAAAAACCCTTCCGCTCATCCTGATTGCCTCTTTTATCAGCCCCGATAACCCTGCCCCACCGAAGGGGACATACTCGAAACTCTTAATAAAGGCATAGATAAAATAATGGTGTCCGTTCATTGCAAGAAAGAGCAGTATGGCAACTATTCCATATATCCTTGCTATCTCGGTGGACTGCCCCAGTTCAGGATTGAAGACATTTGCCATGGCAAGCCCGGTAGCCGTGCTTATAACCTGCCCGGCAGTGTCGATTGCGTAGAAGATAAACCTTACGGTAAAGGCGAGCACGGAAGAAAACACCACCTCCCTTATCAGTGTAATTACCGGCCCGGTATCAGAATAGGTTATCTGCACCACAGGTGTCAGTGAGAGTGAAAGGGCAATTATGAGCCCGACCTTGAAAAGTGGTGGAAGCATCTTGCTCCCGAACACAGGCAGAAGCACCATTATCATACTGAGCCTGAGGAGAACCACCAGGAAGGTTATCAGTTCGTCTGTACCTATGAAATCTACCTTCATATCCTCACCTTATATAAATGGGTATGTTGTTTATCAGCCTTGTTGTAAAGTCTATGAGAACATTTGCAATCCAGGGCAGGAAAAACAGCAGGCACACAAACACCGCAATCACCTTCGGCACAAATGTCAGGGTAAACTCCTGTAGTTGAGTAACCGCCTGGAAAAAACTTATAACCAGCCCCACAAGGAGGCTCACAAGGAGCACCGGCCCTGAGGCAAGCAGGACGGTCTTGAACACCTCCGAGGCCAGGTCTTTTATAAACTCCACCGTCATCCGAAACTCCTCACAAGAGAGCCGATTGTAAGGTTCCATCCATCAACGAGCACGAAGAGCAGTAGTTTGAATGGAAGTGAAATGATAACAGGCGGAAGCATCATCATACCCAGTGAAAGCAGCACGCTTGATACAACCATGTCGATTATCAAAAATGGCAGATAGATCATAAACCCTATCTCAAAGGCCGTCCTTAACTCGCTTATGGCGAAGGCCGGCACAAGCGCCCTGAACGGGATATCCTCAGGGGATTTCACCTTGTTTGTCTTGGTGATTGAGAGAAATAGTTTCAGATCCTTCTGCCTGGTCTGCTTTAACATAAACTCCCTCAACGGCGGCTCTGCCTTTTTCAGTGCCTCCCCAAGGTTTATCTTTTTATCCAGATACGGTGTAACGGCATCGTTTTGAACCCTGTCTATCACCGGAGACATTACGAAAAATGTGAGAAACAGTGAAAGACCGATCACAACCGGGTTCGGTGGGATCTGCTGCCCCCCTATAGCCTGCCGCATAAACCCGAGAACCACCACAATCCTCGTAAAAGATGTAAACATCACCAGGATGGCGGGGATAAATGTAAGAAGGGTGAGTATAATGAACAGATCCATCAGCGGGCTGTCTATCTCGTTGAGATCAAACCCCAACGAGACCGAGGGAATCAGCAAAAGGGTCAGAAACCCCGCACAAATGATGCCTCTTTTAATTTTCCTTTTATCTGCTTCCTTGCTCATCAACCTACCCTCTGCCCTTGAGGAGCGTTGCCTTTAACCCCTTTAGATGGTCAATGTTCTCTCTTATCTTTTTCAGTTCTGCCTGATCAAAGGCATCTTCGGGCACGGTCTTCAGGAGTTTCAGATCCGTTGGTGTGACAGCAATCAGCATCACCTCTCTGCCTGCCTTCACAATTGCTATACCCTTTCTCGGGCCCATGCTGAGATAACCCAGTGTCTTCAGAAGACCGGGCGAGGCGGCGGTTTTAGACTGGGCAAACTTTGCCCCTGCCAGGATAAGCCCTATCACACCCGCAAGCGCAAGCCCTATTTTCAAAAACTCACCGGTCATCTCAGTTGCTTGATCCTTTCCATTGGGCTGATGATATCCGTGAGCCTTACGCCAAACTTCTCGTTAACCACCACAACCTCACCCCTTGCTATCAACTTGTTGTTTACCAGTATCTCCATCGGTTCACCGGCAAGTTTGTCCAGTTCCACAACAGAGCCCTGCCCCAACTGGAGCAGTTCCTGGATGAGCATCCTTGTTCTGCCAAGTTCAACGGTGACCTCAAGGGGGATGTCAAGGAGGAACTCTATATCCCTTGCCTTACCGACCTCACCATCACCCGTTTGGAGTTCGTCAAAGGGCTGACCGTTTTCCGGCTGTTCTGCCTGGGTCTTTTCTTTTTCTGCAATTTCGGCCATGTTAATTACTCCTTTCATCGCTTATGTTCTTAATGGGCTGGACAGGCCTTGTTATCTTCACCGCCTGACTTCCCCTGTGCGTGCCTGCAAGACAGTAAAACTTTGGCACCCCATCAACCTTCATCAGCAGTTCATCACCGGCAGCCTTGCCAAGGATTATCACATCCCCATTTTTCAGGTTCATCAACTCCTCCACGGTGAGTTCTATCCGGTCAATTTCAACGGTAAGGTCCACCTCAGAGGAGAGAAGGAGGTTTGTGATCTGGCCGGTCCACCGGTTGTCGCTCGTGCCGCTGTCGCCGGTGATACCGGTATGTAGTTTCTCCTTCACAGGCTCTATAAGTGAATATGGGATACCAAGGTGCATCTTTCCGGTAAAGTCCTCTATATCAATATGGAACTCCACCTTTATAATCACATCCATAGGGGAGAGGATATTTACAAACTGCGGGTTTGTCTCTGAACCGGTAAACTCTGTGGTAACATCAATAACCGTTGCCCATGAGTTCTGAACATCCTTGAGGGTTATCTCAAGGAGTTTGTTGATCAGCCTCTGCTCAACGGCGGTAAAGTTCCTGCCCTCTGTCTTTATGGAACCTGAACCGTTACCACCAAAGAAATACTCCACAAAGGCAAACACCAGTGGCGCCTCAAGCACCAGAAGGGCATAGCCCTTCAGCGGCTTCAGCCTGAACATGTTTATACTCGAGGGCAGGGGGATGTTTCTCATAAAGTCACCAAATTTCATCAGCACCACACCCTGGGGGGTGATGTCTATAAACTTGCCGATGTAGTTTGAGTAGGATACCCTTAGGAGCCTCGAGAACCTGTCGTTGATGTTCTCAAGCCCGGGCATCCTGCCCCTGATGACCTTGTCCTGGCTGGTCAGGTCGTAGGGCTGCACCTCTGAAGGGGCGACCTTTGGTTCGGTGTCTATCTCCCCTTCTTCCATGCCCTTCATCAGGGCATCAACTTCATCCTGTGAAAGAATATCGTTCATTGCATCACAAACTCGGTGAAGTAGATATTCTTGAACACATCCTTCCCGATGGATGCGTTTGCCCTCATCAACAGTTCATCCTTCAACTGGAACTTGCCCTCCGGCGTGGAGATACTCTCAGCGGTCTTGCTGCTTATGAGTGTGATTACGGCATCCCGGATGTGTGGAACCTTCTCCTCCGCAAGGGGCTGGTACTTCTGATCCACCAGTTCTAATTTCATCGTTACCTTCAGAAATCTGCCCCTGTCCGTCAGGTTTACAACAAAGGGATCGAGGTCAAAGAGAACCGGTTGCTCCTCCTTTACCACCTCCTCTTCCTTCTTTGCCTCTGCCTCCTTTGGGTGGCTGAAAAACTTCAGGTAGGCAAAGGCACCACCTCCACCCAGGATCACAAGGGCAAGCACGATGATTATGAGCATCTTGGACTTACCCTTTTTCTTTGGTGCCTCTTCGGCGGCACCTTCTTCCTGCTGGGTTTCTTCCTTTTCTTCCGCCATCTCTCTCCTCCTAAGTCGGTCTTTCTTGCACCCCACCGCTTCGGGGTCAACAACGATTGAGCAAAGAGCATGCCTGAAGATATTATTCTTTATTTATAAGAGGTTATCTGATTGCGTCAATAAAATGACTATATTCTCAGGGTGGTGAGTTGACGAGTTGGTGACAAAATAATGGCGAGTTTTTTCGATAACTATTCAGAAATGGCGCATGAGAGTGTAAAGTGTTTTTCTCTCCGGCAGGGTTCAGAACCATAAATCCTTTATATTATACAGTTAGGGTGCCGAAGCACTTCCCCGGACATCTCGATAGGAGTTTTCTCAGTCAGCAGATTATCTCAAATAATGTTAAAATCCGGATTGACTGGACACTGCATGAAAAAAGAGAGCACCAGAGGTAACTCATGGCGCTCCCCATCACTGTTTATATCTTGTTTTTAAAGGCTGAATCAACCTGCTATAAGGTCCGCCTTTTTCTTTTTTATCACCAGGAAGGCACCTATTCCTGCAAGGAGCACAAATACCAGCATACCCCAGAGGTTAAGAGTGGGTACCGCTTTCGGGGTTGTCTGGGCTGCTTCAAGTTCAAATGCTCCCATGTCCATGATTGCAGTCCCGTCTCCATCACCGTCCTGTGGGCGTGTTATCCCCCTCTGGTCGGTTGGTGGCATTACCTGGTTGTTGGCACTGTCAATTGCGGGGCTCCCGGCAAGCAGTTCATGTGTAAAGGTAGGGCCACCGTTATCCTGAAGTGGGCCAAGGACAGGGTCTGTCCCTGTAATGTTCCCCGTACCTGAAGGGAGGGTGCAAAAACCGGTATCCTCTATCAGTGAATAGTTCATTGTGGTGATCGTGCCGGCGCAGTCCGGCCCCTGGGAGGTGGCGGTGTTGTTTGCAATAATGCTGTTTTCTATATCCACCTGCCCGTTAATTGCTATCCCGCCTCCGGTATTTGCATCGTTACCGGTTATGGTGCAGTTTGTAATGGTAGTATCAGTGTTTAAGAAAGCTACTCCGCCACCAGATGATGAGGTATTACCGGATATGGTAGAGTTCTGAAGAACCAGGATGGCTATACCATCAATGGCAAGGCTTATAATCCCGCCCCCGCCCGCCGTTGCTTTATTACCTGACAGTGTACTCCGGTAAATATTCATTGTGGCAGCCAGCTGGTATATACCACCTCCTGCGTTGGCACTTGTATTGTCAGAAATTGTGCTGTCATAAATATTGAGTGTGCCGTTTGAAATGCTGAAAATACCGCCTCCGCCTGCATTATTACCGTTAGTTGACTGGTTTGATGATATGGTGCTTCCGTTGATTGTGACGGTGCCCCCTGTATTATAAATCCCACCACCGGTATCGGTGTCTGCTGTGTTACCGGTAATCAGGGAGTTGGTAATATTAAGCGTCCCCAAGGCGTTGGCAATCCCACCGCCGGATGCACCAGTGCAACCTGAAACGGTGCTGTTATTCATTGTCAGTGTGCCATAATTCAGGATACATCCACCTATAAAGTTAGTAGTGGCATGTCCATTACTCAATGTAACATCATTAAGTGTAAGGCTACCTGTGTTTGAGATACGTAGAAGCCTGAACTGGCTTCCGCTCCGGGTAATGGTCGTGCTTGCGCTTCCGGCACCGTTAATTGTTATCTCAGAGGTTATAGATGGAAGTCCGTTATCACCCTGGGCTGTGTTATCCAGCGTAAGGAGCGTGTATGTCCCGGCGGGAAGTGTGATAATATCAGCGCCGGAACCGGCAGAACAACCGTCAATGGCTGAATCGGTATTTGCCGCCTGAATGGCCTCGCCAAGTGTACAGTCTCCACTTCCACCGGGACTCTGTGCATTGGAATCAACCACAATCGTTGCCCCCTCCGAGGATGATGGATTGAGAAAAAACAGACATAAAACAAGCACAACAACAGAACAATACCTTACCATAGATACCTCCCCATATCATGATTTTTACAAAGAAAAGGGGTTTAAT
>CAYMML010000013.1:0-25595 GCA_964391515.1 uncultured Thermodesulfovibrio sp. | reverse complement strand
ATGGCTCCCCGGGACGGGCTCGAACCGCCGACCTAGTGGTTAACAGCCACCCGCTCTGCCTGCTGAGCTACCGGGGAAGCCAGATATATTTTATATCAAAACCGCCCGACTTTTGTCAAATACGATCCATTTTCAGAAAGGTACAACCCGTAGCGAGGAAAGGAAGGGCGGGCATCCCAAGGGGGAGTATGGATGCCCGCTCTCAGGGGAGGTTGTCAGGAAGCCTGCATAAAAAACTTACTACTCCTTGCCCTCCTGTCTTCTCATAAAAGAGGGCATATCGTAAGGATCATCGTATGAGACAAGTTCTGTGGGTAGGGGCTGGGTTTTCGTATCATCAAGGCTCTTTGCAAGTATTCTATCAGCACCCTTCAATGCCACCCTTTCACGAGACACCGGTGTGGAGGCATAAGCCCTTGGCCGTGTTGACCTCCACGGCTTCACATCCTGGGGTACCGGCTTTTCCTTTCTTGGTTCAAAGCCGGTTGCGATTACGGTGATCTTCACCTCATCAGTCTTGTCGGGATCAACCACAGAACCGAAGATGATGTTGGCATCCTCATGGGCAGACTCATATATTATTGCCGTTGCCTCCTGGATGTCATTTAACGAAAGATCTATTCCGCCGGTGACGTTTATAAGGACACCACGTGCACCATCTATAGAGGAGTCCTCAAGGAGTGGGTTTGCTATAGCCTTCTTTGCTGCCACCACCGCACCATCCTGACCTGAACCTATCCCGATACCCATCACAGCCCTACCGGAGTTTTCCATAACCGCCTTCACATCGGCAAAATCAAGGTTGATAAGTCCGGGCGTGAGGATCAGATCGGATATACCCTGAACAGCATGTCGGAGCACATCGTTTGCCACCGCAAAGGACTTGAGCATGGGGGTGCCTTTTTCAACCACCAGGGGGATACGATCGTTTGGTATTACTATTATTGCATCCACAAACTGTTTAAGTTCCCTTATCCCCTCCTCCGCATTCGTTTTTCTCTTTTTACCCTCAAAATAAAAGGGCTTCGTAACTATGCCGACAGTGAGCGCACCGAGTTCCTTGCTCACTGATGCTATGACCGGTGCAGCCCCCGTTCCGGTGCCTCCACCCATCCCGGCAGTAACAAAGACCATATCAGAACCGTCAAGGTGTTCTGCAATGGTATCACGGTCGGCAAGCGCCGCCTCTCTCCCTATCTCCGGATTTGCACCTGCACCAAGCCCCTTTGTCAACTCCGCACCGATCTGGATCTTTCTGGTGGCAAGCGAGACCTCAAGATCCTGCTGGTCGGTATTTACCACTACAAAATCAACACCGGTAAGGTTTGCACCTATCATGTTGTTAACCGCATTTCCACCGGCGCCCCCTACACCTACAACCCTGATCTTTGCGTTCTGCGTTCTTACCTCCTCAATGTCGAAATTCATGCAGACCTCCTTCCTGAAATATCAGACCCTTAAGGGTCTTCCTCCTTAAAAATCCCTTCACCCATTCCTTCATTTTTGACAATATGGAGGTGAAGACCTCTGCCGAAATCCCACCTTCCATACTTCTCTCCATACCGTAGAGCAAAAGTCCCACTCCTGTGGCATAACGGGGATCGGTGGCAAGCCCGGGCGGCCCATCAAACCCTCCTGGAAGACCTATCCTTACAGGCATTCCAAGCATGGCCTCTCCCAGTGTGGTAAGCCCCTCAAGTTGGGATGCCCCACCTGTGAGAACCACACCATAGGACACCTGGTCATAAGCACCGGAGTCCTCAAGTTCCGTCCGGATTATACCGAGGAGTTCCTCACAGCGAGGGTATATAATCTCAGTTATATAACTCCTGGGGATGAGTTTTTCATCCCTTCCGGCAACCATAACACGTGCCATATCATCACCCTCAGACCTCTGCAAAACGGTGCCGTATTTCATCTTTACCCTTTCGGCCTCATGCACCGGCAGTCTTAACCCTATGGCAATATCGTTCGTAATGTGATTTCCACCAATCGCAATTACCGCTGTATGTAAAAGCACACCACGCTTATAAAGCGCAATATCAGTAGTACCACCACCAATGTCGATGAGCACAGTACCCTCCTTTTTTTCATCTTCACTCAATGTTGCTATTGAAGAGGCAAGGGGCTCAAGCACAATATCGCTTACCTGCACACCCGCCTTTTCACAGCACCGCAGGAGGTTTTGTACAGCCGAAACCGAACCGGTCACTATCTGAACTCTTGACTCCAGCCTCACCCCAGACATCCCCACAGGGTTCATGATCCCATCCTCCCCGTCCACGATATACTCCTGAGGGATCACATGAAGCACCTCTCTATCAAGCGGAACATACACCGCCTTTGCGGCCTCCAGTGCCTTCTCTATATCCTCATCCGTAACCTCTCCATCCCTTATACCCACCGCGCCGTAACTTGAAAAACTCTTGATATGCCCCCCTGCAATCCCCACAAAGGCACTGCTTATTTTAACGCCGGAGAGTTTTTCTGCCTCTCTCAAGGAGTCTCTTATGGAGTCCACTGTTGATTCAATATCCACCACAATACCCTTTCTCAACCCCTTTGATTCAGATGAGCCAATCCCAAGGAGGTTGAGCCCTCGTTCAGTGGTCTCGGCAACGAGGGTACATACCTTTGTGGTTCCCACATCAAGACCAACTATTATCTCACCTGCTCTCATGCTCTCCCTTCTTTGGCCTTACCACGACCCGCTTGGCAAATCTCAGGTCAATATACTGCACCGGTATCTTGCTCCTTAAAAGCCTTTCGTCAAGTGAAACGAGTCTTGACAATTTTTTTTCATAATCACCCTTCCCTATCTTCACAGGTAGAGAATCTAAATACAGGGTTATCTCCTCCGGGCTCCGGGCTACTATCTCTATATCCTTATTCTCAAAGTACCTTCCCGCCCTGATAACACGGGCAAGCCTTATTGCCTCTTTGAGTGTCCCCTTTCGGTTTGATTCGAGGGATATAACAGGCAGAAAGGATACCGTCTCCTTCAGCCTCTCAAGCGGGGTTCCCTCTTTGTTTATCAGATGCAGCCTGCCTTTCCTTTTCAGTATTGCCACCGGCTCGTTTTCAATAAGGCTTACCTCCAGTTTATGAGGAAGTTCCTTTCTGATGGCAGCCTCCTCTATCCATGGAGAAAGCATAAGCCTCCCCTTAACCCTTCCAATATCGAGGCTGAGAAGACCTGCCCCCCTTTTTATTCCCATAAGCCGGACAACCTCACCATCCGTCACATACCGGTTGCCCTTTATAACCACCTCCTCAAGGCTGAACGCCCTGTCAAGCAGGATGTATGCTCCCCTGAGAACCGTCAGGGAAACTACAATTATCAGGGCTCCCCTCACGATCCTTGACCTCACAAGCCACCCCCCGATCCCTTTCAGAAGGGGAAGCATCCTGTTTGTCCTTTTCTTTCTTGTGTTTTTAACCCTCTTTGCCATTTCCTTTCTCCAGGGCATCAAGAAGAATCTCCTCAAGGAGTTCAATAAAGCCATAGCCGGAAAGCGCTGCTATCTTCGGCAGAAGCGATGTTTCGGTCATCCCGGGAATGGTGTTTACCTCAAGTGTATAGATGTCATGGGTCTCTGTAAGTATCAGATCGACCCGTGTGGCACCCGAACACCCAAGGCTCTTATGCGCCTTTAACGCCACCTCTCCTGCCCGTTGGTAATCAGAGGCGTCAATCTCGGGCGGGAGGATATACTCGGTCATACCCTTTGTATATTTTGCCTCGTAGTCATAAAACCTCTTTTTTGGTCTTACCTCAACACCCCCAAGCACCCTGTCTGCAAGAATACCTATCTGTATCTCCTTGCCCTGTACATACCTTTCAACGATCACAGGGCCGTCATAACCAAATGCCTCTTTGAGCGCTCCTTCAAGTTCTTCTGCAGAATCCAGAATGCTCACCCCAATGCTTGAACCCTCCCTTGATGGTTTCACCACCCAGGGAGGGTTTGAGAAAGAAACTATATCGTTAATTACCTCATCATTATAGGTTTCAAACACCCTGTATTCAGGCACTAAAAGTCCGTTCATCTCAAACATCCTTTTTGTGGCGATCTTGTCCATTGCAAGTGCGGAGGCAAGCACCCCTGAGCCTGTGTATGGTATCCCCATCACCTCAAGCATCCCCTGTATTGCGCCGTTTTCACCCCATCCACCGTGCAGGACTAAAAAGGCTACATGGGGGGCAAGTTCTTTAATACCTGCACAAACGTTTTCATCTGCATCTATAAAGTGTGTATCATAACCCCTTTTCTTGAGTGCCTCAAAAACAGCGGTTCCGCTCTTCAGCGAGACATCCCTCTCTGCAGAGCAACCTCCAGCAACAACGGCTATCCTCTTACCGATGAGTTTTTCACGACCACTCACCAAGCACCTCCTCAGAAAATCCAAGTAGTTTTATCTCCGGAACAAGACGGTATCCGGAGTGGGTTTCCACCCTCCGCCTCACCTCGTGCATAAGGTCGAGAAACTCCGACGCAGTCCCCTCGCCTGTGTTTACGAAGAAGTTTGCGTGTTTTTCGCTAACCATCACCCCGCCTTTTTTCATCCCCTTACAGCCAGCCCTGTCAATCAGCATCCCTGCAGACACACCCTCTTCGGGATTCTTAAAAACACAGCCTGCAGTCCTCATACCAATGGGTTGGGTGCTCTTCTTTTGCTCTCTCCATTTAAGAATTCTCTTTTCCACCTCTTCAACTTTATCTACCCCTAATTCAAGGTGTACACTCAAAAGGACTGCATCTTCCGGTATTCCACCATACCTGTAACCGTAATCTATGGACTCAATTGATTCAACCCACATCTCGCCTCTCCGTATTCCGGTAACCCTCTTAACATTCTCCATAAAGGAGCCACCATAGGCACCGGCATTACCTATTGCAGCACCACCCACAGTTCCCGGAATCCCGGAAAGCATCTCAAGCCCGGAAAGCCCCTTCTTCCTTGAAAACTCAACCAGCCCTTGCAGTGTGGCTCCTGTTTCAACAAAGACTGTTACATCGGACTTTCTTTCTTCGGTTATTTCAATTTTCTTGAAGTTCTTCAGCGAAATCAAAACCTCATCAACGCCATCATCAGCGGCAAGTATATTAGTTCCACCACCTATCACCCGGTAGGGGATCTCCCTTTCCAGGAGTATCTGCAAAAGGTTTCTAAGGCTAAGCGGGTCTTCAGGATAAAAAAGAAGCGGCGCAACTCCACCGATACCAAGAGAGGTCATATCTTTTAATAGGGGAGACTCAACCATCTCTCCTCTGAAAAACCTCTCAAGAAGTTCCTCTAACTCTTTCTTATTTATCTCCATTACTGCCTACGATCTCCTCTCCTATCTTCCATACATCACCTGCGCCAAGGGTTATCAGGATATCTCCCTCTCTTAACCCACCGGTAACAGACTCTACAAGGGTTCCTCTGTCACTTATATACACCGAATTTATACCCCTTTCATGCAGGGCATCGTTCAGGTTGGATGTGCTTACCCCGGGGATGGGGCTTTCTCCTGCCGGGTATATATCCATCAGATAAAGCAGATCCGCCTCATCAAATGCCTCTAAAAACTCATAAAAGAGATCCCGCGTTCTGGTATACCGGTGCGGCTGAAAGATCACCACTATCCTGCCTGAAAGATTTTCTCTCACAGCACTGAGAAGTGCCTTTATCTCTGTGGGGTGGTGGCCGTAATCGTCATACACCCTCACACCCATCCTCTCCCCCTTAAACTCAAACCGCCTCTGTATGCCTGGAAACTCCTGAAGCGCTATCCTCACGTCTTCCATATCAATGCGGAGTTCCCTTGCAACACCTATGGCACCAAGTGTGTTAAGCACATTATGTCTGCCGATCAGGGGGATCAGGAATCTACCGAGAGGCTCACCATCAATGTAGAGCAGGAAGGATACACCCCCTTCTTCAGGCCTCACCTCAACTGCGGTGATGTCCGCATCCCCTGTAAGCCCATAACTTAGAGAAGGTCTTCTCAGTGAACCTCCCATCTCCCTCAGTATGGGATCATCGTTACAGACGATGGATGCACCGTAAAACGGCACCTTCTCAAGAAAAGAACGGAAGGCACCGGCAAGGGTCTCCATATCCTTAAAGTAATCCATATGCTCTCGGTCTATATTGGTTGCAAGTGCAATGGTTGGAGAAAGTTTCAAGAAAGAGCCATCGCTTTCATCGGCCTCTGCAACCAGGAACTCACCCTGGCCAAGCCTTGCATTCGATCCGGTGGACTTGAGTATACCTCCTATCACCACGGTAGGATCCATACCCGTATGGGCAAGTATATGCCCTACAAGCGATGTGGTTGTGGTCTTCCCGTGTGAACCTGCTATGAGCACACTGTACTTAAGCCTCCCCAGTTCTGCAAGCATCTCTGCCCTGGGAATAACAGGGATGGATCTCCTCCGTGCCTCTATAACCTCGGGGTTGTCATCCTTCACGGCAGAGGAGGTGACCACCACATGGGCAGAGTCAACATTGTTGGGGTCGTGTCCTATGTAGACCTTTACACCAATCCTCCTTAACCTCTCGGTGGTGGCAGACTCCCTCAGGTCAGAGCCTGTCACCTCGTAGCCCAGGTTTCTCAGCACCTCCGCTATACCACTCATACCAATTCCGCCTATCCCTACAAAGTGAATTATCCTGTATCTCTCAAACAACAGTTGCCTCCCTTTTTGTACCCTTTACTCTCTGCCTTTGTAAGCGCTCATGGACGAGGCTCATCGCAATATCCGCTATCTTCCTTACCGCATCGGGCTTTCCGAATCCCATGGCACGCTTTCTCATGCCCTTTCTGAGATCAGGGTCTTTATAAAGTTTGATAATCTCATCTGCCAGCCTCTCTCCTGTGAGTTCCCCATCCTTGATCATTACCGATGCCCCCAGTTCCGAAAGCCTCCTTGCATTTATCTCCTGATGGTTTGCGGCCGCATAGGGATAGGGTATGAGTATGGCAGCCTTTCCGGTGGCACATATCTCTGCTATCGTTGTTGCCCCGGCCCTTGAGACAACAAGGTCAGAGACGGCATAAGCCTCTGGCATCTGGTATATATAAGGGGTTACAGTGCCCTCATAACCATAGGTTCTGTAAGAGTCACGCACAAACTCGAAATCCCTCTCACCGGTCTGGTGAAGAAACTGTATCTCCCCTTTAAAATCCAGAAGGTGCTGAAGCGCATTTACCATGGCGGCATTGATAGACCTTGCCCCTGAACTCCCACCGAAAATGAAGATTGTAAAGAGCCCCTCTCTGAGGCCGAACAGCCTGAGTGCAGAACTACGGCTTCCACGCAAAATCCTCTCCCTCACCGGATTACCGGTAAGATACACCTTGTTTCTTGGAAACCTTGCCATGCTCTCCTGATAGGTTATACAGATTGCATCGGAGATATGTCCAAGGAGTCTGTTTGTTCTACCGGGAACGGAGTTCTGCTCCAGAATCATAATCGGCAAGGAGTGGAGTTTTGCCGCTATCACGGGAGCAAGCGAAACATACCCACCTGTTCCCACCACCAGATCCGGCAAAAGTTCACCCAACAGGTTGTAACTTGCCCTCAGTCCGGAGATGAGTCTCAGTACCGATAGCATCTTTCCCATAAGCCCCTTGCCCACAAAACCTGCCGATGGTATAAACCGTATGGGATAGCCCTCACGTGGGATTACCTTACCCTCTATACCCCGCTCATTACCCACAAAGATTATCTCCATCGAGGGGTCTCTTCTCTTCAATTCCTCTGCAAGGGCAATACCCGGGTAGAGATGCCCGCCGGTGCCGCCACCTGTTATGATCACCCTCATCTATACACCCCTCTTGTTCTCAAAACAACCCTTCTCCTGTTACGAATGTAAGACCGGCCGGGGGCGGTCTGCACCCTGCATTCCGGCTCACCCCTGGATATCCTTAACAGTATCCCTACTGCAACAAAGTTCATAAGCAACGATGAACCCCCATAACTTATAAAGGGAAGTGGGAGACCCTTTGTAGGAACCATCCCGGTTACCACCATAATGTTTATCAAGACCTGAAACACTATCATCAGCACAAACCCCAGTGAGAGATACCGTGAGTATGAATCTGCCGAAGTCCTTACAATCCTCATTCCCCTTAGAAAGATGAGGAGAAACAGCGCAAGCACCACAAATGCACCTGCAAGCCCCAGTTCCTCACCAAGGAGAGAGAATATAAAATCTGTATTTATCTCAGGCAGAAAACTCAGTTTCTGCCTGCTTTCACCAATCCCCATACCGAAAAGACCCCCACTTCCAAGGGCAATAAAGGACTGAACAAGTTGAAACCCGCTTCCCATGGGGTCCTTCCACGGGTCAAGAAAGGCCACCACCCTCTTATACCTGTAAGGTTCATGAATGAGATAGATGATACCGGGCAGGAGAAACAAACCGAGTGATACAAGGTACCTCACCGGTGTCCCACCGGCAAAGAGCATTGCAATCGTTATGAGTCCAAGCATGACGGCAGCACCAAAGTCGGGCTGTAGAAGTATCACCCCCTGAAGCACCACCATTATACCGACAGGCTTTAGAAAGGTGAGCAGTTCCTCCCTTCTTCCCTCTGTATCAACGAGATACCTCGCAAGGTATGCCACCATAGCAAACTTCACAAACTCACTTGGTTGAAAAGTGGTAGGCTGGAGCCTGATCCACCGCCTTGCACCGTTTAACTTGACACCAATTCCAGGAACGAAGACAAGCAGCAAAAGCAAAAACCCCACTACCAATAATACAAACCCGTTATCCCTTATAAATGAGATCTTTGTCCTGTATGCAAAAACCATCGCCATTAGAGATATGACCAGCGCAAAGAGGTGTTTCCAGAGGTATCTGAACTGGGCACCCTCATCGGCACCCTCGAGATCCATCAG
The DNA here is from genome assembly GCA_964391515.1 of uncultured Thermodesulfovibrio sp. GTDB lineage: Bacteria > Nitrospirota > Thermodesulfovibrionia > Thermodesulfovibrionales > JdFR-85 > WFTX01. The sequence goes on along the minus strand of CAYMML010000013.1, from coordinate 16,695 downwards.
GGCGGTTGAACTGTACACCATAAGCACACCGATACCTGCCACAAGCAGCACCGCCACCAGGAGCAACCTGTCCATTTTACGTTCCTTAGTGAGCATGGATACCCTCCCTGATCTCACGAACTATCCTCTTAAAATCCTCACCACGCTCCATAAAGTTTTCATACTGGTCGAAACTTGCACACCCCGGGGAAAGCAAAACAGTATCACCCCTATCTGCCAGCCTGAAGGCGATCTCCACCGCCTCTCCCATATCCCTTGTTATCACCGCATTGTCGGGCATGCCAAGGTGTTCGTAAATCTTCTGGCCTGCCTCACCCATGAGCACAACATTTCTGATAGGGTTTCCAAGGTACCGCTTGAGCGGTCTGAAATCACCGTCCTTGTCCCTGCCCCCAAGTATCAGAACGAGACCTGTTTCAAACCCCGAAACCGCCTTGAGCACCGCCCCAACGTTTGTACCCTTGGAGTCGTTGTAAAACTCCACTCCTTCACAACTTCCTACATACTCCATCCTGTGGGGTAGACCGGTAAACTCTCTGAGCACACCGGCAATGCTTTTAAGGTTAACACCTCCTGAAATGGCCATCAGGGAAGCGGCAAGTGCGTTTTCAATGTTATGCCTCCCCTTTATCTTCACCTCGGTTTCATGAACAAGTTTCTCCACCTCACCGCCTACCCTTACACATAAGTTGCCTCCTTCGACAAACCCATGTGGCAGGGGATCTTCAACGGGGGACGATGCTGTGAAGTAAAACCGCCTGGCCTTTACCCTGCCGTCAACATCTCTCAGAAACGGATCATCACGATTCAAAACAAGCAGGTCTTCGCCACTCTGGTTTTTCGCAATCCCCAGTTTGACCTCCCTGTACTCATTAAAGGATGCATATCTGTCCAGGTGATCCGGGGTTACATTCAATATGGCTGCAACCCTTGGTGTAAACCGCTCCATCGTCTCGATCTGGAAGGAAGAGACCTCCACCACTACTGCCTCAAGATCAGCAAGATAACCTCCCTCCAGTGCGTCTTTTATCTCGGAGGTTATGGCGTTTCCAATGTTTCCACCTGCAATTATCCTCTTACCGTCTTTTAAGAACATGAGTTCAAGGAGTTTTGTGGTTGTTGACTTCCCGTTGGTTCCCGTTATGGCATACCAGGGAACCTTGTAGGGCACACTCACAATGTATCCAAGTTCAATCTCACCGATGACCTTTCTCCCTTTACGCCTCAGTTCCTTGACGAGATAATGATCCGGCTGTATGCCAGGGCTTACCACCGCAAGGTCAACCTCTCCAGTTGATCTCATTGCACCCGCCCTGTCAACCAACCTTCCACCAAGATCTCTTATCAAAGCAAGTTTCTCCGGGTCTGTTACCTCCCTGTCATCATATAGAAGCACATGGGCATCTAAGTGCCTCAGGAGTTTGAGTGCACCAATCCCGCTTCTCCCTACCCCTACTATCAGAACTTTTTTGTCCTCTAAATTCATTCGCCCTCAAAAATAGTTATATATTCATAAAACCAGTTGAAGCACCACAGCAGAACTCTGAATAAATCCGGTTTCGCTTGAGTTCTGCCCGCCTTAAGGCATTTAAAAAAATTGCATGTTTCTTTACTCAGCCTGAATCTTGACCTCATCTTCAAGTCTCACCTCACCTTCAGCGTTGCCAGACTCAGGAGTGCAAGTAATATCCCGATTATCCAGAACCGTACAACCGTCTTTGGCTCCTCCCACCCCTTTTCCTCAAAGTGATGATGAATGGGTGCCATCCTGAAGACCCGTCGGCCTGTAATCTTGTATGAAGCCACCTGAATTATTACCGAGAGTGTCTCTATCACAAATATTCCGCCCACAAAGGCAAGGACGATCTCGTGCTTCGTGATCACTGCAAGGGTGCCAAGGGCACCACCGAGCCCAAGAGACCCCACATCCCCCATAAAAAGGTCTGCCGGGTAGGAGTTATACCAGAGAAAACCCAGAGCAGCACCAAAGAGTGCACCACAAAAGATCGTCAGTTCCCCAGTGCCCGAAAGGAACAGCACCTGGAGATAGCCTGCCAGTTTGGCATTGCCGCTTATGTAAACGAGCATACCGTTTGCGAGGGCTGCAATGGCTACAAGCCCTATGGCAAGGCCGTCTATCCCATCGGTGAGGTTAACCGCATTTGATGAACCCACCATCACAAACACCGAAAAGGGGATGTAGAAATACCCCAGATCGATCAGCCACTTCTTAAAAAACGGCACACTCAACACCGAACTGTACGGGTCATCAGGGTTCAGATAGAGAAACATACTTACTGCAGTTGCAACTAATATCTGTGCACCAAACTTGTAACATGGCCGGAGCCCCTTGTGGTTTTGCCGCTTTATCTTCAGGTAATCATCCACAAAGCCTATAACCCCAAAGAAAAGAGTGGAGAAAAAGAGCACCCAGACATAGGGGTTTGTAAGGTCCATCCATAAAAGCACAGTAAGTAGGATGCTTGAAAGGATCAAAACCCCACCCATCGTGGGTGTACCTGCCTTCCCGAAATGGGTTCTGGGCCCGTCTTCCCTTATCTGCTGAGTAAACTGAAACCTCCTCAGCCTCCTTATCACAAAGGGGGCAAGGATGAACGTTACCGCAGAGGCGGTAACAACTGCGAGGGCGGTTCTAAAGGTGATGTACCTGAACACATTGAACGGGAAGTATATTGAATGGAGCCTATAGAGTATCTCGTACAGCATCAGGCCTCTATCACCCTTTCCATACGCATCCCTCTTGAGCCTTTGACCAGGATGGTATCACCTTCCTCCACGATCTCCTTCAACACATCCCTTGCCTTATCAGCACTCTCTATGTGCACCGCCTTTCTCCCCTTACCATTGCTTTCCATAAATGCAGTATGGGTGTATCTGGTAAGGTCACCCACCGTTATAAGGACATCCACAGGGAGCCCCGCTATCCATCTTCCCAGTTTTTTGTGAGCCTCCTCTCCGTAGGCACCAAGTTCAAGCATATCACCCAGCACCGCAACCGCCCTTCTGTCTTTAATCCTTATCAACTCCTTAACCGCCTCCTCCATGGAGGCCGGGTTTGCGTTGTACAGATCGCTTATCAGTGTGGCACCACTGAACTCCTTTACCTCCACCCTCATGGTAACACCTGGAAACTCAGAGAGGCCCTCGGTTATCTCTCTTATATCAAGCCCCTTCCACAGTGCAACAGCGGAAGCGGCAAGTGCGTTCATAACATTAAACTCACCAAGCACCCTGAGTGATACCCGGCCAGTTCTTCCCGTTCCATCGTGTAAACTAAACCGTGTCCCCTGCGGACTGAACTCAACATCCTCCGCCCAGACATCACACTCCGGGTTTATGCCATAGGTTACAACGGTTCCGCCACTTTTCCGGAACTGATCAGGAACATCCGTCAGGTTTGGATCGCTGCAATTTATAAAGAGAGTTTTTATAAAAGAAAGAAGTTCGAGTTTTGTCCTCTTCACCTTTTCCAGCGACCCAAACCCCTCAAGGTGAGCCATGGATACATTGGTAATCACGCCAGCATCGGGAAGGGCTATCTCACAGAGTTCCCTTATATCACCCTCTCTGCTTGCGCCCATCTCAAGCACCGCAATATCCTCCCCGTTGAGATGACCGAGAGAGAGGGGTAGTCCTATCTGGTTGTTCAGATTCCCCTTACTGCTTAGCACCCTGTAGCGGCGTGAAAGTACAGAGGCGGTCATCTCCTTCGTGGTGGTCTTACCGTTTGTCCCGGTAACCGCAACCACCTCTGTGGATCTTGAAAGCCGCCGCTCTCTTGCCACCGACTGGAGCGCCCTTAACGTGTTGCTTACATAGATAATGCTCTTGCCATGTGGCTTCAGCACCGGTGGATAGGAAACAACGGCTCCTCCGCCCTTCTCAAGTGCACTATCAAGAAAGTCGTGTCCGTCAAACCTCTCACCCCTCAGGGCTATAAAAAGTTCGCCATCCGATATGGTTCTTGAGTCTATAGACAGACCGGTAAAAATATCCGGCCCCCGGGAGATAAGCCTCCCATCTGTTGCATCAAGTATCTCCTTCAGGCTATAAATACTCATCCCCTTATACCCCCTTTGAGGGAACTGCCCGCAGGGCTATCCCCCTCAAGAAAAGACCGGTTTAACCTTCTCTCCTTCAGCGCATCAATCAGAACCTCTCTGTCACTGAATGGGTACCTGACGCCCTCTATCTCCTGGTAGTTTTCATGCCCCTTACCGGCAACCATGACCAGGTCTCCCGCTTTTGCAAGTTCTGTAGCCCTGTAAATCGCCTCCCTCCGGTCAGGTACCACTATCACATTACCCCCCCTCATACCACCAAGGATATCACCTATTATTACGTCTGGATTTTCATACCTCGGGTTATCAGAGGTAACGATCTGGAGGTCGCTTAACTCCTCAGCAATCCTCCCCATCTCAGGCCTTTTCCCCCTGTCACGGTTACCGCCACATCCAAAGACAAGGATGACCCTGCCCGGGACAACCTCCCTCGCAGCAATTAACACCTTCTCAAGTGCATCAGGGGTATGGGCATAGTCAACAATGGAGAGGAATCCGTCTTCTCTACTAACCACCTCCATCCTCCCTGGCACACCATTAAAACTCTCCAGCACACCCTTTATAACATCCATTTCCACCCCAAGGCTCAATGCCGCAGCAGTGGCGGCAAGTGCGTTATAGACATTGGGCTTCCCGATCATTGGGGTGTTAATTTCCACTTTTAGGTCTTTATAGCACATGACAAAGGAAGCCCCTTCCCCACCAGTTTTCAGCCCGGTTGCCTTCAGACTGTTCTTTTCCCCCAATCCATAGGTTACGACCTCAAGCCCACTTTCCTCTGATATGGCAATAAGCCTCTTACCGGCAGGGTCATCACCATTGATAACGGATGTTTTTTTTGTGAGTTCTCCAAAAAGCCTTGCCTTTGCCCTGAAGTAATCCTCCATGTGATGATGAAAATCCAGATGGTCACGGCTCAAGTTCGTAAAGACGGATACCTCAAAATCCGTGAAATCAACCCGCCTGAGTGAAAGGGCATGAGAGGAGACCTCCACGGCGGCGTAGTTTAGCCCTGAATCAATCATCTCACGCAGGGCTTTCTGAAATTCAACAGCATCTGGCGTTGTCAGGGATGCAGGCCTTTCCACATCACCGGTAATGTACTTTATCGTTCCCAGCAGGCCTGCCCTCTTACCACAATGCTCAAGCATCTCCCGTATAAGGTATGTTACAGTGGTCTTTCCGTTGGTTCCCGTTACACCAACGAGGTGCATACTACCAGAGGGGTGACCATAGAACCTGTCGGCAATCTCTGCCATCCTCAGATGAATATCGTCCACCACATAAACCCTGCCTTTTTCTGTTTCCACCGGTCTTTCAGAAACCACAGCAACGGCACCCTTTGTTAGTGCATCCTCTGCAAATGCAAGCCCGTCGTGGTGTTCACCCTTTATAGCAAAGAAAACATCGCCTTTCCGCACCTTCCTTGAATCTGCCTTCAGACCAGTCACTACAGGGTCTTCTGTAATTTCCTGGTCAGTAATACCCCTCAGCAGTTCTGAGAGTTTCACTTTAGATAGATCAGAAACTTTCACTGTTTATACCTTCATTCCTCTTTTTTCCAACCACGAGCACCTGTTCGTTTTTCATATCATCCCTTGGGATAAACCTGTAGGCAAGTGCCTTTTCCGCTATCGCCCTGAACACGGGAGCCGCCACATCACCACCGTAGTACTTGCCCTTTGGCTTCCATATAACCACAATGATCACAAACCTGGGCTCGTCTGCCGGTACCATCCCGACAAAGGAACTGATAAAGTCCTTTCTTGAGTAACGACCTGTCTTTTTATCGAGCATCCTTGTAGTGCCGGTTTTACCCGCCACTAAATTACCGTCAACCGAGGCAAGCGGTGCTGTACCGTCATCCGTAACCACCGACTTCAACGCCTCCCTTATGGCATCGGCAGTTCGGGTTGAGAGTATCCGCCTGGGGGAAACCCCGTTACCGTAAAGCCTCACCCCATCATGGGATATGACCTCCTTCACCACGTGTGGCCTTACCAGGAAGCCCCCGTTTGCAATGGTCGCATAGGCACGAAGCACCTGCAGCGGTGTAACCATAACCTCATAACCTATAGCCATTGCCCCTATGGTGGTGCCGGACCATCTCTGAGGTGGCTTCAATATCCCTCTTGCCTCCCCCGTCAGGTCTATTCCAGTCCTTTCCCCGAAACCAAAGAGTTTTGCGTACTTGTAAAACCTCTCAGGCCCTACCTTCAATGTCATCTTCACGGCACCAACATTGGAAGACTTCTGTAACACCTCTTTAAGGGTGATCTTCCCGAGTTTATGTACATCCCTGATGGTTCTTCCGCCCACCTCCACGAACCCCTCAGAACAGTCAACCCTGCTGTAAAGTGATGCCACCCCCTCCTCAAGGGCGGAGGCTGCCATCACTATCTTGAAGGTGGATCCAGGCTCGTAAAGGTCTGTTATCGCCCTGTTTCTCCGTCTTTCTGCCCTGAATTTTCCCGGGTGGTTTGGGTCAAAGGCTGGTCTGTTTGCAAGAGCAAGCACCTCACCATTATAGGGGTTCATCATAATGGCGGTGGCCGCTTGAGGATGCCACATCTTGAGGGCCCTGTCAAGTTCAGACTCAACTATACCCTGCAGACCCTCATCTATCGTTAGCACAATATCCTTTGTCTCAAAGGGATCAAAGGAACCACCACTATATAATATATTACCACGAGCATCCCTTAGAAGAACTACCCTCTTAGACTCGAGACGGAGGTAATCGTCATAGACCGCCTCAACGCCTTCGGCACCCCTGTTGTCGCTATAAACAAACCCGATCACATGTGATGCAAGCATTCCTTTGGGGTAAAACCTTTCCGTGTCTGGAAGCATTCCCACACCATCAAGATCAAGTGCCTGTATCTTCTCGGCAAGGTCGAGATCAACCCGTCTTGCAAGCCAGACAAACCTCTTATCTGAACTACTGATCTTTTTGATAAACCCGTTTTTCCTTCCTCCCATCAAACCGGTCAGTGCATCGGCAAGGCGGGATGGATCCTTCACCCTCCCGGGATCACAGTAGATGGACCTCCTCTCAAGACTCACTGCCAGTTCCCTGCCCATTCGGTCGTAGATATTTCCTCTCCTTACCGGTATCTTTTCACCCTGTGTGTACTGTATCTCTGCACGTCTTCTCATGATTTTGTGTTTGATCACCATCAGGTCAACAAGGCGTATCGCAATAAGGATAAAAAGAACATACACCAAGATAGTCAGCACCCTCTGCCTCTGCATCTTCACCTCTTGCCATGAAGGATTTAACCAAAGGGACTGTAGAGCATAAAATGTAGAGTTGCCATGTTCAGCGTTTCATAACCACAAGCACATAGGGTATTTAACCCCTGTCTCCAGTCCCCATATATTACCGCCTCTAAATCTCTGAGGCTGAACCGCCTCGCAAGCCTACTCCCCTTGCTACCGGATCTCCCCGAGTCCGGTGTTATACGGCGTGGGAGGCGGAGTCTCTCTTACAAAAAAGACCCTGGTTCGGTTTGTGTAGGTAAGACCGAACCTCTTCTGGGCAACCCTCTCAAGTTTTTTAAGGGAGGTAAGTTCTGCACGCCTTGCAAGTAGCCTTACCTTTTCGCTCTGCAGTTTGATAAGTTGCCTGTTTAACTGACCCAGTTCGTACTCAACCGCCACCGTGTTAGATCTAAGCCATATCAATCCAAACACCAGCACAACCGGCAAAACAACCATCAGGACTCTGATACAGAAGAGGAAAACCCTGCCTTTATTTAAACCCTTCATAGCCTTTCAACCCCCCTCAACTTGGCACTCCTTGAGGCCGGATTTCTTCTCTGCTCTTTTTCGGTAGGCCTGAGTGGTTTTTTATTCAGTCTCTTTACCACACCCTCCCTCTCCCAGTCTCTGAATTTATTCTTTACAATCCTGTCTTCAAGTGAGTGGTATGTGATCACACAAAGCCTGCCTGTGTGGGCAAGTAGATTCACCGCCGCTTCAAGCCCCTTCTTAAGTTCACACAGTTCGTCATTTACCGCAATTCGTAACGCCTGAAACACCCTCGTGGCCGGGTGTATCCTGCCACGCATTCCAGAGACCCGCACCACAATGTCTGAAAGTTCCCTGCAACTATTGATCCTTTTTCTCCGCCTTTCTCTTACTATCTCCTCTGCTATCCTTCCACCCCGTCTTTCTTCCCCATACTCTCTGAAAATCCTCTCAAGTTCTTTCCGGCTCCAGGTGTTCACTATTTCCTGAGCGGTAAGTCCCAGGCGTGTATCCATGCGCATATCAAGGGGAGCATCGGAATGAAAACTGAACCCACGCTCATAGTCTTTTATTTGAACCATTGACACCCCAAGATCCATCAAAACCCCGTTGAGTTTGGGGATATCAAAACTACCAACAACGTCTTCCATCTCAGAGAAAGAGCCGTGAACCAGCCTTAATCTTTCGTCTTTGATCCTACCGGCAACAGCCATCAACGCCTCCCGGTCTCTGTCCATGCCTATTATGAGACCATCCTTGCTGAGATTTTTCAGGATCTCCTCTGCATGTCCTCCCTGCCCTACCGTTGCATCCAGATAAATGCCGCCAGGGTTCTGAACCAACAAACCCACCACCTCTTCCACCATCACCGGCAGATGCCTGATACCCTCTACCTGCGGCACCATACATACCTTTAAAAACCAAGTTCTGCAAGTTCTCGCATAAATGCCTTTCTGTCTATCCGGCTCAGGTCGTTCACCTCATCCCACTTTTCACGGTTCCATAATGCAATCTTGTCCAACTGACCAACCACAACCACCTCACCATCTATACCTGCATCCTCTCTGAGCGACGCCGGGATAAGCAGCCTTCCCTGCCTGTCGAGTTCACAATCGTGGGCGGAGGCGACCTCTCTGCGAAGGATCAATTGAACCGCATCTGAGGAGCGGGGAAGTGCCCTCACCTTCTGTTCAAAGTTTTCCCATTCCGGTATCGGGTAAAGATGGAGACAATCATCGAAAGTGCTAAGCGTTATCACCATCTGTGTGCTATAATTTGTGGTGAGTATGGAGCGAAATGGTGCCGGTATCATTACCCGACCCTTCGGGTCAACCGAGTTGTAATATTTGCCCTTAAATCCTGGCACCTATCCCTCCACTTTTTACCACTTTTTACCACTTAATGATAATAAAAAATGCGCTCGTTGTCAAGTAAAATTTTTTCAAAAAAGAGACAGCACTATATGTAGTGCTATTACATTATTTATATTCCATATATAGTATGGGCTGTGGACAGGGCGTAAATCCACCTTTTATCCCGGACTTACCCCTGGTAAAAGTGGAAACCACTGAGGGAAAGGAAAGGCAAGGAGATCAGAGCAACCGTTTTATATCTACTCCAATAGGTATCTTATAATAACTCCTGTTTATCATATACCTCTGTATTGGAATCAGGAGTGCATCTGGAAACCCCCTTTCGGGGATCACCTCAATCGCCCCATCAAACCTCCCCCCCTTCAGGTCACCCCTTATCCTTGCATATATCTTTTCACCCTTGAGATTAACCACACCGGGGACGAGGTTTCCCCCCTTCAGTTTAAACTCACCCGTCATGGTGTTAAAAAGGCTCAAAGGGATATACATATCTCTCCTTACTATATCCTTATAACTCATCTTATCGAGTTTAAACACCAACGTTCCCTCAAAGCCTCTTCCATGTAAACTGTAAGTCAGGTTCCCCTTTGCACTTAGAATGCCACCACCCTCAACACCCTCAACACTCGAGATTTTCTCCGTCTGGACATCTTTTAGATGGAGGGAAACCCTTACTCCACCGTCTTCTGCCAAAATGCCAAGTGACATCTTCCCTCCCCCAACCTCAGATGAAACATCTCCCCGGGGACTAAGGAGTATGAGGCTCAAAAGCGAGATCCGCAGACTCAGGTTCTCAAGCACCAACTTTTCTATTTCTTCCCCCTTCAAGGAAACCCTCCTTATAGTTAACCTCCCTGGAACGGGTGACTTCCTCACCCCACTAATATCCACACTCAAAGTCCTTTCACCTATTGATAACGAGGGGATTCGCTTCTCAAGTGTGTGCTCAATATATGTATCGGGGATGGCAAAGTACCAGAACAGAAATACCAGGATGGGCAAAACGATAATAAGACCGATTACCTTCTTGAGCACCTAAGCACCCCTGTCGGTCTTTAGTGCATGCACCACCAGATCAATATCAAGCAGGTTTGTCTTTTCAAAGTCTCTCTTGAGTGAAAGCGAGGCAATAAATAGCCCGTCAGTCTTATCTACGGCATCAATTATCCTGAGGGCAGAGGGAAGGCTTACATCCTCTAATTCAACCTCCACACCTTCAATCCTGAACGCATGCCCCTCTACCGGTTTTACCGGCCTTATCTTTTTTAGATTATCTCTGGATGCCCGCTCTGAAACCAGTTTCTCCATATATGCTGACAGACTGCCAGGCATACTAAAGGGATGTGTCTTGAGGTAATCGTATTCAGGCTTTAAACCACTGTACTCGTCGTAAAGAGTTTTAAGTTCTTTAAACCTGAACGACTCCTCATTCAGTTCCCCCTTCAGGGAAAGTTGTAAGAGGGAAAATACTATTATCAATACCAGAAACAGGCTCACTAAGATGGTTTTATACCCCAACCGAAAGTTCATCCGTCTCCTCCCCTTACCATCGTAAATCCATACCGCTTTCCACCCAACTTCTCCGTTTCCTTCACCTTGAGCCCGCTTTCTTTTTCCAAAACCTCAAGTGCCTTCACATCCTCAGCCTCTCCCTTTAAGTACATGCCTGATTTATCCATTCGTAGTTCGTTTACCCTGAGGCCGTCAGGCCACTTCCTGTTAATTTCTGATAGTGCACCAAGGGGTACACCTCTTGCAATCGCAAGGTCCTCTTTCATTGACTTTATCTTCGCCCTCATCTGGTAAAGAGGGTTTACCGGATTATTACCCTGAGGAAAGGCATTCTTATAAAGTTCCACCATCTGGGTTTTCAATCTCTCAAGTTTTGCCCTCTTCTCAAAAAAACCGTATGTCACATTAAGAAGAACCGTAAAAAGAAACACCACCAGCAAAAATGAAGCCGTGTTTTTTGACCTTTTCAACTCCTTGAACTCCTTCGTGAAGGGCAACATCTGCTGTCTGAGGTTAAACACTTTACCTTTATTAGCAATTAGGCTATCAAGGGTATTAAAGGCTGAAAGTTCGTCGCCCTCAAGCCCCAATTCTTCCAGTTGCTCAAGGTTACCCTCTTGAACAGCCCTTACAATCTCCGTTGAGGTGACGATTTCTGGATCATACCCCTTCTCATTGAGTGACTTCATAACCCTGTTATAGTAATCACTGTCTAAATAGACTACAAGCACATCCCACCCGTCAGAGGCATTTTTACCAAGCAGGACGGCGTCGTAAACTAAATCTTCTGTTTTTTTCAGTGTAAACCTCTGCAACTCATAGGGAAGGATCTCTCGTATTTTTTCCATGTCGCTGAAGGGAAGATGAATGATCCTCATATCGAGAAGGGAAGGGGAAAGGTCAAGAACCACAGTGTCAGCCTTGAGACCTCCAGGGATGTCCGATACACTTGAGTACTTAACCACCTCATCTTGGCCTTCAGCCTTGTTGAGCGCATCCTGAGGGAACACCCATGCTCCACTTTTTGTAATTCTGAAAAAGAGTTTACCCATCAGATAGATCTCCTGTAGAGGACCTTTTTGCCCTGTGAAAAATCGACAACCTCCTCAACCTTCCTCCTTATTCTACCATCAGAAACTGTTGCCATTATACCAAAGACGCTGCTTTTTACGACATATCTCCCGGCAAGGCTGCTTATAAGATTTTCAAAACCGGCAACATTCCTGAGTTCAGAAGTGCTCTTCAGGGGGTGCTCCTCCCTGTATCTTATCAGCCCCTCTGCCGTATCCTCACCAATAGATGGAAGTAGTGCCATTATGTTCTCCTTTTTTGCCGTGTTTATGTTTATCCTGCCATCCATGTCGCCGTAAACCGTTATATAGGGAAGCAGTTTCTTTATCTTCTCTTTCTCAAACCACTTGGAAGCGGCAAATTCGTCTATGGTAAGAAAGTATCTGTTTTGTGATTCCTCTTCACCCCCACCCGGCCTTGCAATCATATCCGGGTCGATCCAGTCTGCGGTAAGATCCGCTATCTTCTCGTCAAGGTCAAGCAATGAAAGAAGTCGGCGAAACTCCTCAATCGCCTTTCTGTTGTCGTTTCCGTTTGGGAAGACAAGGCTGTTTATATTAAACCTTGCCTGTTCATCCCTTACCTCCACCACAAGGGTATCCTCAACCCCTTGAATCAGAATAGGGAATGTAAGGGTCTCCGGGTAGGTATAACTCCTCTTTCTCTGCTCCTCCTCAATAGTCAACTTTGCAACATCCACGGCAGAATCGGCAAGTTCCCTGAGCCTCACACCCACCTGCCAGTTGTGAAGGCCTGATGTAGAAACGTATATATCGTAAGCGAATTCAGTAACTATAGTAACAAGGAATACAAGAAGTAGCAGAACCACTAAAAGGACACTGCCTGAATCGTTCCTGTTATCAAATAACCGCCTGAGTATCTCAATCCCCTTTCTCACACACAGTATCCTTCAATACCATATTTTACCCTAACCTTATACTTTCTGTTAATGTAAAGCCAAAAACTTGCACTTCGCAAGTGCAAGTTTTTGGCACGCCGATACAGTTTGTGTTAGAATTTTTACATGATCTACGACTACCGCCTCCATGGTGTCATGGGCGAGATAGAGTACTTCGCCTATGTCTTCGGCCCTGAAGCAAAGAACTCCCTCTTTCACGAAGAAGCCCTCGGAATGATCAGGTTCTTTTCCCGCGGTAATGAATTTACCCTTGAAACCGAAAAACTCCACTACAAGGGAACAGGTGGGCATTTCTGTGAGTACATGTTTGGCGTTGAAAAGCCCTTGAAGGACATGTTAAAACGGGAGGTCAGAAACCGGCTTATCATGTTCGGTGCTATACATACACCTGAAGGAGGGATAACCTTCACAGACAATATAGAGGGTTCAGAAACCCTGTCTGATCTTTTTATGCATGGAAACGCCGTCAAGAATTACTTCTTTTTTGTATCCTCTGACATCAAAGAACCATACCACCAACGGCAGCAAAACATACTTGGAAGCGTGGGGAAGTTCTTAAAAAGAACCCCTCTTGTGTCGGAAAACCGTGACACCGATCTTATACTCGAACTCTACAAGTCCTTAAACGAACCGGAGTCAACAATCCTTCTCTTCAGCCTGATTCACAAGGGCAACGAAAAGTTCTATAACGCATATTCCGAGTCTTACAGAACCAGCAGGGAGGTATCTGGTAGGGATGCCATCAGGATTGCAAATCTTGCAGTCGAACAAAACATAGATTACTACCAGCAGGAGAGGATGAAGATAGACATAATGTACCGCCATCCTGAAAACAAGGCTATAGTTGATGAGTACCACGACATACTCATCTCCAACTACTCATCCGAGACCCTTTCGCCTTCTGAAAGCGCAAGGCTCAGACGCCTCAAGATGCTCAGGATAAGAAACAACATCCCGAGTTTGCTTTTTGAGGCGCTTGATAACCTCCTCCTTGGCGGTAAGGAGTTGGAAGACGAGGAACTGCCAGAATACCTGAAAGAGGCAAGGGCAATTATGGAAAATATCTTTTTCAGAGACCCTCTACTGAAAAGCCACATAATAAAGGAAGACATTGTAAAACTCATTTACGCAAAACACCGTTCCTACTTAAACGGCGACAGGGAGTTTGAGCGAATCCTCCTTGACATCGGGAAGACCTGCGACGAGTATTCAAAAAAACATGGTGACTTCAGCCTGCTTGAGGACTTCAGTGCAATCGTATCATACTTCGACAGATACGACCATGTTCAGGCAACGGTGAGTCAGATAGCCTTTATGGAAAATTATAGAATTAAAGAAGAAACCCTCAGGAGTTTGTTTGAAAACCACAAGGTATTCAATAAACTCAGGGAGGGGCTCTTTAACGACATCTTTATCGGCTGGCTCTTTCAAAACCGATACCTCACGAGTTTTGGAAGAAGGAAGATAATACTGCTTTCCGAAGGGCTTGGTAAGATAATCACCGGAGACATGTCCATCGCAGACCTTATGGAAAAACTTAACCAGGTAACCCATGAAGAACGCTCTTACAAACTTGCTTACAGTGTCATAAAGGAAAACATAAGGGGCATTTACTCCCAACTCGATAGCCCCGGCATAAGAGACGAGATTCGCAAGATGGTGGAAAAAGAGATTACAAAGATGGGGGATATCACTGAGATACCTGAACATATCTTCAGGATGGCCATTATCGATCTCAAGAAAGAGCACTTTTACATGGAGACCCTTCTCCCTCAAATAATAGGAAAGAGGGACTCCCACCTGAGGGAAGACTTTTTTGCAAACAGCGGACTTGACAGGTTTCACATAGAAACCCTTGAAAGGCTCTATGCAGAAGAGCACCATATCCCTCTTGAAACTATCGAGTCTATAAGGTGATAATCTTATTAGAGGTGAAATTCCCGACCAGAGGCCGGGCAAGTGGCATTTTGATACCTTTGTGATTTAGATACAAACCAAGAAAGGAGGATGAAGGATGAGGAGACTATGGAGTATAGTGGGGGCAATTCTTCTGTTAATCGCCCTTGGAGGAACTGCCCTTGCACAGTTTGATGACCAGTTCAAAAAGGGGCTCAAGTACTATAATAGCGGAAGGTATTCCGAGGCGGTCAGGGTACTAAAGGAGTATGTCAAACACCATCCCGATGCACGGGCATACTACATGATAGGATACAGCCTTTACGAACTCAAGCGGTTTGATGAGGCATCTAAGTACTTCAAGGATGCCTACCTGATAGACCCCAACTTTACGCCTATGAAATGAGACAATCACCGGGTTGACTGATTAAATCACTGTGAGGGATCAAGACTCCTGAAGGCATCCCAACAGATTAGACAAACCTGACCATGTTGCCTAAAGTATTGAACTAAAAGTGCATGAAACACAATGTCGATAAGACATTAAAACTGTTTTTTTATGCCTTTTTTGTATCTAACCAAAAGCAAGATATTATAAAGAGGCAGAGAAATTTCTCTAAACTCTGTGCTCTCTGTGTGCTCTGTGGTTGTTTTATAACATTAAGAAAAAAAAGTGCTGCTGCCCGTGGGAGCTGGACAGCAGCTTTAGGGGAGGTAACGAGGCGCTTATATATTTTATACCATAATTTTAAGATGATGTCAAGGGGTAAATTGGTTAAAATTGATAAATATAATTTTAGATAACCTACTCACAGTCGTTTTGAGACTGTTTTTACTCCTATTATCTCTGATTTACTCATTTTTTTGGCATCTCCTCCAAGGAGCCTCCTGTACTCATCATAGGGGAGCCCTGATTTCCAGTGACCTGTATAAATACCCACACCGATAATCAGGTAAAAGAGTATCAATACCAGGGCAAATATGGTAAGAGGCCTGACCCGTTTTCTCTTTTTATACATCCCAACAGTAAGTTCAATCGCCCCTTTAGAGGGACAGCGGCTCAGACAGGTAAGGCAGCCGAAACACTCGGGAGAACCAACAGTTTCCTGGCGTTCAACATCAATCAAAGAGGGGCAGTGCGCCGTACACCTGCCACAGTGAACGCATTTATCCTCCTGTCGCCTTATTTTAAAGGGGCTCAGCATCCCCACAAGCCCAAGAAGTGCCCCGTAGGGGCATAGGTATCTGCACCAGAAGTTTCTGTAAACCAGGCTTAAGAGTATTATGATGAGCACTACTATTAATGATACCGTGGATATCTGGGTAAAAAACCTCATAGTTCTCACGTCAACGATCTTGTAGTAGTCAGAGATAAAGAAGAGCACCATCATGTTTGGCACCATTGCCACCCCGATAAGAAGCAGAAAGAAACTCATAAGTACATATTTCACAAGTCGAAGCGGAATATCCCATTGTGGTGATGGTCTCCTCGTCTTACCGGTTATCTTCTCCCCTGCCATCCAGAGGTACTGAGAAACCGTACCGATAGGACATATCCAGCCGCAAAACCCCTTCTTCCCAAGGAGAGAAACCGAAAGGGCGGCAACAAAGATAACCATCGCAGCCGGATGTATGGGCTCAATAATACCTGTAAGGAGAAAATATTTAAAGGACATAAAACCGGCTATTGGTAAAAACCCTTCAACCGAAGGTGGTCTTTCCACGAAGGGGCTTCCAGGATGGGTGAAATGCTCAACAAACTGGTAAAATCTTACCCCCACATAGATACAAAACAGTAAAAACCACCCCTGAACGGCATACCTGATCCATCTTATATATGAACGAGAACCAGATTTCACCAACCTATTTTGCCTTAACCCCTTGAAAAAATTTTATGAGATAGATCATAAAAAGAGGGGTAACGCCACAAGAGTTATCAGGAATCCCATGGCATTACCCCATACCCTGCAACGAGACAGAGGAGGATGGAGCCTCTTAAACCACTAAACTCCTTTTACTATTTGTAACGTTAATAATGTCAGTTGAGGCAGGCAGAACTCCATCGAAACCGGATTTAATGCGATTTAATTCG
>CAYMML010000012.1:0-28399 GCA_964391515.1 uncultured Thermodesulfovibrio sp. | reverse complement strand
CATGGCGGTGCCGGCCTGTGGTCTGCCTCCGGCATGAGCCTCAATGAGGAGGCGTTAAGACTGGGGAGGAAGTTCTACGAAGGTCTATACATGAAGGGTGTTCCTGTCAGGGTGGGCGATGCAATCCGCAACTCCTTTACGCACTACATGGCAGGTGGTGGCTCAAAGGAGATGGTGCTCATATACACCTACTTGGGTGACCCTGCCATGATTGTGCCATAAGGATAGGCAGAGCAGTTATTACCATGTTAATACTTCATAATAACGTTATATGTGATCTTTACAATTAGGTGATACTGACCAACGGAACAGACTCTTTTTCTGATGGTCTTCTGCTGCCTGAGAAGCCTTTCAACGCAACGCTATGGGGTGCCAGATGAATACCTTTTCTAATCAGGAGGCACCTCACAGAATATCCGCTCCGTCTCCCCCCGCAGGAGCCTCCTCCCGATATCGAGCATGGAGCAGTAAATCCTGTCTGCCAGGTCTTTCTTTACCCGCATGAAGGGCGTCCTGATAGATGAGTTTATTATATAGGCCTCTTCTGCATATAAGTCGAGTATCTCCTCATTGAGTTTAAGATACTCGGCATAATTACAAGCATTTCTGACGATCTCCTCATAACACCCCCCGCCGCTTACCCCCAACAACCTGAGGAAAAAGAATATCTGCTTTGCAATACGCTCCCGCCTGAAAGGGTTTATGTCATTGTAATCATAACTCAGTTCCATGGGGAGAAACCTTATATCACGAAGCAGTTTCCGGTCTATCGTATAACTGTGTTCCAACACATCGTTTATATCAACCGTAGAGAGTGCACCACCTGTCTCCATAACAGTCTCTGCCATCTCAAGACACTCCCGGATAAACTCGGTCTCCCTCTTTATACGGGCACTTAGAAACCTCTTCATCACCGCACGCTCAACCGATGAGAGGTTTCTACCGCACTCCTCCAGACACATAAAAGAGAGTTCCCTCAAGAACCCCTCTCCGTATTTCAGTATAATTCCCTTTGTAGTATCCACTATTTTATATTATAATGGTTTATAATAATTATAATTTCAAATTGACAAAGGGGATTGAAAAATTTAAAAATTATATAGTTTAAATTTTTATTGACTGCTTTCTTCAAGGCACCTTATTGATCTTAAACCGTCTCTTCAGAGACGTATCTGTAAAGGAGGTGAGACAGGGAGAACAGAAAACCCTTTGGTTTCAAGATCAAACTATTTAAGGAGGTATTTATGAGAGGATTTTTGAAAGTACTGATTCTGGTGGGGGTTCTTGGACTTCTTCTTCCTCTATCTGCATTTGCAACAAACGGTGATAACATGATAGGTATCGGCCCTGCCTCCCGTTCCATGGGTGGTGTGGGAATTGCCGCCCCACAGGATGCAATAAGTGCCGTGTTTTCCAACCCTGCCGCAATGTGTTTTGGCCCCTACTGCCCCGGCTCAGAGTTCAATTTTGCCGGAACGCTTTTCATGCCTCATGTTGATGCAAAGATCACACTGAGCCCCGTTCCACCCAACCCCTCGATGCCCACAGGGCTTCCCGGTGGCACAACAGATGTAAGCAGTGATTTCAAGATCTATGGTATTCCTGCCATAGGTCTCTCAGTGCCCATTACAAACACCTTCCCCCTCTGGAGGTTCGGGATTGCCGCCTATGGTGTATCCGGCCTTGGTGTGGATTACAGAAACACAGACATTGATACAGCCTACGATAGTTTCCTCATGGGTCCCGGCTCAACCGCTTTTGACGGTTTCGGTGATCCTCCGGTTATCGCAGGTGAGTACACCCAGTTACAGATCATGAAGTTTGCACCAACGGTTGCCTTTCAGCCAAACGAAAAACTCTCTCTCGGCCTTTCCGTTCACATCGATTATGCAAGCCTTGATCTGAACAGCGGCTCCTCCTTCAACTACGGTATTGGTGCCCAGATAGGTGCACTCTACAAGGTAAATGACATGATAACCCTTGGCGCCACATACACCACACCACAGGAGGTAAACCACCAGAATGTTGTTGATTTTGATGGTGACGGCGTCCAGGATGATCTGAAACTTGAGGCACCCCAGCAGTTTGGTCTCGGTGCAGCCTTTGATATCATCCCCGGCAAACTCTTGGTTGAGGGTGATGCCAAGTGGATTAACTGGGAGGATGCAACCGGCTATTCCGATTTCGACTGGAAAAACCAGTGGGTCTTTGCCATTGGTGCACAGTTTAAACCCATCAAGAACCTTGCAGTGCGTGTTGGTTACAACTACGGTGACAACCCTCTGAGGGTTCACGACAACTTCTCAGGCCTTGATATGGCAACCGGTATGCCCACCATGAGTGAGGTTCAGGGCAAGATGCTTCCCACTTACTACTACGAGACATTCAGGATCATCGGCTTCCCTGCAATAGTTCAGCACCACCTCACCGTTGGTGTGGGTTACGAACTCTCAAACAAGTTTGCACTCCATGCTGGTTATATGCATGCCTTCGAGGAAAAGATATCCGAAAAGGGGACAACACTTTTTGGTCAGCCCGTGGAACTTGAGTCCACACTCAGTGAGGACAGCCTCGAGTTTGGTCTCACCTGGCGGTTCTAAAGAAGACCCACCCAAAAGGGGGTGTGCGCCTGCACACCCCCTTTTTATAATTGTTCTCGCTATTTCTTATATGCTTACCTCTTTGAACTCCTCACCAGTTTGCTCCATACTCCTGCAAACACCCTCAAGTGCCGGGATGAGGTTAAGCCTTTCAACCGATGGCGGGCTCGTCAGGAGTGCCGAGACAAACCCCATAAAGCCTATTTCCACCCTCTCACCGTCGTCCCTCTTGAAACTAATAACATACCCCCTGTTTATATCCTCCTTGCTGTAAAAACCCCTCATCTTGTTACTGAAGAGTTTATTTGCCTTCTTCACCATACCCTTAAGTTCATCCTTTTTTGCAATAAGCACAAAGTCGTGTGTCCCCACGGTGCCAACAAAACTCCCCCGTGATTCATCAGACAGGGTTTTGAGTATCCCGGCAGCCCACTGGATAACATCGGCATGCCTCTCAGAGCCATATTTTAGTAGATAAGGATGGATATTCCCGATCCTGATATAGGCGATCCCGTACCGGCCTATCCTTGGAAAGACCTTCTCTATCTTGTTAAGAACCGCCGCCCTGTCTGGAAGCCCCGTCAGGAAGTCAGGCCAGAGATAGGGGTTATCCTGTTTCTTCCTAAGTTTATCAATATACCTTTTTGCCTCCCGTAAACCCATAGCACCTCCCCGTTTTTTTATGTTTTCCGGAATAATGAGTACCCACCCATAAGATTATAAATAATAAGGGGGAGTTTGTCAAATTTTCTGAATTCTCTGGTTTATCCGGTCTTTTTCGTCCATCTGGTTTATCAGGTCTATCTGGTCTGATAAATCTCTTTTAAAGAGGCAGGAAATGTAAGAAATGTCTGCCTGTAAAGCATTAACGGAAATCACCGGTGTCTAATGCCAACAAAGACCGGTATTCTGATGACAGTGAGAAGACAAATCGGTTATAATCTCCTTATGGAAACGATCTCACAGGAGAGGCTTGAGGAGGCACTTGAACTCCTCTGGATACTCAAAGAGGAAAAGAGGGATGAGGTTCGCCTCTTCCGTGGCTGCTCCGACGACGACGATATTGACGGCGTTATTGAGATTCTCAAAGAACGCAACCTCGTTACCATCGATGGTAACGATATATCCTTTACCGAAGAGGGCAGATCCATTGCTCGTGGTATTGTGAGAAGACACCGTCTTGCCGAGAGGCTCTTTGCAGATGTCTTTGAGATGAAGGAAGATGTTATTCATGAGGATGCATGCAGGATGGAGCACATCCTGAGTGAGGAACTCACAGATAGTGTGTGCACCTTTCTTGGCCACCCCCCCACCTGCCCCCACGGAAAGCCTATTCCCAGGGGGGAGTGTTGTAAAAGATACAGCACTGATGTGGAACCTCTGGTAATGCGGCTCATCGACTTCGAGGTTGGCAAAAGGGGCAGGATTACTTACATAGTCCCCTCTGAGCCTTCAAGGATTAACAGGCTCAATTCCATAGGTATCTATGCAGGTGCGGAGATAAAACTGCTCAGGAAGTGGCCATCAGTGGTGGTTCAGGTGGATGAGACCACCGTGGCAGTGGATCCGGAGATTGCAAAGGAGATATTCATCAAGCGGGTTTAGCCGTTTCAGCCCTCTTCAGAGGCAAAACCACCCTGAAAACAGATCCCTTTCCGTGTGTGCTCTTTACCTCAATCCTCCCACCATGTTCCTGAACGATCCTGTAACTTATAGGCAGCCCCAGGCCGGTTCCCTTGTCTTTTTTAGTGGTAAAAAAGGGCTCAAATATTCTCTGTAATACATCTGAGGGTATTCCCATACCGGTATCAGATACAGACACCATAATCTCATCACCCACCACCTCTGCCTTTATACCCAGCCTGCCACCATCTGGCATCGCCTGAACGGCATTATTAATGAGGTTCAGTAAGACCTGTTTTATCTGGTTTGCATCCATCAATACACCTGGAATATCATTCAACTCTTTATCCACCTTTATCTTTGATGCCTTAATACTCGGCGATACAAGCATAAGGACCTCTTCAATTATCTTCTTAAGGTCAGCCTCCACGATTTCAAGTTTCCTCTTCCTTGAAAATTCAAGTAGTTGCTGAACTATCTCCCTTGCTCTGAGGGACTCACTCTCGATAACCTCAAGATCCCTCTTTATCCCTTCCGTATCCTCCTCCTCTTTCAACAACTCAGCATAACCAAGGATCGTGGTAAGTGGGTTATTGATCTCGTGTGCCACATTCGCCGCAAGTTCGCCAATGGCAGCAAGTTTGGTGCTTTGAACCAGTTGATCCTGTGCCTCCTTGAGTTTCTTCATCTGCAGTTGAAGGCTTCTATAGAGTTCAAGATTTTCAAGCGCAACGGCAAAGTTGTTTCCCATTATACTGAGAAGTCTGATATCCTCTTCATTGAAATCGCCCTCTTCCGCTTTCTTTGATACAAAAAGGCAGCCAATAAGTTCATCCCTCTGTCTCAGCCAGAAGAGGAGTTTATAATCGTCATCACCAAACATCCCTGCCACCCTTCCGAACAATGGATGGTCTTTGTTGATATGAACCGCCCTTCGCCTGCTCTCAAGGTAGAACTCCTGTACCTCTACCGGATCACAACTGAGTTCATCAACACCCCCACCTTCCACACCAAGGAATGGGGGAAATGCCCTGTACACCCCGCCATCCTCCTTGAGCACCGTTACAAGCCCGGCAATGTTCAACACCCCCCATATACCCTCAGCCATCTCTCTTACCAGATCCTCAACCTCTCCCACCACATGTAGAGACAGTGTGGTCTTGTAAAGCACCTTGAGTTTCTCCATATAGGCAACTACCTTCTCATACCCCTCTTTCAGAGAATTGCTCATCTCGTTAAATGTGCCTGCAAGTTCTCCAAACTCCGTAGTGTCGGAATACTCAACCTGATAGCCTAACTTGCCGGAACTTATCATCCTTGCACCCTTTATCAGTTTCTCAATAGGCGTAAGTATCTCCTTTGTAAGGCTTGCAGCAGTGACAAACCCAAATAGTAGTGTAAAGAACAGACTGGCAAGCAGGATACTCTTTATCCTGTTTACATCCTCTATCGCCCTCTCCGTCCTCTCCTGAAGCCGCTTATTTGCCACAAAGGTCATCTCGTTTGTCTCGTTAAGGAGAATATCACCTATCTCCACCGCAGCCCTCTGCAACCTTTTGATCCTTTCGGGGTTGGCGGTGGTCGTTATAAACGCACTAAGGGCGTCCTTGTACTTCTCCACATAGGAGTTCAGTTTCTTGAGCCGGTTTTTTATCTCAGGGTTATGATGACAGGTCAGGCACCTCCCAACAGATCTGTCAAGTGACTGCACATTATCGACAATCACATCCAGTTCTGACCCAAAGGATGTCCCAATGGTGTAGAGGTGTTTCTGAACGGTCTGGAGGTTGATTATCAGATCCTGTCTCAGTATCTCGACTCTATGGAGGGTGATAAGGTTCTGGAGATCGGAAGATGTACGAGAAAGTGAGATAATGGCTATCCCCCCTCCTATTCCAAAAAGGAGGAATATAAAGAATAGATACCGGATTATCTTCTGTCTCATACCACTATCTCACCGACTCACCGGTTGTCCGGTAATCGTAACTCCTTGCATCCAGCCCGACATTTCTGAGGAGTTTATACACCACCTCAAAGTCTTCCTTCTTCGCAGGAGAGAACCTGGATATAGACATACCCATCAGAACCTCTTTCCCCTTTTCATCATCACTCATATTCAGAAGGCTCTCCCTCAGGAGACCCCTTATTTCTTCAGGCAGGTCATTTCTGACGCATAGGGTACTAACAGGCATTTCATCAGACCGGGCGATCACCTGGATCTCATCTCCGATACTTGGGTCTTTACTTACTGCGTCTTTCAGTATATCTTCCCGAAGAGATGCCGCATCAGCCCTTCCGTCGAGCACCGCATAGAGGGCGGCATCATGGCTTCCTGTAAAGTAGTACTCAGAAAAGTAGGAATCAATGTCCCCCACCCCTGCCTCTTTCAGATAGTAAACAGCAAAGAGGTAACCGGTAACGCTTGCCCTGTCAACAAAGGCAAACACCCTTTGTTTGAGTTGGGAAACACTCCTTATACCACTGTCTTTCCTTACCACAATCACCCCCCTTGACCTCCACCTCCCACCCGGTCCCACAGGTCTTACAAGGGGTTTCACACCCAGAAGTTCCATAGCAAGAACCCCGGTAAGATCACCGAAGAAGGCACCATCCATACTTCTCTGTTCAAACCTGTCTATCACATCACCGTACTTGCTTAGTATTGTAAACCTCACATTTATCCCGGTTTTCTTGGAAAGATACTCTGCAAGAGGTCTGTACATGTCCATCTGCCTGAAGATGTTTCTTTCAGGAATGAGACCTATCAGAATGGTTCTCTTTGAGTCGTCGGCATGAAGGGGAGAGTGTAAGAGGATGAAAAACAAGAGGATTATACCTGTTTTTGCCCATCTCATCTTATCACCTCATCTGCACCGGTTAGAAGTTCAAGCGGTATTTCCAGATTGTGCTTCAGGCAGAGGCTTTTATTGAACACAAGCCTTGTCTTCCTGGCACTCACAAACCGGTCTGCAGAACCAGGACTGTCTGGTTCAGAGATGATTGAGGCAAGCATCCTGCCCACTATCTCGGGATCAGTGTATAGAGAGATGACCGCCCTTTTCTCGAGTCCACCCTGAGAGGTAACAATGGGGATATCCTTCTTTTTCAGCAGATCATCCACATAAACAATATTCTTCTCAAGAAAGGAACTCCCGGTTATATAAAGCGCATCGATATCAAAAAGTCTTATCTTCTGCCCGATCTCCATCCTTGAGTGTACAGGCAGTAATACCGCAGAGAGTTTCATCCTTTCAGCATATGCCTTCAGTTCCTTTGCCTCCTTGATACTCGTCCTCTCTTCAGGATAAAACATCACCCCAACACGTTTTACATCGCCGGTCTTTTTGAGATACCTGAGTATGCTCGAAATAGGCACGGTGGAACCCACACCACCTTTATATGGGGGCTTCTTGAGCGTATCGTCCGGACTCAACACCCCTGCATAGAAGACCTTCTGTCTGTCCACCTCGTACCGTGCAGCCTCCGTTGCCCCTGCACCGTAGGTTATCAGTATTGATGCATCGTAGGCAATTAGTTTTCTTATGGCATTACTCCATGCAACCGGGTCGGGGTTTGGCCGCTGAACGAGGAAGTTTATCTTCTCTATATCGCCTCTTTCCCTTAAGGCATTAATGAAACTCCTGTGAATCTCCTCATAGTAAGGATTATCCGACGAAAAGACAACACCAATAACCACTCTTTCCTCGCCGGTATAGGATGTGCCCGACATGAGTAAAAAAAGGAGCGTAATAATACCGACGGTAATCCATCTTTTTATCTTTAACCCTATCATTTCCCCCTCAGAAGATCACCACCTCTTTGACACCATCATGAATACACTTACCGCCTCACCATCGTATCTGTCTTCTGTCTCATCATCATACCTGCGGTATGCTATGGTGGGGTTAAACTCAACCCCCTCTGACCCCTTGATGGTGAGCCCTACCCCGGTCTCCGCCTCTCTTGATTTCAAAGTGGACAAACTGTCTATACCGGAGGTCTCCCGGGAACTCAGCACAAACCTTCCCGAGGTTACTACATGCCTCATAAAGGCTTCAAGACTCATCCTGTCACTGAACCTGTGTGTGAGATTAACAAAGTAGAGGTTTGACTCATCCGTGTAAGGAACATCATCTTCAAGAAAGGGCATTCCCCCTGCCAATGATCCATCACCGGCAAACATGCCAAAGGAAAGGAGGTGCTTTATCCGGTTCCGGTAGTAGCCGTAGCCCGCAGAGAGGGTTGTCTTTCCTGAAGGAATAACCGTAAAGAGCACCGTTAAGTGGTGATACCCCTTCTCTGAACCACCAGAGTTTATCAACTCCTCCATACCTGGATCGTAAAAGAGGAGATTATCCCTCTTTGCCCACTCCCCATTATAAATAACCAGTGTATTCAGCCAGTGAAAGGGCAGATAGTTTGCCCTGAACTTGAGTTCATGTGAGGTATCGGGTTCGGTGTTAAAGGCGTGTTTATGGTAGTCGTTGAAACTGTACTCTGCGGTCACCTTAAGCCCCTTAACAGGCCTGCCATATATCTTAAGGCTCCAGGTTGTCCTCTCCGTGCCGTCTTCAATCAACAGCCATTCATCAGTACCTGCATAAACCTTTTTGTATAGTTCAATCCCACCAATCAGGTTCAGTTTTCTGTGAGGCCTGTACCGGACATCAAGGCGCAACCGCCCCTTTTTCGTCCCGAGGGGTGTCCTTACATGATAAGTGCCCTGGGTGGTAGCCCCCTGGAGCAACATTTCGTCAGGTGCATCTTCGTCTGTCTCCCGGAAACTGTAATTCAGGAAAAGCCCAAGATTGTGAAAAGGCAGGTATCGAAATTGACCGGAAAAACCGAGTATGTCACGGCTTACACCGCTAAAGTCGTTATCGGAGCGGATACTCATAAGGGTCAAAGAAGAGGTGATCCTGCCGGTGTATGATGAGTGCAACATGAGATAGTCTGATGATGTCCTGATTTCAGGAATAAGGTTGTGTGGGTAGATGTCAGCCGCCCTTCCGCCTCCTTCAGGATAATTGTCGTATAAAGAGGTTTCACCCTCCGGCTGAAACCCCTTTTCCCGGTGAAGGTATTGAACCTCCACAGGACCGAAGTGCCCGTTTGTGCCAAATTCGTACTCCTCTGTCTCGTAACTCAGATCCCTTGCCCTTGACTGCTGGGTTAAGGGCGTGGTGAAGTATCCCGTCAGGAATCTCTGTTGTTTCTTACCGGTTTTGTAATAGTTGAAGTATCTGCCAAAGAGGTGAAAAGGGTAGTCAGGATACTTGAGCCTCAACCGTACCCTCGTGGTCATGATATCTTCGTGATACTCCGCCTCGGGATTTCTATCGCTGTACAAATGAAATGGATCGGCATCCTTCTCCGGTAGATATACCTTTTCCTCATTGTGAACAAACTCTGTAACGATCACCCTGCCAAGCAGGAGATCACTATAGGCATACCCTGCGTCTAAATACAATTCATCGTCGGTCTTCACGGTTGCCTCAAAATGGAATCTGTGGGGCAGGGGGTATGCCTCAATGGAACCTTCCATGACCATTGAGTCATCAGGCTCATAATACTCAACCGCCCTTCGTGAACCACTAAGAGAAAAGAGGTTATATCCCACCCCGAGAGAATAGGAAGTTGGAAAATGTGAACCGTATTTCAGTTCAAGAGAAAATGCAGGCTTCATAAAAAGAAGACATAAAGTTAGTGAGACGACCAATTGGTGTCCGAAATATTTAGCAACTCTCCAGATGGTCACTGTGTAAACCTCCCGTGACCGGTGGTGGATGGCAGGTCAGTCCCGTGTATCTGGCTATGACAGTTGGTGCAGTTGGTATAGAAAAACCCCTTTACGGCACCAGAGGCAGGACTGCCCTGTGGATCGTTAATCCTGTGCCCCTCATGACACTGAAGGCACAGGAAAGGGGGTCTCACGATCAGGAGATTATTATTTGGTGAACCGTGTGGGAGGTGACAGTTCAGACAACTCTCCGTCAGGTCGGCATGCTCGTAAAGAAAAGGCCCCTCCTTCTCCCCGTGGCATTCTGTGCATGTCTCACGGACGGTTGGCCTCCTCAGGAGTTTTTCTGTGGTTGTCCCGTGCGGGTTATGGCATTCTGTGCAGAACATCTTTCCCTCTCTCACGGGATGATGACTTGGAAGCATATAATAGGCAGATATGTCCTGATGGCATCTGAAACACATCTCGGCAGTATCTTTGGGTTTCACCTTGAGGTCAGGCCCGGCATGTATAACATGGCAGTCGGTACAAGATACATCGTTCAGGGCATGGATACCGGCGTTCCATTCGTGAAGATTAAAGGTGGCATTAGCCGTATGGCACTTCAGGCATATAAGGCTCTTTGCCTGGGGTGGTAAGGTCTCAAACCTTATCAGTGTATTATAGTTACAGGAGGTTTTCTTCCCCTTCTTCAGGTTTTCCTCAACTATTTCTCTTGTAATACCACGGATTGCAAGGCTTCCAGGGCCATGGCAGGATTCACAATCCACTATCGGCATCCCGGAGTCTCTCTTTAACTGAACCCCCATGGTGCTTGAGTCAAAGGCAGCCTTTATCCTGTCGTGCTCATGACAGGCAGAGAGGCAACTCTCCGTTCCCACATACTCGGCATCGAAACTGCCGGCTATCATCCGCTCGTAGTCCTTCTGGGGGATAATAGGACGGGACCTCTTCAACTCCTTGCAGCCCGAAAAGAACACTGAAAGAACGGAGATGGTAAGGAGAATAAAAAGCATTCTTTTATAACCGGTTCCCACACATTCCTCCAACTGTTTATTATACCCCGATCAAATCTCAAAGATTATGGGAAGTATCATCGGCCTGCGGTTGATAGCCCTGTAAATGTACTTTTTCAACGTGCTCCTTATGCGTGCCTTTAAGAGTGAGAGATCCTGTGCCACCTCAGGCTCCACCGACCCAATCGCATTAATTATAACCTCTCTTGCCTCTTCCAGGAAACCCTCTGACTCCTCCTCCTGAATAAACCCCCTTGTTACAATATCCGGCTCGGAAGAGAGTCTGCCCGTGCTCTTCTCCATAGCCATTATCACCACTAACACACCGTCATGCCCAAGCCTCCGCCGGTCACGGAGCACCATATCCTCTATGTCACCCTTTCCGTCGATAAAGACCCTCCCGGAAGTAACACTTCCATCAATCACAGGCCCATCCTCCCTGAACTCAAGCACATCCCCGTCCTGAAGTATGAAGATATTTTCCTCAGGAATACCCACCTTCCTTGCAAGTTTTGCATGATAAACGAGGTGGCGGTACTCCCCATGAACCGGCACAAAGTACTGTGGCCTCACAAGGCTCAACATCAACTTCAACTCCTCTTTTGAGGCATGCCCCGATACATGAACCTCCGAAACCTTCTCGTAAATAACATCGGCACCCCTCCTGAAGAGGTGGTTTATTATCTTTCCAATAGAGCGCTCATTGCCCGGGATCATCTTTGATGAAAGAACGACGGTATCCCCCTTTTTTATCTTTATGCTCTTGTGCTCATCTGTTGCAATCCTTGAAAGAACACTCATGGGCTCACCCTGACTACCCGTGGTTACTATTACTATCTGGTCATCGGGAAGTGCAAGTACCCTGTCAAGCGGAAGCCAGGTGCCCTTTGGCATCTTCAAATACCCCAGTTTGAGCGCTATATCGGCGTTCGTCACAATGCTCTTACCACAAAGAGACACCTTCCTGCCATATCTGGTGCTTGCATCAACAATCTGTTGTATCCGGTGGATATTTGATGCAAAAGTGGCGATTATTATCCTTCCCTGTGCGGTTGAAAAGATGGAATCAAATGCCCTCATCACCTCCTTTTCCGAAAAGGTAAACCCTCCCCTCTCTGCATTAGTACTGTCAGAAAGCAGGACAAGGGTTCCTCTGTCTCCAAACTCAGAGAACCGCCTGAAGTCCAGCAACTCTCCGTCAACTGGTGTAGGATCGACCTTGAAATCCCCTGTATGAACCACAAATCCAACAGGGGTCTCAATCCCAAGCCCAACACCATCAACCACGCTGTGTGTAACCCTCACGAACTCCACCCCAAAGGGGCCGAGATTTATGTGCTCTCTTGGACTGACCGATACAAGTGGTGGTGTCAGGTGGTACTCCCTGAGTTTCTCCTTTATCAAACCCACCGTGAGGGGAGTGGCATACACAGGGGTATCTTCTGAAATCTCACGAAGCAGGAATGGCAACCCCCCCGTATGGTCCTCGTGCCCGTGCGTGACAATGACCCCCTGGATATCATTTTTTCTCTCAATAAGATAGGTAAAGTCCGGCACGACGAAATCAACACCGGGCATCTCATCGTCAGGAAACATAAGCCCTGCATCAATAACGAGTATCTTCCCGTCGTATTCAAGGAGGGTACAGTTAAGACCTATCTCTTCAACCCCTCCAAGGGGAATTATACGAAGTGGTTTGAATGGCATGTCTCATGAAGTGAGTAGAAACTCAAGCAGTGCCTTCTGGGCGTGCAGCCTGTTTTCAGCCTGGTCAAAGACCACACTCCACCTTCCATCTATAACCTCATCCGTGATCTCCTCCCCCCTGTGTGCAGGGAGACAGTGCATCACTATCACATCATCATTTGCACAGGTTATAAGTGAGGAATTGACCTGGTATGGCGCAAACCTCTTCCGCCTTCTCTCTTTTTCCTCTTCCTGTCCCATGCTTACCCACACATCGGTGTATATCACATCAGCCCTTCCACAGGCCTCTTTTGGATCTGTAGTTATTACCACCTCGGCACCCCCACCTCTTGCAGATTGAATGATCTCTGGATCAGGCTCAAACCCCTCAGGGCATGCCAGCACCATGCTCATACCCACACTTGAAGCCGCCTCAATTAGGGAGTTTGCCACATTGTTACCATCACCCACATAGGCAAGCCTTACCCCTTCGAGTCTCCCCTTTTTCTCCTTGATGGTCATCAGATCGGCAAGTGCCTGACATGGGTGGTGCTGATCGCTCAGGCCATTTATCACCGGAATGGTTGCGTTTTTGGCAAACTCAATAAGTGTATCCTGAGCAAAAGTCCTGATGACAATGGCATCGAGGTATCTTGACAGCACCCTTGCTGTATCGGGTATGGTCTCACCTCTGCCTATCTGTATCTCCTGAGGCGTCATGTAAACCGGCTGGGCACCCAATTGGTATATACCCACCTCAAAGGAGATACGGGTTCTGGTGGAGGGTTTTTCAAAAAGCAGGCCTACGCTTTTCCCAATCAGCGGGCATTGTAAAGAATCCGGTTTCTCCTTTATTTCTATCGCCCTGTCTATGAGGGTTAAAGCCTCCTTAGCGGAAATATCCCAGAATCTGAGAAAATCTCTCTTCATACAAGCCTCCCGAATGTGTCGTCGAGGAAATCAATAAGGATATCAATCTCCCCCTTTGAGATTATAAGCGGTGGAGTGAACCTCAATGTGTTACCAGCAGTGCAGTTTATCAAAAGCCCCTTTTTCAGGGCATCCTCCACAATGGGGGCACAGTCCCTTGAGATCTCTATACCCACCATAAGCCCCAACCCCCTTACATCAACAACTATATTGCTGTGTTCCCTTTCAAGGTCTTTCAGTCTCTTTATGAAATACTCCCCCTTCTCTTTACATTCCTCAAGGAGTATGCCGTCTTCAAGTATCTTTTCTATAGTGGCAATTGCGGTGTAAGTAACGAGAGGGTTACCACCAAAGGTCGAGGCATGAGTGCCCGGTACAAACGACTCTGCCACCCCTTCCTTTGCAAGCATCGCACCTATGGGCACCCCACCACCAAGCCCCTTTGCAAGGGTCATGATATCAGGCTCCACCCCGAATTGTTCATAGGCAAAGAGAGTTCCCGTTCTTCCAATACCCGTCTGCACCTCATCGAGTATGAGAAGTAGCCCCTTTTCATCGCATATCTTCCTGACCTCCTTCAGATACCCATCAGAAGGCACCCTCACACCACCCTCACCCTGAACAGGCTCAAGCATTACGGCACAGGTCTTTTCATTAACGGCAGCCTCAAGTGAGGGAATATCGTCAAAAGGGACATACCTGAACCCTTCAAGGAGGGGTTCAAACCCTTTATGAAACTTCTCCTGACCGGTGGCGGTAATGGTGGCCATCGTTCTCCCATGAAAAGAGTTGTAGGCCGTGATAATCTCGTACCTTCCCGCTCCATAATGGTCCTTTGCGTATTTGCGGGCAAGTTTTATGGCCGCCTCGTTTGCCTCGGCACCTGAATTACAGAAAAAGACCTTATCTGCAAAGGAGTGCCTTACGAGGAGTTCAGCAAGGCGCACCTGGGGTTCAATGTGGTAAAGGTTTGATACATGGATAAGCCTCTGTGCCTGCTTCTGGAGGGCAACCACTGTAGCAGGATGGCAGTGGCCAAGCACATTAACCGCTATACCGCCCACGAAGTCTATGTACTCATTACCGTCTGTATCATATACCCTCGTACCCCTACCCTTCCTGAGAACGACAGGATACCTCCTGTATGTGTTCATCAGGTATTTCTCAGATGCCTCTATGATCCTTTTAGTACCCATTATCCATGATAACAAAACCGCCTTTACAGGCGGCTTGATTCTATATATGATACTTCACCGGAATGGGAAAACTCAAAGGAAGCAGACCCTTTTAAGAGGCAGATATGGCCAGTCTTTCTTTTACCGCCCCCAAAAGAAGGGGAAACATTATTTCGTGGTGGCCGGTGATGTAATAGCCCCTTCCGCCTTCGGCCGTTGGTCTCTGAACCACATTAACCATTGGTCTGTAATGCCTCATAAAGTCCATCGTGAGGGTCGTTATATTTTTAAGAGGGCTTCCAAGGTTCCGTGCCACGGTAACTGCCTTTAGAAAGACCTCAGGTATCAATACTGATGAGCCAAGGTTTATAAACACACCACCTTCAAGGTCAGCCACCACGGATATAAACTTCTTGAAATCTCTGTAACTCGTCTCCCCAAGGCTTTTACCATCACACTCAGGATGCATGTGGATTATATCAGTTCCAATGGCAACATGCACCGTAAATGGTATATCCAGACGGAAAGCAGTGGCAAGCACACTCAGGTCTTTATAAGGAAACCTTCCCTCCCAGATCATCTTTCCCACCGCCTCACCAAGCCCGAGCGACTGTTCCGCACCCTTCTTTATTGCCCTGTTCAGGAGCCTTCCAGTCTCCCGAGCCATACCGAACGAGCCATCAGAGAGTTCTGCCAGGACATCCTCTGAGGTCTGCCCCTGATAGGCCATCTCAAAGTCGTGCACTACTGTAGCCCCGTTCGTGGCAATAGCGGTAATTATCCCCTCCTTCATAGCATCTATAATCAGAGGAGAAAGCCCGACCTTTACCGGATGAGCCCCCATCCCGAGCACAACCGGCCTGTCACCTTTTCTTGCCTTAACAATGGTTTGAATTACCTCTTTGAGGTCTTTTGCAGCAAGGATGTCAGGCAGGGTTTCTATGAAGTTTTGAATCCCTGTTGGAACCTCTGTGGGCTTTCCCAGTGCGCTATGGTCAACTTTGCTCTTTCTCTCCTTCAGGGAATATCGCTTGAGCCTCCGAAGGGCAATTGGTCTGTATTTCTTCAACCTCCTTCTCCTATGCACACTTGCATGAACCGCCCTTTATCTTCACCACGCAGTAACCACCCTCCTCTTTCACTTCCGTCTCACAGCCCGTCATCTCCGCAAACCCCTTTACCATCCTACCATACTCGCAGGTATCCACAAGCACCTCCACATCCACAAAGTTTGTGCACATGGAGGATACCACCTCCTTTATCTTCTTAAGTGGTTCAGGATGTTTCAATCCCCTCACATCTATCTTCATCATAACACCTCCCTGGTGGTTGAAGAGTCCTACCGAAGTTGAAAGAACCGTAATATCTTTTTATATAGTCTAACACTTTTTCCCTGATTTCATAAATGGCTGTAAACTGCACACACAGCCCCAGACAAATATTTATCCTCTATCCCTCTACTAATATTTATCGAACATAACCATTAAAATGTTGGAGCCAAAATTCTTTTGTTTTTCTAAAGATTTACAAATATTCATCCTACACTCAATAATGTTTTAATCACCTCGTTTAATGATTCAATATCATATTCTGAAAGATGTCCAAGTTTTCTAAGTATAAGGGCTTGCTCTATGGTTGATATTGCTGCCTTAACCGCTGATGGCTTAAGTAGCCCTGCAACTTTCCAGTCTCTAAGAAGGGTTTCTCCAACTGGATAGAGATTACCAATCCTACTCGTGATAGCCATGATGATGACATCAGAAGAAACTGAATTAAATCTATCTGAACTTATTATTACTGCAGGACGTTTTTTAGTTGTTGATTGATCACTGAAAGGAAAGGGGACAAGTATTACATCGCCATAACTATAATGAGTCATAAATGGCATCCTCTTCGTTTTCCCATATCTTACGAAAGGATGATTCTGATATATTCTGCGAAACCTTTGCAAGCATTTCTTTTTCACTTTTGAACTCAAGAAATTTTATAAAATCATATATCTCCATTAGAATCTCCTCGGGGAGATGTTCAATCTCTCTTTTCAATATCTCCTTTACTGACATATACACCTCCCAGGTTAAAGTTCTATAACTTAATTATATCATCTCAGTAGTGTCCAAATATAAACTTTAAAAAAAAGCAGAAAACTACTCAGGGGGTGTTAAAAATATCACCAAAGCCAGCAACATCAAAGAGGCTCAAGCCATGGCACATTATAACACAATTTATAATCTGCTGTTACATCTCATACTGAAACATAAGTTTGAGACTCCCGTTAGAAAGGATAATAGAAACCATTAAACAAAGTATTTTACCTGCTGGCAACAGTTACTTGTCATACTTAATCTCAGATATCAGGCAAAGACAGTTTCAATGTTATCAGCATAACCAACAATCATTGAATCCCCTTCCATCGCTTCAACCACCAGTGTTAGCCTGCATTAATGAAAAAACAGTATAACCATCCAATCTGATATAATTTTATTATGATAGTGCCTGATAACATGCGATCTAACGGTGTATCATCCTGTTTTACCAACAAAACTGAGGGAAGCAGCCCTGAAAGGGTATCTACACTACTTTCTGTAAAACCAGAGAAGATATACCTACCCCGGCAGAGGCATACCGATATTGTTGCCGAAATAGACAGAAACAGCCCCTCCCAGGTGGCAGATGCGGTTATCACGAATAAACCCGGCATACTGCTCGGCATAAGGGTAGCAGACTGCCTGCCCATACTGTTATACGATCCTGGTACAAATGTTATAGGCGCCGTACATGCCGGCTGGAGAGGCACTGCAAAGGGGATACTTCAAAAAACCATCAAGGCAGTTGAGGAACGGTTTGGCTCCAATCCTGCAAACATACTCCTTGCCTTCGGCCCTTCCATCAGATGGTGCTGTTATGAGGTACAACGGGATGTGCTCGATGCAGTAAAAGAGGCAACAGGAGAAGGTGACTTCCATATGCTCAGGGATGGTAAAATATGTCTTGACCTCGCCTCGGCAAATATTATCCAGGCAACTCAGATGGGCGTTCCGCCAGAAAACATCTGGATATCCGGGGAATGCACATACTGTAAGCCGGAGAAGTTTAATTCCTACAGATACAACAAGACCCCTGATAGGCAGGGAGGCTTTATAACCATTAAGGAGGAAGGATGAGTGAAGAAAAAGTATTAAGGGCAAGAGACCTGATGAAAACAGATGTGGTAACGCTGAGGCCGGATACCTCTGTGGAGGAGGCAGGCAGGGTATTCATCGAAAAAGATATCTCCGGTGCCCCTGTGGTAAGCGAGGATGGTACACTCTATGGGATAGTTACTGAAAATGACCTGATCAGCAAGGAAAAACGGTTCCACATCCCCACCATTATAAGGATTTTTGATGCCATCATTCCACTTGAGTCTGATAAAAAGGTTGAAGAGGAGATAAAGAAGATGACCGCAACGACGGTGGGAGAGATATGTACAAGGGATGTTATCACCATCACAGAGGATACCGACATCAACGAGATAGCAACCATCATGACCGAAAGGAGGGTTCATCTGCTTCCGGTCATGAAAGAGGGTAAAATCGTCGGTATCGTTGGGAAAAAGGATCTTATAAGGGGGCTTTCCGGTCTCTGATGCCGGAGTATACAATAATCACAAAGGGAAGCGAAGAGACCGAACAGATAGGTGAGGCTCTCTCCTCTGTGCTACCGCCTGGAGCAGTTGTCTGTCTTTTCGGAGACCTTGGCTCAGGCAAGACGACGCTCATTAAGGGCATAGGCAGGGGGCTTGGTATAGCACCAGAGGAGATCACAAGCGCAAGTTTTGTTATTATTGCAGAACATTACGGCAGACTCCCACTCTATCATGTAGATCTCTACAGAGTTGAAAACCCTGATGCCCTTGAAGAAACCGGTATCTATGAATACATGCCCTCTGATGGGATCACCGTTATAGAGTGGGCTGAAAGACTTCATGATAAAGGAGATTGTAAGATCAGTATAAAAATAGACGAGTTAGACTATAATATGAGAGAAATAACCATTAATGGCACAGAAGATTTCATCAAGGCACTGAAAGAGAGTTTATGAAAAGGATAGGAATAGTCGCAAAGCAAGGAAGGGCGGAGCCGGTTGAGGTTCTTAAAGACCTCATCCCCTACCTTAAAGACCGCGGCTATGAGGTGTTCATAGAGAAGTGGGCGGCACGGGAACTGGGAATTCATGGCCACACGAGGGATGAACTGCCTGAACTTATAGATCTGCTCATTGTGCTTGGTGGTGACGGAACAATGCTAAGCGCTGCAAGGCTTGTGGCAGAAAGGGAGATACCTCTTCTTGGAATCAACCTCGGTGGGCTTGGGTTTATAACTGAGATAAACCTCTCTGAGATGTACGACCTGCTGGATGACCTCCTGAACGAACGGTGTATCGTGGAAGAACGGATGATGATAGATGCCTCGGTCTTCCGGGGCGGAAAGATGCTCACCCACCACACCGTCCTGAACGATGTGGTGATCACAAAAGGGGCACTTGCACGGATAATAGATCTGAAGACCACAATAAACCGCCTGTATGTGAGCACATTCAAGGCAGACGGGCTGATCATAGCAACACCAACCGGCTCAACTGCATACAATCTCTCTGCAGGGGGCCCCATTCTCCACCCCTCCATGGAGTCTTTTGTTATAACACCCATCTGCCCACACACCCTGACGAACAGGCCTATCGTTATCTCATGCGACTCGGAGATATCAGTAAACCTCGAATCGGAAAGTGAGGATGTGTTTCTTACCCTGGACGGACAGGTGGGGCTTGCCATCAGGAGAGACGACCGTGTGGTGATTAGAAAATCACCCTACAGGACAAAACTCCTCATCCCATGCGAAAGAGACTACTTCCAGATACTAAGGGAAAAACTCCAGTGGGGCAAGAGATGAAGGATATTCCCATCAGTTCTATAATTGATTATCTGAGATTCATGGAAACTCTCGGTTTTGACAAACTCCCACTTGAGGTGCCTGAGACTGTGTGTAACGACGAGTTCTGCCTTCTGAAAGAGTCGGCACTCAAGCAGGTGCTCCAGGAGATAGGTGATTGCAAGAGGTGTAGACTGTCACTTGAAAGGACAAATATCGTCTTCGGTGAAGGTGATGCCGATGCCGACCTCATGTTTATAGGTGAGGCGCCCGGTGCGGATGAGGACAAACAGGGAAGGCCCTTTGTGGGAAGGGCAGGACAACTCCTTACCAGGCTCATTAACAAGATGGGATTCAAGCGTGAGGAGGTCTATATCGCAAACACTGTGAAGTGCCGCCCGCCAGGCAACAGAAAGCCCTCGGCAGACGAGATATTCACCTGTAACCCATTTCTCAAAAAACAGATCTCCATAATCAAGCCCATCGTCATCATGACCCTTGGTGATGTTGCCACAAAGACCATACTCGGTGATGTGGGTAATATTTCACGCGTAAGGGGAAAGAAGTTTGACTACGAGGGCATTACAGTGGTTCCCACATTCCATCCCTCTTACCTTTTGAGAAATGCAAGCAAGAAGTGGGATACCTGGAATGATGCACAACTTGTGTTGAAGATACTTGAGGAGGCAAAGAGAAATATCTGAAAGGCTTTTAAAAATGAATGTATGATCTTTGGTGGAGAGATTTATAAGGGGATGCCCAAGGGCATCCCCTTTGATTTTTAGAGTTTTACGACATTTGTTGCCTTGGGGCCTTTATCGCCCTGCTCAATGTCAAAACTGACTGACTGGCCTTCAGCGAGTGTCCTGAAACCATCATCCTGGATTGATGAATAATGAACAAAGACATCACTTCCGTCCTCACAGGTAATGAAACCGTAACCCTTGGTCTCATTAAACCACTTAACTGTTCCCTGAGTCATCATGCGCTTCCTCCTTTCTTTAATGATACTATGTTTCAAGAAAGGCTGTATGCTCATAAAAAAAAGCCACAGTCAAAAGTTCCTGTGGCTTACAAGCATACAAAAACTTCTGAAACCTGACTTCATCATACCAGAGGCAGTTATGCTTTGTCAAGGTTTTTTTCAAATTGTTATTTTTCTCTTTGCTGCAAAATCATGTATACTAACGGCAGATGAAACAAAGCAGAAGATCCAAACTGAAAAAACTTCTTACCTCTGATGACATCCTCTACGGCCCTGCAGTCTATGACTGTATAGGGGCTAAGGCCGCCGAAGAGGTTGGGTTTCCACTTATCTTTACCAGTGGCTTTGGAATAGCCGCATCTCTTTATGGCCTGCCCGATCTTGGCTACCTCACCGTCAACGACATGCTCTGCCGCGCTGGAGCCATCGCAAGGGCGGTGGATATCCCGGTCATTGCTGACATGGACACAGGGTATGGAGGGCCTCTCAATCTTATCAGGCTGGTTGAGGAGGCGGTCAGACACGATATAGGCGGGATAATCATTGAAGACCAGAAGTGGCCTAAACGGTGTGGTCACCTGAGGGGAAAACAGTTGGTTGAAACCGATGAGTATCTGGAAAAACTAAAAGCGGCAGACGAGGCAAGGAGTGGTGAAGACTTTACAATCGTTGCAAGGACTGATGCCCTCTCGGTTTACGGGCTTGATGAGGCATTACGAAGGGGCGAGGCGTATTTATCAAACGGTGCAGACCTGCTTTTCATCGAGTCGCCCCGCACGGTGGATGAAATAAGAAGCATTGCCCACCACTTCCGTGGTAAAAGTCTGATGATAAATATGATTGAGGGTGGGATAACACCGGTATTGCCGGTTCAGGAACTTGCAGAAATGGGATATAAACTCGTTGCCTATGCACTTACAGGTCTTCTTTCCGCCACTGATTCACTCTTAAAAGGGTTCAAAGAACTACTCACCCATGGGCTACCACCCTCAGGGAACCTCACCTTCTCAGACATAAACAAACTTCTTAAAACAGAAAATTACATTAAACTATCAGAGCGGTTTTCCAGATCATCCGGCAGAGATGAACTCCCCAAAAAATAAGTCTGCCAAACTAACGCAGCACGTCCACGGTATTACCCTTTTCATCAAACCTGCATGCCCTCAGGAATGGGTCGTGATAAAAGGTAAACCAGGCATTTTCCTCAATGCCCTCTTTTTCGTATCTTTCCTTCAGTGATATGACCTCAAGGGGATAGTTATCGTAAGCCATCACCCAGAGGGGGTTAAAGTGTATATGTGTCGGCAGAAGATCGCCAAGGTGAAGCACAACCTCACCATCACTTTCCATCCGCACTATCTGGTGCCCCCTGTTGTGCCCCCCTGTATGTATAAGTGTCACCCCTGGGAGGACTTCCGCCACACCCTCCACCAGTTCCAGATTCCCGCTCTCCTCAAGACCGGTGAAGTTTATCGACCAGAAGGTATGGGATGCCCTCTTGCCTGGATTTTTCACATCCTCCCACTCCTTCTTCTGAATAAGGTGCCTTGCCCTGGGAAATGTAAGTGTTAGATCATCCCCATCGCTTGAGACAATCCCCCCTGAGTGATCAAAATCACAGTGGGTGAGAACCACATAATCGATATCATCCGGGCTCAGCCCAAGCGCCTGAAGGTCTTCCAGAACCATCCATTCAGATTGCTGTGAAAATATCTTGCGTTGTTTTTCCGTAAGTTTGTTCCCAAGCCCAGTTTCGATGAGGAGATTCCCATGGGGCGTCTTTACCAGGATGGGATAAGCAACGAGTTTTATATTGTTTCCAGTGGAAGTGGGATATTTCTTTTCCCACAACACCTTCGGCACCACACCAAACATGGCACCACCGTCCAGTTCAAACTCACCACCACGGAGCCAGTGGAGTTCAAACCTGCCTATCTTCAACGACTCGCTCATTCTATCCTTACCTCCGGTAGTGTGGGAGTGTATGTTCCGGCAATAATAAAGCCATATTTTGCAAGATAGATACCCATAAGTTCAAGTGCCATCACAGGATAGAGGAGCAGGTTAAGCCCTTCAGAGCCCTCCGTATAAAGCACAAGGATGGAAAGGATAACAAGAGGCAGTATAAGACCACCTATAACCGCACCTCCCAGAAAAAACTGAGCACCCTGCCCTTTCATAAGAAACTCCACAGATACCCTTTCGGCACTACCGTGGAGCGACTTCACGATCAGGGCAAAAAGTATAATTACCGTTATCGAGACGAGCAAGAGATAATCCGTCTTTAAGAGGATTAAAGACAGGTCTCCCCGTAGTGGATATAGGATATCCATAATAAATTGAACGGCAATCCCTCCCATAATCCCCTGGAGAAAAAACAGCACAGGCTCAACCATAGAACGCCAGAAGGGGATCGCCTTCACAAAGGAAAGCATAAAGCCAGGATAGGCAAGAAACAAAACAGCACTAACCACACCGGCAATACGCACAATATGACCGGTACCGGTATCAACCAGGGAACCGGCAAAGGTAACCATACACACATAAAGGGTGGAAAACAGAGTAAACAGGATATTGAAAAACATCCCCCTGCTTATCCATGAGTGCCTTATATTCAATAACCCCCGCCAGAACCTCTCCATCTTTCCCAGATAAAGCAGGTGGGTGACACCATAGCCAAAAATATTCATAATGATTGCCAGCCAAAGCCCGGGTATATACCCGGTTATCAGGGAAGACAGAAAGAGCCCCGGGCTTATAGCCCCAAAAAATATTGCGGGCATGAGCATCTGGTCTCTAAATCCCCGTTCACCCCTTCCAGTCCAGTCACGCTGAAAAATGATGTTTTCTCTGAAAGTTCTTATCATCTCTACTCTCCTTTCTTCTATCTCCTTGGCAGATAATAAATGGACGGTTTCGTGCCCACATCCTCCTTGAGCCTGAAGCACCTCCTGCTACTAATAAGCCTTGAGACCTCCGAGTCCGGATCATTAAGATCCCCAAAATACAGTGCCTTCCCTATGCACGAGATCACACACATTGGTGTTGCATCAGGGTCTTTTCCGGGCACAAGCCCATCCAGAATACCCTTGTCTATTCTTTCATGGCAGAAATCACACTTCTGCATCGTGCCCACCTGATGGGCACCAAGTCTTTTCTCCTCCCAGTAATTCCCGTTTTCAGGAAAATACCTCTTTTCAACCGCAAGGAAACTCCTCGCCTGGTAGGGGCAGACCACCGCACAGTAACGGCAGCCCATGCACTCGTCCTGATCTACTGTAACAATCCCGTCAGGACGCTTTTTTGTCGCCCCTGTGGGGCATGCTTTAAGGCATTCAGGCTCATCGCAGTGCATGCACCTGATGGGTAGATAGAGCCTCTCCACATCAGGATATCTACCCATTTCCTGCTCCACCACCCTTACCCGCACTATGCCGGGCCCAAGCCCATGAAAGACCTTGCAGGAGACCGTACATGTCTGGCAGCCAAGGCACTTTTTCAGGTCTATCACCATACCAAAGTGTCTCGTTTTTCCCTTTTCAGGATTAACAACCCTTATATCACCAAGTCTTTCCGTTAAACTCATCTTCTGTTACCTCCATTTAAATTCAAAAAGACAAACCACAGAGTGCAGAGAGAACGCCTAAATTATTTACTCCCTCTGCAATATCTGTCTCTTCTGTGGTTTCAATGGGTTGAAGCCCCCATTTGGTTTGTATATTCTTACCTTCACGATGTCCGCACTTGAGCCACCGGCATCAAAGAGTTTCTGGTTGGGAAACTGAAACTCGTTCATGTTAGGGATATTCAGATCCTTTGCAAACGGGACGGCCCAGTTCCCAAACTGACCGGTAACGAGCACCGTATCCGGCCTGATACCACTTCTTAACATAACCCTACACCGTTTCTGCTTGACCGGTGACTCCACCACAACCTCGTCTCCGTCACTAATACCCATCTTTTCCGCTACCTCGGCATTCATCACCACAGCACCAAAACCGGTCACATAACTTGCCGCCTCTGCCATAA
This sequence comes from uncultured Thermodesulfovibrio sp., assembly GCA_964391515.1. GTDB lineage: Bacteria > Nitrospirota > Thermodesulfovibrionia > Thermodesulfovibrionales > JdFR-85 > WFTX01. The sequence goes on along the minus strand of CAYMML010000012.1, from coordinate 3,705 downwards.
GTGGAAGGGAGGCATTACTGCCCCAGGCATACTGCATACTTCTTGTATTTACCATGAAAAATGGAAACTCTTTGGGGTCAAGTCCCCTCTCCTTTAAAGCCTCATCCCAGAGGTGGGAGTAGTCTTCAACATGTGGAAGGGCCTCGTACTCCTTCAGTTGCTCGTCCCACCAGTCGATACCCTGCTCCTTCAACCGCCTCCTTAACTCCTCACCAAGCACCTTCAATCTCCCCTGGTAAGGGATCTCGTATCGCAATCCCCACTTTACCATCACAGGATGAAGGAAGTGCCTGATAAACGGGTAGGGAACCGTGAAATAACCGTTTTCTTTAAACCACTCAAGATCCCGTTCCTCTTTCCCATCGGTAAGAAGCCTCACAGATGCCCTGCAGAGCCGGTCCCAAATCTCCTCCACGGAATACTTCGTTTCAGGGTCAAGCGAGTAATCATACCCAACTCCCTTAAGCCTCACCCCAAGCATGATTCCTGCATTTATCGCCTCGTTGTACTCTTTCAGAATACCAACCCTGTCTGCCAGTTCGGTGCATATCTCCGTCATATCCATGGTGTTGTAAGGTGGAGGGGCACCGGGCTGCCTGAGGGCAAAGCCGTACTCCTCCCAGTATGCCTCAGAATGGGTTGAGGGCCCGATCCTGAAGAGTTGCAGCCCCTCAAGATCGGTATGTTCAGGAAGTATAAGATCGGCATACCAGTTTGTCTCATCAATGGTATAACCAAAAGCGACAATGTAAGGAAACCTCCTGGTGGTCTCCTCCATCATATCCGTGTAGTACATGGATAGGTTGGGGTTTGTCCTGTAGACTATCCAGACATCAGGAGGGGTGGGCTTTTCCCAGCCCTCAGGTGGATTGTTGTACCAGAGCCAGGCATGGGGCACAGGAGAGAGGAAGGGTGACCATCCGGTGTTTCCCACAAGCGGCACAAGTTCGGTATATCTCGACCTCGTTTTGGGCAGGTTCTTTCTCCCCTCTCTCTGGGTGGGGTTCAGAAAGTTCTGGAAAAAACCGTCCTCACCAGGCCAGATGCTCGACCATCTGTCATGATGGGGGCGGTTAAGCCTCTGCGATGCCCCCACTGAGCCACCGGGCACCTCTAAAGAGCCTGTAAGCATGGCAAGAACAGTCCTTGCCCAGCATGCCTGGTAGCCGCCTGGGCCGTTGTTTATCGTCTTTCCAAGCGTTATTGCGGCAGGTCTTAAGGGGAGTTTCTCGCCGTTTATCTCGATCACACCCCCTGAGAGGGCATTTTCTACAAACTCACGAGCAATCCTCCTTATGGTTTCAGGAGAGACATCACATATCCTTGCTGCCCATTCTGGAGTATATACCCTCATGTGCTCAATCAGGAGATCAAAAGACGGCCTTCCTTCCACTTCATCATAGAGCCACTCCTCGCCATCAGGCCCAACCTCTTTACCTGATAACCTGTAACTCCCCGTGAGGGCATAGTCCCTCACCTCTGGATCGTTGAATACCCTCGGCCTACCCTCAATGGCATCCCAGACGAGAACCTCACCAGTTTCGGTATCACGAAGGTAATAACCTCGAGGCCCTATAAGGTAGGGAGAATTGGTCCTCTTTTTAATAAAATCAAGATCGCATGCCTTTTTCCAGTCCATTTCGTGCAATATAGCATGTATCATCCCGTACATGAAGGGGGCATCCGTCTTCGTTTTTATGGGTATCCACTCATCAGAGGTAGCGGCACTAACAGAAAGGTGTGGCTCCACCTGAACCCGCTTATAACCACGTTCCCGTGCCTCGGCATGTCTCATAGCACCTGAAACACCAGCAGAAGCGTTTGTGTTGTGTCCGAAAGACAGGGTAAACCGGTTCCTCGGAGTATCCGCAGCAATTATGAACGCCCTGTGCCACAGTTCACCGTAAAGGTGCTCAGAATGGTAGCACTTTGAGCCCTCACCGCCACCAAGGGTAAAGTCAATAGTCCCCCAGGCGGAGAGAAAGGCCGGAAATGTTCCACCGTAACCAGCAGGTGAGCCGGCCTCCCCCATGGAGACGGCAAGCCTTGGATAGCCCTTTTCATCAGTAAGCCCCTTTGCCCTCAACTCCTTCAACTTACCTGCAAGGATGTCAAGAGCCTCATCCCAGGATATCTCTTTAAACCCAGGGTCTTCGTCCTTGCCCTTTTTGGGGTTCGTCCTGATAAGCGGAGCCTTTATCCGGTTAGAGTTATACATCTTCTGAACCAGCCCGTAGGCCTTTACACAGACCCTGCCCTGTCCCGGGCTGATGCCTGCACAATCAAAGTCCGGTTCAATATGCCTTACTATATCGCCATCAACTACCATATGAAAGGGGTCAGGGCCGTTGTAACATTGAAAGCAGTATGTCTTGACTTTTTTCATTCCTTACTCCTTGTTATGTTTATTAAATAACGAGTTCTGCCGTTTCGTAATAAGGACTGTTTATCCTGATCTCCTGATCATAGTTCCCAAACCCTCTTGGATAGGGGGCATACTCAAGCAAAAAGGCAAGAAAGCCCATCAGACCAGTCTTGAGCATCTCCCTTAAATAGACATCTCTTATGAATATGGGAATCTCATCCTCCTTTTTACCTGATGCCTTGATTACCTCACCCCTGAGCCGCTCCACCATGTGCTGAAACTCAAGCCCTTCTTTGAACATCTCCTTAATCCTGCTCCGTGTTTCCACGATGGCATTAATGGATTTTTCTATATACTCATCCCTCTTCAAACCGGCAGGCCCAAAATGCGGTGTAAGTATCTCTGTAATATCGTATCTGCCGAGGTTTTTCAGTGAGTCTATCTCTGTGTTCAGTTCAAAAAGTGGTGGACTCCCTGCTGGTATGTAAACACGATTAAGGGCGGGATACTGCAGGCATGAGAGGTCGCCCGTAAAAATTGCACCCGTCTTTTCATCATATACGCAGATATTGTCCGGAGAATGCCCCGGCGAATGAATAACCTTCAGCCTCCTCCCCCCTATCTCCACATAATCACCATCCTCCACAGCAAAAACCCTCTCTGCTGCAACCGGGACCGCCTCACTGAACCCCTTTGAAAGGGCGGTTCTGAAGACCATCCTTGCCCCCCCTATGATCTTTCCAAAATTCTTCACATAGTACGCCGACCTCTTATGCACATAAACCCTCATTTCAGGGTTCTCAGCAAGCATTGCACCACATGCCCCTGAGTGGTCTATGTGAAAGTGTGTGAGGATGATAGCCTTTACCATACCAGGAGAGATGCCCTTGTCCTTCAACCGTTCCCAGATTGTGCGGTCTGAACCGGGAAACCCCGGGTCGATAATCAGATATTCATCCCCTTCTTTGATAAGGTAACAGGCGGTAAGCCCCCCCTCTCCAAAGGCCAAAGAGTCCACCAGAAATATCCCTTCAAGTATCTCCTTCATCTTACCTCCCCGTATAGTCTTATACTCAGGTCTGATGACCCTGCATCAGTATAAACAAGTTCTGTGCCAGAAGAGGTAGAGTTATTGTAATATCAGATATTATCTTTTATAATCAAGTTCTTATGTATTAATTTAAACAATTTACTTTAATATAATCTCCCCTCATAAACACCAACATTGAAAGCCCGTGCATGCAAATAGTTGCAGTTAGGTTGGTGTATTTGTATATTGGTATATTTGTATATTGGTGTATTGGTGTATTGGTCATTTGAGGTGTCAGCCCTTCTATTAA
>CAYMML010000011.1:0-30127 GCA_964391515.1 uncultured Thermodesulfovibrio sp. | reverse complement strand
ACCCCCTGGATACCCTGATGACAGAGGGCAAAGTCGTATCTTAACGGATCGTTTTCATCGAACCGCTTGAGGCTTTCGGTGATCTCAACTGCCATCTTCCAGTCCGGGGTCTTTCTGTTGGTAAGGCCAAGGCAGCGGCCTATCCTTGAGATGTGGGCATCAAGTGGTATCACAAGTTTAGAAGGTGATATGAAATCCCAGACACCAAAGTCAATATCCCTCTTTCTCACCATCCACCTGAGAAAGAGGTTAAGTCTCTTACAGGAACTTCCATTTCGAGGCGAAGGAAAGAAAAAGTGAAAACCGCTCCTTTGCACATTTCCAACACCAAGGGACTTTCTCAGTTTTGAGCCAGTCTCAGCACACTCACCCGAGACCCCTTCAAGCATACCTCTCAGGTCTTCACCCCTCAGATGCCTCTTAAAGGCCTCCCTCAAGTCACCATATTTTCCGATCAGAGAAGAAAGAACACCGATAAACAGTACCACATCTTTGCCAGTGTAAAACCTGTAATGGAGTTTGCCGAGTTCTCCGGAGAGGTCTTGAACGCCCCTCTGCCTTAAGGTTAAAAAGGGTGAAGGCCCAAGAAGGTCAAGAAGTTTCTCAATAACGGGCATAAATCTCTCCACCCGCCCAAAGGCAAAGGCAGATGCTACCAGACCCGCAACCTCAATGTCCTCTCTCCTTTCGTACCGGTGCGGAAATGATATGGGATCATTCTTTAATCTGTCAGTAAAGTCAAATGTATCGTAAAGATGGTCAAGTTTATTTTTTAGATTCCGGAAGTCCAAACACTATCTCCCTGCCCTCTATATCAACCCTGTCAAGCCTGACCGTCAGGGTATCTCCCAGAGTAAACCTCCGCCTCGTCCTTTTCCCAAAAAGGAGAACCTTATCCTCATCAAAGATATAATAATCATCTGTCATATATGAGACATGTAAAAACCCCTCAACATAATACTCCTTGAGCCTTATCTTCAGCCCCTGTGAGGTGACCCCCACAACCCTTGCCTGGAACTCATCACCCACCCTCTGTTTCATAAACCATGCCCTCATGGCATCAACCACTGTCCTTTCCACCTCATCGGCAAGCCGCTCCATCTTGGAGCAGTGAAAGGAGACGGCAGGAAGCATCTCCTCTAACTCCTTGAGCCTCTTAGCAGATAACCTCTTTTTCTTTAGAACCTCCCTGAGTATTCTATGAACCACTAAATCAGGATACCTCCTGATAGGAGAGGTAAAATGGGTATAACAACGGGAGGCAAGGCCAAAATGCCCGATATTTGTGGGTGAGTATTTCGCCTGCTTCAAGGTACGAAGTATCATATAATTAACCACATCCTCCTCCGACCTGTCCCGAAAATGTGCGATTATCTCGGGGAGGTTCTCCGGAACGAGGATTCGACGAGGCTCCTTCATCATCTTCTGAATTATTCCGAGTACAGAGGCTATCTTTTCCGGATCTGGCCCCTCATGAACACGATATATGGACGGAACCCCCTTCTTTTCAAGATACTCAGCCACCGCCTCGTTTGCGGCTATCATAAACTCCTCTATGATCATATGAGCAAAGTTCCGCTCTGCTGCAATAATTGCCTCTGGATTACCCCTGAGGTCGAGGAGGACCTCCGGTTCGGGAAGGTCGAAGTCAAGGCTTCCCCTTGCAAGCCTCATAGACCTGAGGATATTACATAATTCAGCCATGAGTTCAAAGTCTTTGAGAAACGTTCTGTACTTATTTCTCAACTCCCTGTCGTAATCTATAAGAATCGACTTGACCTCCGTGTAGGTCATCCTCTGATCACTCTGTATCACACTTGGGTAAAACCTCGCCGCCAGCCTTTCGCCCTCCCTTGAAAAGTCCATCTCCACCGTAAAGGCATACCGAGGGACTCCCGGGTTAAGGCTACAGAGGTCTTCTGAGAGTTTCTTTGGAAGCATCGGGATAACCCTGTCGGGAAGGTAAACACTCGTTCCCCTCTTTCTTGCCTCCCTATCAATGGCGGAGCCCTCTTTAACAAAATGGCTTACATCGGCAATATGCACATAAAGGGTATAACCGAACCTCCTCTGCTTGATCGAGACGGCATCGTCAAAGTCCTTAGCAGTCTCCCCGTCGATGGTAACCGTCTTGAGTTTCCGCAGGTCCTTTCTACCTGCCGGTTTTTCTGCATCCACCTCACCTGAAAGCGCCCGTGACTCCCTGGAAACATCCTGATGGAACCGCTTTGGCAGGTTATACTCCTCAAGGATCAGTTCCAGATCCTCCCTTGGGTTTTCGGGTCTTTTCAGTATCTTTACCACCCTACCGGCTGGAGGTCTCGTGTCTGTCGGGTATGATGTTATCTCCGCCTTGACCAGGCTGCCAGGCCTTGCCTTCAACCGGTCACGAGGGGCAATATAAATATCAAAGGGTATATCCTTCCTCTTGGGACGAACGAAATAGGCGTTTTCAGAAGGTTCAAGGGTACCAACCACTCTGGTCTGAGCCCTTTCCAGGACCCGCAGTATCCGTCCCTCTCTCTTCCTTTCATTCTCCAGCCTTGCAATAACCAGATCACCACCCATGGCACCGGCCGTTGCACGGGGCGGTATAAAAAGGTCTCTCTCGCCGGGAGTCTCGGGAATGAGAAAACCATAACCCTCCCTGTGAGCCTCAAAAACACCCTTTATCAATCTGATCTCCTCAGGAAGACAGTATCTTCCCCGTCTGTTCAGTATCACCTCTCCATTACGCAGGAGTTCTTTGAGTACCTTTTTTATCTTTCTTGACTCCTTTTTAGTAACCCCAAGTCTTGAGAGTATCTCGTGAAAGCCAAGAGGCTTTCTTGATTCCTTGAGTACACTTAACAATTCTTTGTTTTCAATCTTCATAATCCTATCCTCGGTATCACCTTTCTCTTTAAGTATATATCCCTTTCATTCAGATTCAGGGTCAATTCTATCTGAACCAGTTCGGGGAGTCTCCCTTCCTTTGTACTGTCCCATGAAGGGGCCTCAGTCCCCTTATTCATCACGGTTATCCTGAACCCACTAACCCCCTCAAGCGCCATAAGGCTATATGGCCTATCCTTGCCACCATAGTCGGTTATTGTCTTTTCGATTGCAAGTAGCCCGTCAGTCTTGGTAAGTTTGTACCTTACCCTCCTTGGTATGTTTTCTGCCCCCCACAGTGTGGTCAACTCAATCTCAGACCCTGTCTTTCCCTCAACATCTGCTGGAATCAGGTAGATACCCGTAGAGTCGTCCTTTTTTAGCATAAAGGAAGACTCTATCTCATAACTCAGGACATCCAGGAATCTCCTTGCCTCAGTTAGTCTCTCAAGGCTCTCTCCCCTGCCAGGAATCACCCTCTCTGCCATTGAAAGGCTTCCATAAACCGCACCGATCACTATCACCACAAGGACGGTTGCAATAAGTATCTCAAGAAGTGTAAAACCCCGCTGGTTCACCTCTTTACAAGCCTCCTCAAGGTGATCTGCTCATCGTCTTTCCAGACCGTAACCTCCCTTATTTTAACACCTACGAGTTCAGTTTCAGCCTCGGCCACTCTGAACTTGTACCGGCCATATTTATCATCCTCCACCACCTTTTCCTCTCCCAGATCGGCAGTATTCAACACCTCTTTGCCTGAGATCAGGTCTTCCGCTATCAACACAGCCTCTGTAATGTTCTCGATCCTCTGCACCTGTGAAAGGTGTAAAGAGATGGAATACAAAACCACCACAAGTGCCCCCCCAACTATCAGAACCGCCACCAGCACCTCAAGGAGGGTAAACCCTGACTCTTTATACAATGCTGATGGCATAATCAACTTACCGGAAAAACTCATTCTTTCCCTCTCTGTACTGTCAGGAGTTTCACCCTTCCACTAAAGGGGTTATAAACAACCTTCCTGTTGTCATCAAACCGTATCTCAAAGGGCTCCGGATAACCAAATGGGCCGAAGAAGAGTGTCAACTCGGAGTCCCTTATCTCACCCCTTGATGGGATATATACTGATACAATGGATGGCACCTTAAAACTCCTCCTGCCCTCAGAGGTGGCATAAGAAAACAACTTTTTTTTCAGATCGATCTTCAAAAACACATCCTCCTCGCCATTTATAGCCGCATCGTTAACAAATCTCAAAACAGAGTGTACCCTCTCCGGTAGTTTCCCCGTCTTATAGCCAAACAACGAAGAGACCGAGGGGAATGACAGTGTAAGAAAGAGTGAGACGATAAAGATGACAAGGACTATCTCGATTAAAGTGAAGCCTTCCTGGTCACTTTCAACTCCGGTAAGCGAAGGTTTTTCTATCATTTTGACCTGTTTCTGCCTTTACAGTGCCACTTGCCTAATGTTCTGAAACTACCGCCCCACCGATCTGGGTGCTTCACTCTATATTCCAACTGGTGATATCCGCATCGGCTCCCTCTCCGCCCTCCTTACCATCCGCCCCATAGCAGATGATATCATAATCGCCATGCAGGCCGGGTGACACGTACAGATAGGGGTTCCCCCATGGGTCGAGGGGGACCTTTCCATGTTCAAGATATCCTCCTTCACGAAACCTCTTTGGCTGCCTCCCCGTGGTGGGTGGAGATACCAGAGCCTGAAGCCCCTGTTCGGTGGATGGATAAAATCCGTTATCCATCTTAAACAGTTTAAGTGCGGTCTCAAAGTTTCGTATCTGTACCTTCGCCTCGGCAATCCTTGCATCGTCCGTTCTGCCCACAAGCCTTGGTGCAATGATCGCAGCAAGCAGGGTAAGTATAAAAACCACTATGAGTATTTCTATAAGGGTAAAACCCCCGTTCGATATCTCTTTTCTCATCTCTTCCTTCTCCTTTGAAAACAAATCGGTTTTAATATGATACCACGACTGATAACCTGAATGTATAATTGTATTTAACTTACCTTAGTATTTTCCATATCAAAGCACTCCCATCTCGATAAGATACTCCTCAAATCTCCTGAGCCCTTTTAGATGATCCTCCTCAAGCCCAAAGGATATTCCTCTCCAGTACTCAACTATTTCCTCTTCCGTGAAAGAGTCCCTACCGGGGGCAACCCTTGCAAGGTCTTCAAAAGAGTTTTCTGCCTTTTTGAGTGCATCATCAAGGTCACTCTTTATCTTTTGCACCGAAATACCCGACTCATGCATATTCGATGAGTTTCCGATCCATAGGGCAAATACAAAGGGAAGCCCTGTCCTTTCATACCATATTGAGCCGAGATCATAAACATGACAGTCCCTGACAGACTTTCTTGCACGCATCGCCTGATCCCCGATCAACAGATAGGCATCACCAAGGTTCAGGCCCTCATTGACTGGTGCTGATGTGCTCTGGTACTCAGGCCTCAGCCCGTAAAACCTCTCGCAGATAATCCTTAAAAGCCCAACCGAGGTTTCAGAGTGGTATAGATACATGATCCTTTTCCGGTCAAGTTCATCCACCGGGTATTTACTGAACAGAAATATGCTCCCTATCGGGCCTTTTGAACTTATAGAATGCCCTGGAACCAGTTCATATAACTCCCGGTTTCTCAGGTACTCAATTGAAGATGATGGGCTAAGGTCAATCCGCCCGGCCCTGAGAAGTTTGTTAAGAACAGAAGGAACCCCGTCGGTAAACTCGTATTCCCCCTGATGATCCCTCTCAAGGTAGTAAAATAAAGGAAACAGATTAAGGTATGGAATCCTTCCGGTTCTGATCACTCAATCCTCCAGGGTCCTTTCAGTGTTGGGTACATGAGGGCATCCTTGAGTTCTGCAAGGAACCTACTTCTCGGTATCTCTCTTGCCCCCAGGCTTTTCAGGTGCCTCGTACTCACCTGACAGTCTATAAATGAAAAATCTCTTTTTCTGAGATACTGTACAAGTTTCACAAAGGCGACCTTTGATGCGTTGCTCACCCTTGTAAACATGCTCTCACCGAAGAAGGCCCTGCCAAGCGACACCCCGTAGAGCCCGCCTGCAAGTTCTCCGTCCTTCCATGCCTCTATGGAATGGGCATACCCCATCCTGTGGAGTTCGGTGTAAGCGGTGATCATATCTGCCGTTATCCAGGTACTGCCGTCTTTTGCTCTGTGAACCTGTGAAGCCATCTCTATTACGAGAGGGAATGCCCTGTCTGATGTGATTTCAAATATACCCTTTTTGATAGTCTGCCTGAGGCTTCTTGATACGTGTAACTCTTCAGGATAAAGGACGAGTCTTGGATCTGGCGACCACCAGAGGTAGGGGTCTCCCTCAGAAAACCATGGAAATATCCCTACACGGTAGGCTTTTAGGAGCCGCCTGGGAGAGAGGTCTCCGCCTATTGCAAGCAGCCCCTCTGGTTCGGCAAGTTCTGGAGGAGGAAAGGCCGTGTCGTCACTCCTTAGTTCGAAGATCGGCATCTGTAACGGTGAGCCTCAACCCTCCCTCTTGCTTTTCAACAAGACACCTGCCCCCCTGCCTGAGGCGTCCAAGCAGCAAGAGGTCTGTAAGCGGTGTCTTTATCTCGTCCTGTATGACCCTCGCAAGTGGCCTTGCCCCGAACCTCCTGTCGTAACCCTTTTCGGCAAGATACACAAGGGCATCCTCGGATAAATCAATCCTGATCCTCTTCTCACCGAGTTGTTCTTCAAGTTCGTTCAGGAACTTCCTCACGATCTTCTTCATGGTCTCCCTTGAGAGGTGTTCAAAGTTTATGATACCATCAAGCCTGTTACGAAACTCGGGGCTGAAAAGCCTCTGCACCGCCTCATCTCCCTTCGACCTGCCCTCATCCGCCCTGTCGCCAAACCCGATCACCCCCTTTTCCATTTCGGCCGCCCCGGCATTTGAGGTCATTATGAGTATCACATTTCTGAAATCCGCCTTCCTGCCGGTATTGTCCGTCAGGGTGGCATAATCCATTATCTGAAGAAGTATGCTGAAGATATCAGGGTGTGCCTTCTCGATCTCATCAAGCAGCAGAACCGCATAGGGATGCTTCCTTATGGCATCGGTAAGTTGGCCACCCTGATCAAACCCCACATACCCGGGAGGGGCACCTATAAGGCGGGAGACGGCGTGTTTTTCCATATATTCAGACATATCGAACCGTATGAACTCCACCCCCAGGACTGAGGCAAGTTGCTTTGATACCTCAGTCTTTCCAACACCTGTCGGGCCGGTAAAGAGGAACGATCCTATGGGACGCTCCGGTGAACCAAGCCCGGCACGAGACCTCTTTATGGCGGAGGCAAGGAGATGAATAGGCCGATCCTGCCCGAAGACCCTCTTTTTGAGTTCCTCCTCCAGATTTAGAAGTCTTGTGGTCTCAGAGGTGGATATGGTCTTTGAAGGGATGCGTGCCATCCGGGAAACGGTATCCTCCACCTCCCGTAACCCAACCGTCTTGCGCCTCCCATAGGAGGGCGACAACCTCAGGGCAGCACCAGCCTCGTCTATTACATCGATCGCCTTGTCAGGCAGAAAACGATCATTTATATACTTGGCAGAAAGTTCTGCGGCCGCCTTCAACGCCTTTTCCGTATATCTAACACCGTGAAACTCCTCGTAATACCTCCTGAGCCCCTTGAGTATGGAGATGGTCTCTCTCACATCGGGCTCCTTTATCTCTATCTTCTGAAACCTCCTTGATAATGCCCTGTCTTTCTCAAAGTAATTTTTATACTCCTCATAAGTGCTTGCCCCTATGCACCTCAACCTTCCGGCAATCAGAGAAGGCTTTAGTATATTTGAGGCATCCAGCGAACCCCCACTGGTTGCACCGGCTCCCACCACGGTGTGAATCTCATCAATAAAGAGTATTGCACCCTCCATAGACTCAAGTTTCTTGATCGTTGACTTGAGGCGAGCCTCAAAATCACCCCGGTACTTCGTGCCCGCTATCAGGGCACCCATGTCAAGCGCATATATCCTCACTCCTTTGAGTGGCTCAGGCACATCGTCATTGAAAATCCTGAGGGCAAGCCCCTCCACGATTGCCGTTTTCCCCACCCCGGGGTCACCCACAAGGACTACATTGTTCTTTCTCCTCCTGCTCAGGGCATGGATACACTGCTTTAGTTCCCTATCCCTTCCCACCAGCGGGTCTATCTCACCCCGTCTTGCCTTCTCAATGAGATCCACAGTGAATGCCTCAAGGGGGTCACGATGTTGGTGGGTCTCATCTCCAGGGCTTTCAAGCGGCTGCAACTGCTCCGGGCTTTCAATCTTGGAAATTCCATGAGAGATAAAGTCCAGGACATCAAGCCGGGTTATGCCCTCGCTTTCAAGAAAATACACCGCATGGGAGTCCTCCTCAAGAAATATAGAGGCAAGAAGGTCACCTGCGTCAGCCTCTGGTTTTTCAGAGGATTGCACATGGGAAAGTGCACGCTGGATCACCCTCTGAAACCCTATGGTTGGGCTTGCAGGACCATAACCACCCCCCACAGGGTGAGTAACATGCTGGTTGAAAAACTCATTCAGTTTCTTTTTGAGCCTTTCAGGGTCTCCGCCACAGTTGATTATGATCTCAACACCCCACTCATCGTGCAAAATAGCGTAGAGGAGGTGTTCCACCGTAAGGTACTCATGCCCCCGGCGCCTGGCATCGCGGATTATGGCCTCTATTGTCAACTCAAGATCCCTGCTTATCATTGCCTTTCCACCCTGCACCGGAGAGGAAAACTCTCCTTCCGAGCCATCTGGTGAACCCTCTCTGCCTTGGTCTCAGCAATGTCCCTGGTATATACACCGGCAACACCCTCGCCATTTCTGTGTACATGAAGCATTATCCGAGTTGCCTCCACCTCCGACTTGTGAAACACCGTCTTTAGGACATGCACAACAAAATCCATGGTGGTATAATCGTCATTCAAGAGTATGACCTTGTAAAGAGAGGGCTCCTTTGTCCTTCGTTCGACCTCCGGTGAGGTCTCCCTTATTGTCCCTATCCCAAACTCCGACATACTCCAGACCACCTCTCAATGCCTTTTTTATATTTTAACACAAGACCTGCATATATAAGATATTTTCCCCAGGTTCATATACCTATACACCCCAATAGGTCTTGTTATGTGCTACAGGTCGTGGTTTGCCTTCTATTTATGGTAGCAGGATAATTCTAAAGTTATAATTATAATATTTTCTAATTATTAAACTTGACAACTTTATTGTTTTATGCGATAATTTTCAAAGGGGGAAAGGGCAAACTCCTTCATTTTGAAAGGAGGTGAAAACAGTATTCAGACTTCCACAAGGTTTGGTCATACCGACTTAAATGAGGCCATCACCATGACATCAAACCATAACAAAGGAGGTCAAAATGAGGATTTTCAATGTTTCTATAATTTTGTTCCTCACTCTCCTTATCTTTCCCCCTCCTGTGTTTTCTGAAACGGCAGACTCCATTGACGAACTCCTGAAGATGTTTGATGATTCAAAGTGCAAGGACTGTCATGAAGAACAGTACAGGCAGTGGAATGAGTCTTTCCACGCCCGTGCCGTTGTGTCATCTCTAAAGGGGATGAGGAATTTCTTCGCAATAGGTGTTCCGGAAGAATGGGAAAAAAAATTGACCAAGGCGGAAGTTCTAAAGTGCCTCGACTGCCATGCCCCGGTTGTAAACTACGCCTCCAATGACCTTGCAGTGAAGATAGCGGATATGATAATAGAGGCGGTTGATACGAAGAGCGAGAAAAAGAGGGAAGAACTCCAAAGGGAACTCTCAAGACTCAATGTGGGATGTCTTGGCTGCCACAACATAAAGGCAACAAGTATAGCAAAGGGGCTTTACGGTGAGCCAGAAAAGGATGCCATATACACCTCAAATACCGTAATCTCACCATCTCACAGGACTATACCTCTCAACACCCTGAACCGCTCCCTCTTCTGCTCCCAGTGCCATGGTCGGTATGTGGCACCCGATGGTGAACAGATCGTTTGTAACACCCTTAACGGGAGTTACTATAATGCCTACATCTCAAGGGGTGGGCTTGAGACCTGTCAGGACTGTCACATGAAGAAGGCTGGAAGAGGACACCGCTTTCCAGGAGGCCATGATATTGAGATAGTCAAAGAGGGGATAGGGTTTAATGCAGAGATACTGGGTGTTCGACACACGGTTGGCAGTTGGATACCCAGGGCGATCGTCCATGTATGGATAGAAAACCGTGCAGGCCACAGGATTCCAGACGGCTGACTCTGGTCCGGCAAGGTGGTCCTTGAGGTGACCGCCAGGGACGACAAGGGAAACACCTATAAAGAACAGAAGTCGTACTATCCCATCGGTGTCGACCTTGACGGATACATGAGATACGGAGCCTGGCAGATCAAGGAACTCATTGACCTGACACTTAGGCCAAAGGAGACCGAAAAAGAGAGGATCGTTTTCGAGTTTGCAAAGGATGCAAACAGCGCAGATGTATTTGTTGACCTGTATTACTATATTAGCGGCTCCAGGGGGACAAAGATATACTCAAAGTCCAAACACCTGAAATTTGAGTAAGAGTTATAATTTATAAATGAATGGGCTGGCCCTGGCCAGCCCATTTCTTCAACCTATCACCATGCCCGCAAAGTTTTAGGTGTTCACCGGGGTTGGTTTTTTACATTTAGTTTATTTACCGAATTTGCCAATCAATGATGAAAAGGCTAAACCCCTCCGTCAATGCAAAGGCACCGAAGAAACAACGTTCAATAACTTAAAAAATTCGTAACTTCACAATACAAGGACTCACATCGTGACGGGATTTCTATGGTAAAATCTAAAAAGGGTGATGCATCATGACAAACAAGGAAATCGCAAAGAGATTCAACGAGATTGCCGATCTGCTTGAACTGAAAGGGGAAAACCCATTCAGGATAAGGGCTTACAGAAAGGCTGCACAAAACATCGAGTCACTCGGAAGAGACATTTCAGAAATCCCGGAGGCCGAAAGAAAAAAGATACCAGGCATTGGTAAGGACCTTGCAGGTAAGATATCAGAATTCATAGAAACAGGTGGCATTAAGGCACTTGATGAACTGAGGGAGGAGATTCCCCAGGGGCTCCTTGAGATAATATCAATCCCTGGCGTGGGGCCAAAGACCGCAAAAAACCTTTACGACAACCTCGGTATAACCGACATTGAGACCCTTGAAGGGGCTGCAAGAGGAGGAGGTTTACTGAAAATTCCCGGCATAAAGGAAAAGACCGTAAACAACATACTCCGTGGGATAGAACTACTGAAAAAGGGACGTGAAAGAAGGCCGATCGGGGATGTCATGCCACAGGCAGAAGAGATAGTGTCAACCCTTAAATCGGTAAAGGGAGTGGGGAAGATCGCCCTTGCCGGCAGCCTCAGGCGGTGGAAGGAGACCATAAAGGATATAGACATACTCGTCACCTCCTCTGAGCCTGAAAGGGTTATGGATGCCTTTGTAACACTACCTGGAGTAACGGATGTTATCCAGAAGGGAACCACAAGGTCGAGCATCCGGTTATCAGATGACCTTCAGGTTGACCTGAGGGTGGTTGAAAATGACTCTTTTGGCGCAGCCCTCCAGTACTTCACGGGTAGTAAAGAACACAATATCCACCTTCGAGAACTGGCACAGAAGAAGGGGCTTAAGATCAACGAATACGGAATATTTGACGAAAAGACCGACCGTAAACTCGGCGGCAAAACGGAAGAGGAGATCTATAACCTCCTTGGACTTGAATGGATACCTCCCGAACTGAGGGAGGACACCGGGGAGATCGATGCCGCAAAAAAGGGCGATCTTCCAGAACTTGTAAAACTTGAGGATATAAAGGGAGACCTACACATACACTCCCGATGGAGTGATGGCAGTTACGAGATTGCAGACCTTGCAGCGGTGGCAAAAAAAATGGGATACCAGTACATAGCCATCACAGACCACTCAAAGGGGCTCGGCATAGCAGGAGGGCTTACCGAGGAAAAAATCCTTGAGCAAAAAAGAGAGGTTGACACACTGAACAAAAGGCTCAAGAACTTCAGAATATTCATGGGTGTGGAGGTTGACATCCGATCCGATGGCTCACTGGATCTGTCAGAGGATGTTCTCAAACAACTGGACTTTGTGGTGGCCTCCGTCCACTCCGGGTTCAGGCAGGATATTAAACAGATGACAAAAAGGGTTATCTCTGCCATAAAATGTCCATATGTTGACCTGATTGCACACCCAACGGGCAGGCTCATTGGCGAACGAGAGCCCTATGAGATCAATATGGACGAGGTCTTCAGGGTTGCCAGGAAAGAGGGAAAGGCTCTTGAGATAAACGCCTTCCCCCAGCGGCTTGATATAAACGACAAACTTGCAAGAGAGGCAAAGCGGCACGGTATCCCGGTAATAATCAATACCGACAGCCACATACCAGACCAGTTCCTCTACATGAAGTACGGCGTTCAGGTGGCAAGGAGGGGATGGCTTGAAAAGGAGAACGTCCTTAATACCCTGCCACTCAAAGAGTTTGAAAAACTGCTACAAAAACGGAGGAAAAAACTTAAATAAAAATGTAGAAAAAAGGCATTAAATTTGCTATAATTAAATATAAATGGTTAAAAAGAGGGGTATAAGAATACTTGTATATCACAAGGGGGATGAGGCAGGGAAATTCCTCAAAGGTTTTTTTAAAAAGAGGAAAGACCTGACCCCTCTTTTTGTGGAAAAGAAGAAGGAACTAAATGCCGCCCTCAAAAACGGTGGGTACGATCTACTTATTATAGAGGCGCCGGAGGGAACTGAAAACCTGCCCCAACTCTCTGAAACACCCCCTGCAATTGCCCTGATTCCGGATGATGTGACCAGGGGGCTCAAGTCCATCGTCAAGTGTAACATTGATTGTTATATCACAAGCCCCTTTCATGAGGACGACCTTGAATTTAAGATAAAATCTGCCATTGAGCACAGGAGTTGGTTCAGAAAACTCTACACCGAAAAAAAGGACCTTGAAGCGATTATAGAACTTACTTATCTCATCTCCTCCACACTTGATCCCCGTGAGGTACTCTATTTCGTGGTAAAGAAGATAAGTGAGATGATAGATGTATCCCGTTGCTCTATAATAAGCATAGGGTATGGGGAGAGGAGGTATGCACATGTGATCTCCTCTTATGAGGACCCTTCAATATCCAAAATCAAACTCGACCTCAGAAAGTATCCCGAGATAAGAAAGGCACTTAAGTCAAAGAAACCGCTTGTAGTTTATGATGCTCTAAAAGACCCCGTGATGGAGTCTGTAAAGGACAAGATAAAGCCCCTGGGCATACAGTCAATTGCCGTAATCCCTATAATACACCGTGACGAGGTAATCGGCACACTCTTTTTACGGACTTCCAAGAAGGGAAAGTCCTTCACAGACAGGGAGATAAAACTCTGTAACGCCATTGCAAATGCCTCCTCCAACGCCCTTTACAACGCCTTTCTCTACGAAAGGCTTGAAAACGAAAAGGCAAGGCTTGAGAAACTCGCCATTACAGATTACCTCACCGGTATTTATAACATACGGTATTTCTATAACCGGCTTGAGGAGGAGTTCAGCAGGGCGGTGCGGTATAAGATACCCATCTCCTGTATAATGCTGGATATAGACCGGTTCAAGAGGATTAACGATAGTTATGGCCACCGCATTGGTGATATGGTGCTTCGCCAGTTTGCACAGTTAATCAGGCGACATACCAGGAAAAGTGATGTCTTTGCAAGATACGGCGGAGAGGAGTTTATCATTCTTTTGCCGCAGACCGGCGTGGATGGGGCAAAAACAGAGGCGGAAAGGCTCCAGCGGTACATCAGAGAGTATAAGTTCAAGAACATAGAGGATGAGCACATCACATCAAGCATGGGAATAGCCTGCTGGCCCATCCACAAAATAGAGTCTTCTGACGATCTTATCACCCTTGCCGACCATGCCCTGTACAGGGCAAAAACCCTTGGCAGAAACAGGATAGTTGTAAGCAAAAAGATCAGGAAAGAAAAGAGTTGATTTTACGCCTTGTCACTGCTGTCCATCATGTAACGTTTAGGTTATCTCAATTTTTGACCTTCAGGCCATCATGGAGATAATCACCTGCCACCTGAATGCTGATTTTGACTGCCTTGCCTCAATGCTCGGGGCAAAAAAGATTTACCATAAGGCAGTCCCCATCTTCCCGGGCTCACAGGAAAAAAAGGTAAGGGAGTTTCTGGAGGTTCATACCCCCTTTGAGATTGGGCGGCTAAGGGATGTTGATCCCGCCAGGGTAAAAAGGGTGATCCTTGTGGATACGGCGGAGACCTCAAGGCTTGGCCCCCTGAGAGAGGTGGCGGAACGCCCCGGGGTAAAGATACATCTCTATGACCACCACTTCAAACACCAGCAGAGGTCACATAAACAACCACACATAAGAACGGAACTTGAGGTAGTGGAAGAGGTAGGCGCCACGGCCACCATCTTTACCGAGATAATACGCCAGAGAAAGGTACCCATCACTCCCCTTGAGGCAACCGTTCTTGCACTTGGTATCTACGAGGAAACCGGCTCTTTCAGGTTCAACTCAACCACAGAAAGAGACATGTTAGCCGCTGCATGGCTGGTGAAAAAGGGTGCAATCATGAAAATTATTGCAGAATACATAAAGATAGAACTTGACAGGGATGAACTCCGCCTACTGAACAGCCTCCTTGAGAGTTCAAGAGACCTGGAACTAAAGGGGGTTAGAATAAGGATTGCCAAGGCTATCAGCCATGACTACCTTGGTGATGTGGCTCATCTTGCACACCGGATAATGGACATGGACGATATTGATGCACTTATAATGATGGTGGGAATGGAAGACAAGGTGATAATGGTTGGAAGAAGCCGTGTGCCTGAGGTGAACGTGGGCTCTATTCTTGAGGCGTTCGGTGGAGGCGGGCATCCGGTTGCAGCATCGGCAACCATAAAGGATGAACCCCTTGAGGTGATTGAGGAAAGGCTTGAGGCAACGCTTAACCAACATGTCAGGCCACAAAAACGGGCTCGAGACATTATGACCTCCCCTGTGATCACCATAACAGACTATAGCACCCTTGGGGATGCCGAAAACAGGATGACCAAATTCGGGGTAAATGTGCTACCCGTTATCAAAGACGATAACTACCTGGGAATAATCACTCGTGAGGTGGTGGAAAAGGCGATATTCCACGGTTTTAAGAGACACCCCGTTTCAGATTTTACCACCACAGACGCAGAAACGGCAGCACCTGATACCCCAATTGAAAGGGTAGAAAAGCAGATGATAGAACAGAACCAGCGGTTTATGCCCGTGATAGAATCCGGCAGGGTAATCGGTGCAATAACAAGAACCGACCTCCTGAGAAACCTCTACGAGGATGCACTTCGAAGAAAGAGGGTCACCACTGACGATACCACCCAGAAACCTGCTATTTCAAGAAACCTTGGCAGGCTCATCAGGGAACGGTTCCCATCAGGGATAGTACGGTTTCTCAAACATGCTGGCAAGACCGCACAGGAACTCGGATATGGAGCATATCTGGTGGGAGGTTCCATAAGGGATCTTCTGAGGGGCGAGAAAAACCTTGACATTGATATAGTGATAGAGGGTGATGGGCTTGAGTTTGTAAGGCGTCTTTCAGAAGAGATCCCCGATCTCAAGATAACCACCCATAAGCGATTTGGAACTGCAAAGATAAGATTTGGTGACAGATCGGGCTTCGAAATGCCCTCTCCCGATTTCCGTATAGACATTGCAACCGCCCGCACCGAATACTATGAGGAGCCCGCTTCGCTTCCAAAGGTTGAGACATCTTCCATCAAGAAGGATCTCTACCGGCGGGATTTCACCATCAACACACTTGCCGTCCGGTTAAACCCGGACGACTTCGGCAGACTACTGGACTTCTTCGGCGGGCAGAGAGACATACGTGAAAAGACCATCAGGGTGCTTCACAACCTCAGTTTTATTGAAGACCCCACAAGGGCATTCAGGGCGGTGAGGTTTGCGGAACGGTTCGGTTTCAGGATAAGTAAACACACTGAAAACCTGATAAAGTCTGCCGTAAGGCTCAACCTGTTTGAGAAACTCTCAGGCACCAGAATTTACGATGAACTCAGGCTTGCATTAAGCGAAACCGATCCTGTCAGGATACTGAGGAGACTGTCCAGATACGGTCTACTCAAGGTTGTTCATCCTGCTCTGAGATTTACCGACACCCTTGAGGAGGTTATGCGTTCTGTGGTTGACAGCCTTGCATGGTTTGACCTCCTCTTTCTTGAGGAGGAGATAGACCGACCAAGGATTCTTATCATGGGAATTATTTATCTTCTTGAGGATGAGCAGAGGATTGATGCACTCAGGAGGCTTTCCACACCCGAAAACACCATAACAGAAATCGCCAGATCTTATAAAAATGCATCATTTTACAACCGCCAACTGCGCACTGAAGACCCGGTCATTATTTACAACACCCTGAAGGACTCTGACCTTGAAACACTCATCTTCACAATTGCCATCTCCAGAGACCGTACCGTCCAGAAGGCGGTCTCCAGGTTTCTCCTGGAGTTAAGAAAGACCAAACCGGAAATTACAGGCAAAGACCTGATTAGCCTTGGTATTCCCCCCGGCCCGGTCTATTCCGAAATCCTGAAGAATGTTACCGAAGAAAAACTAAGGGGGAATTTGCTTACGAAAGATGATGAGTTGTGTTTTGTAAGAGAGAGGTATAAAGGTCTCCTAAATAAGGGGTAATCTACCGTTTCAAAATGAAAAAGTTTCTTTATGCAAGACCTTTATGTGCCGACCCGGATTATACCAGATGAATAAGCATAACGACCGCTCAGGTCTGCCTGAAGGCAGTGCAATGTAAGGCGGTTCTTTTATTTATTGTCTGCACTTATAGCCTGAAACCGCTGCGCCCTTTTAATTGCTCCAAGCAGGAACTCCCTGAATTTCTCGGGGAAAAGCCATCTTATCCCCAGTTTTTCCGCCCAGACAATAACACCCTGGTCTGCCGTTACCAGGGTAGCATCGAGTTCACGGGCAAGCAAAAGCAGGTCCACATCCTCTTTTGAGTCAATAACCCCTTCACGAAGGGCCTCACGATATCTTTTCCTCAACTCATTTATAACCTGCTTTTCCCCCTTCTCACTCACCATCCTTACCGCTCTCTCCGCAACCCTGAGCCCCTTATTTATCCTCTCCCTCATCTCATCCACAAGTTCTCTTAGCACATAGGCAGGAAAGTCTATCTCATACCTGCTTGGTGGTTTCTGGTGTAAGATGAGAAGCAGATCCCCAGGGACCCTCTTCCTCTGAACGAAGTTCAGGAGTTCCTTAAAAACAGACGGCGGCATGTAGAACTCCAGGATGGGAATCTGGGCTGCCAGGAAAAGAAACCCCTCCAGCGCCTCGGTGGGATTGTCACCAAAGTACTTTGCCACCTCAGGGTTCACAAAGAGGCTCGTATCAAGAACCACCCTGCCCACACCCGGGCTACCGCCTCTTTTCAACTTTTCGTAGTCTTCCTTTGAATGAGACATTAATCAGGGCTGAAATGATAGGGTTTGTTCAAAAAGCATTAAATCTGCCTAAAAAGACTTTTTTTACTCCTGTTCGCTTACCTTACAGGCACCATGAACATTAAAGTAAAACGAGTTCCAAGTCTTACAGGATGGACACCTTCCAGACCATTCATCCGTGGTATACCCGCAGGCAGAACAGCAATAGGGAATCTTAAGTGTCATCTTCATATTGAGCGCCTCACGAAACTCGGTGGTGGCCTTCTCAAACTGTCCTCTCTTCATATAAATGCCACCCCTGATCTTCTTAATCTCCGGAAAGTTTGAAGGGCTTTCTATCCCCTCAATCAACTCAAGCGCATCGTCCAGCATCTCCAGGCGGTAGTACAACTTGGCAAGGAAAAACTTGAGTTGGTTATCAGTGGGGCTTTCAGAGAGTTCCCTTTTGTATATATTTATCAACCTTGCAGGCTCTCCCTCCTCAAGGATCAGGTCTTCCAGCCGGGCAAGTACTATGAGGGATCGTGTATCCTTCATCACCTTTTCTAAATAACTTATTGCAGCCTCCCTGCCATCTTCCTGAAGTATCGCCTCTGTTAGCCCCAGATGGGCAGGGATAAAATCACCTCTGTTCTTTAGCACCGCACGAAACTGCCTCCTTGCCTTATCAATGTCTCCCTTTTCAAGCGCAATTCTGCCGGACTCATACATATAGCCATTCAGAAAGTCCTCGTGCCTCTTTCTCTCACTATCGGAAGATGCCTTTTTTACCAGAACCCGTTCAAACTCCACAAGATCGTCCCATCGCTCGAGCCTCTCCAGTATGGTGCGCTTCTTTTCAATGGCAGGAAGGTTTCTTGGGTCTTTTTCAAGAATCTCATCGGCATACCCAAGTGCCTCCTCATATGCCCCAAGTTTCTCCTTTACCGTAATCATGTGAAGGAGTGTCTCCTGATCTCCAGGCAAAGATGCAAGTGCCCGCTTGTAATAATCGAGGGCACCCTTAAGATCCCCCTTCTGTTCCGCTATCTCACCAAGCCTCAAAAGTGCCTGCAGGTGTGAGGAGTCCTCCTTCAATATCTCAAGTAATGAGGTCTCAGCAACATCCACTTTACCAGAGTGGATTGCACTAAGAGCCTTTGAATAGTGATTCTGAATCTTTTCCTGCCTTTTCTGTTTTCTCTGGGTCTGGATGTTTTTTATGAGACGCCTTGTATCCCTCATTGTGTAGATCACAATCATAAAAACCGCACCAAAGGCGGCAGAGAGAAGTATGAGGACAATCTTAGGTATCTGGTAGATCATCTCTCGTGAGAGAGCCACCGAGACCGGTTCCATATTGTAATAGGCAATATAACCCATAAAACCTGCCAATAACAGAAAAATTATAGTCACTATCTTTCCCATCAGTAATGATACCTCTTTCCTTTAAGGATTGTTATACCCCTGTATAACTGCTCAAGAAATATGAGCCTTGCCATCTCGTGAGTAAATGTCATCTTTGAAAGGGAGATCATCTCTGACGCCCTCTTTTTTACCTGCTCTGAAACACCGTAGGGCCCACCAATGACAAAGGTCATCGAAGGGTTCTTGTCTAAATACTCTGCAAAGCCCCTGGAATCCATCTCTCTGCCTTCCTCGCTAAGGAGTGTAAACCTGTCCACAGCATCAAGTATACGCCTTCCCTCAATATCCATAATGGTCTCAGGCGGCTTTCCCCTCACCTCCCTTACCTCTCTGATCTTTACCTTCGCATAAGGACTCAACATACTTATATATCTATTGATCCCCTCCGCAAGGTATCCCTCTTTTGTCCTGCCCACCCATAGGATATCAAACCTCATGACTTAACGCCCTTTTCATCTGATAGTTCAACTCTCGGGGCGTCTATCCATAACTTCTCAAGTTCGTAAAACTCCCTCTTTTCGGCTTCAAACACATGTAGGATCACATCTCCGTAATCCATGAGAACCCATAGGCTGTTACGATACCCCTCTATTGCAAGGGGCCTTACCCCCTGTTCTTTCATCTTTTGCTCCACATTGTCCACTATTGCCCTTACCTGAGTGGTGCTCTCACCGGAACATACCACAAAATAGTCCGCCATAATGGATAATCCCCTGAGATCAAGCACCTTAAGGTCCTCCGCCTTCTTCTCAAGGGCAAAACCTGCAATCTCTCTTACCTTATCAATTCCTTTTAAGTCAATCACCTCCATTCAGGACAGATCCGTGCTTATTTACACCCTTTAAGCACATATATAATAACATATTTTGAATTTACTGTTACCCTGGTGTTGTAAAACCCCCATTATCCGATCTGGTACAACCTGTTTTGTCTGATAAACTCCGCCACATCATCAGGCAGTAGATACCTTATACTCTTTCCCGCCTTTACAAGTCTTCTGATCTCTGTTGCCGATATATCAAGTTTCATAGTATCAAGATAAAGTGAAAACCGCCCCTCACCAGCCCCCTTTATGAACACAGCCGCATCCTTATCCCCAACCCCTTTAACCTCCACCACCCACGGGAGGTCTATCAGTCTGCTTCTTTGCTCCCCTGGTCTGCCTACTATGAGAAAATCCGTCAGTGACAACACCTCCTCAAAACGGTACCACTCGTGAAGTTGAACAAATGCATCAAGGCCAAGGAGAAAAACCAACTCCTCATCATAACAACTTTTCAACTCCCTCAATGTAAAAACAGTATAAGACTTTCCTCCCCTTTCCATCTCAACCGGGGAGGCCTCAAAGTGTGGGTTATCCCTGATTGCCATCTGAACCATCCTGAACCGCTTATCAGAAGGAGCAAGGTCTTCTCCCTTTAGCGGTGGGTCTGCAGCAGGTATAAAAACCACCTTCTTCAGAAAAAGCCTTTCCCTTACCTCCTCGGCAACTCTCAGGTGCCCGTAATGGATGGGGTTAAAGGTGCCACCAAACAGGGCTATCCGGTTTCTGAACCTATTCAGCACCTCTTCCTTCGTAAAACCTCCTTAATTCCTCAAAACTCCAGGGGAGACAACTGTGTTTTTCATAACCAAGCAAAGAGGCATAACGGTATATATCCTCAACCTCTACCGCCTCTATCTCTAAGAACTCCGGTATGAATCCGAACTCGTTAATATAGGCATCTATTGCAAATCTCACATCCCCCTTCTTATATACCGTCCTTTTCTTGGTGAGTTTGAGCCAGCACTCAAGGTCTAACAGGTGGAGGAGTTCCTTCATTCCCCCTGCAGACGACAGGGAAAACTCCCTCTCCTCCCTCGACTTTACAGCCCCACCAAGTGAAGGTCCCTTTATTGTTACAATTATATCATCTCCTTTTTCCCTTATTCTAAGAAGATGGCCGCCTTTGCGCAACCTCCGATCGGGATAATCGAAATACTCATCCACAACAAGCCCTTCAAAGATGCGTTCTGCACCAATCTCTTCAAGTCTCTCAATTATTTTGTCCCTGTCGATCTCAAGGATCTTCACCTCATGCTCTATCTTTGAGCCATTACTCATCACGGAATTTCCTGAGGAGATATAAGACCATAAAATAGGCTACAAAAGCAGTAACCATAGCGGTAAACAGAGTGCCTATGAAGAAGGGAACCAGGAGGTCCCTGAGAAGGCTCGCTATATTACCAAGTGTAAGTTCCCTGAAGTTTATATCACTGATAATCACACCCTCATAACCGGTTATCTTCACACCCACCCATGTGGAAAATGTATAGATAGGGACAATAGTCCAGGGGTTTGTAACATAGGCACCCGAGAGTGTAACTATCTTGTTCAGCCTCAAAAGGTGTGCAAGCAAAAGGGCAAGCACTGTATGGAGCCCCAGAAACGGAGAGATCCCAATGAATAACCCAAGTGAAAAGGCAAGAGAGACCTTCCAGGAGGGGTCTCTTACGGTAAATATTATCCTGAGCCTCTCAAACAGAGACAAGGTGCTGATACCCCCTGAGAGGCAATTTCTCTTCCCTACCCGTTTTCCTGAGTATCAAAAAGCCGTCGCTGGTGATCCTTCCGATTCTGTAAAAATCAGGTATATCTTCTGGCGATGTAAAGAGTAGTTGGTAGTCCTCACCTCCCCCCAGGATATGCCCAAGGAGTTCGATCCCTGTTTGTTCTGCTGCCATCTTCATCTGCGGTGTAATGGGGAGATCATCCTCAATAAGGGTTGCACCCACCCCGCTCTGATGGCATATCCTCCAGAGATCCAGGGAGAGCCCGTCGCTTATATCAATCATTGAGGTAATCCGATCTCCATATTGAACCGGGGCATCCGGCAATTCTGGAAGCACAAACCTCCTGATGAGGTGCTCCATCCAGACCGTCTCCCCCTCAAGTTCAAGTCTCTCTCCCCTCTCAAATGCCACCGGTAAACCTAACCTTTTAAGAAGATAAAACCCGATGGATGGCTCTCCCAGAGGACCGGTGAGGTAAATCCAGTCGCCAGGGTTAGCCCCATTTCTCTTAAAGACCCTCTCACCTGAAAGCCCCAGCAGGCTTAGCGATACAGAAATCACACCCCTGCTACCGGTTACATCACCACCGGTCAGCACGACGCCATAACGGTCAAGGGCATCTTTAAGCCCATCAAAAAAACCATCCACAAACCCCTCTGCCCGACCACTATCCACGGATAGGGCAAGTTGTGCCCAGGCAGGTCTTCCCCCCATTGCGTGTATATCGCTTATGTTTGATACTGCGAGTTTATACCCCACCTGGAACGGGGTCATTATGGAAAGGTCAAAGTGTACCCCCTCTACCATTGCATCGGTTGTGACAAGCAGTGGAGAGCCGGGGGTGCTGAGCATAGATGCATCATCACCGATACCCACAAGTACCCCTGAGTCCCTGGAGGAGAACCTGCCCTTTATCTCCTCTATCAGGGAACACTCCCCTTCAGGAACCGGAGGGATACCTTTCATAATCCTTAAAATACAGACGGCTCATTTAGAAGCCCTCTTCCGTCTTACCCCCCGCTTTTTCTTCAGGGCGACCTTAAGGACATCATCAGCCTTTTCAACCATGATAAACTCCATATCCTTTTTGACATATTTCGGGATATCTTCAAGGTCCTTCTCGTTTCTTTTGGGGATTATCACCCTGTGGATGCCCATCCTCTTGGCGGCAAGGGTCTTTTCCTTAAGCCCACCGATTTGTAGAACACGCCCTCGCAGGGTGATCTCACCGGTCATGGCGATCTTCTTGTCCACCGGTCTTCCTGTAAGGGCGGATGCTATGGCAACCGCCATCGTGATACCGGCAGAGGGCCCATCTTTGGGTATCGCCCCTGCGGGCACATGTATATGAATATCCGTTCTGGAGAAGGCATCCTCCCTTATCCCAAGGTCTTTCGCCCTTGAACGGACAAAACTCAGGGCTGCCTGCGCCGACTCCTTCATAACATCACCCAGTTGGCCTGTAAGCGTCAGGCTCCCCCTTCCCTTCATCGTGGTCGCCTCCACATAGATTATGTCACCCCCGGACTCCGTCCAGGCAAGTCCTGTAGCCACACCCACCTCATCACGCTCCATCTCCTCCTCAGGCAGGAATTTTGGGGCACCAAGATACTTGGAGAGGTTACGTGAGGTGATGACAAACCTCTTCTTTTTACCCTCCGCAATCTGCCTTGCCACCTTTCTGCAGAGGTTTGCAATCTCCCGTTCCAGATTCCTTACGCCTGCCTCTCTTGTGTAGTGTGATATGAGCATTTTGAGTGCAGAGTCGGTTACGGTGAGCACCTTTTTGGTTATGCCGTGCTCCTCAAGTTGTTTCGGAAGGAGGTAGTTCCGTGCTATTCCCACCTTTTCCTCTTCAGTATATCCACTCAGGTATATTATCTCCATCCTGTCCCGAAGAGGCCCCGGGATGGTGTCGACCACATTGCCGGTGGTAATAAACATAACCCTTGAGAGATCAAAGGGCACCCCCAGGTAATGATCAACAAAGGCGTTGTTCTGCTCAGGATCAAGCACCTCAAGGAGTGCAGAGGATGGATCACCCCTGAAATCCATCCCTATCTTGTCTATCTCGTCAAGCATAAATACAGGGTTGTTCTTACCTGCCTGCTTTATCCCCTGGATGATCCTGCCGGGCAATGCACCCACATAAGTCCGCCTGTGCCCACGTATCTCTGCCTCATCCCTTACCCCACCAAGGGACATCCTGATAAACTCCCTGCCAAGGCTCCTGGCAATCGATCTGCCCAGTGAGGTCTTCCCCACACCAGGTGGTCCGATAAAGCAGAGTATTGGCCCTTTCATCTTTGACTTTAATTTTCTCACACTTAGATACTCAAGTATCCTCTCCTTAACCTTCTCAAGGTCGTAGTGATCCTCATCGAGCACCCTCTTTGCCTTTTTAATGTCAAGATTGTCACGGGTGGACTTAGACCAGGGCAGTTCCACAAGCCAGTCGAGATAGGTCCTTACTGTGGCAGCCTCTGCACTGTCGGGATGCATTTTTTCAAGCCTCTTTAACTGTTTTTCCGCCTCCTTCATAACCTTTTCAGGCATCTTTGCTGCCTTGATCTTCTTTCGAAACTCGTTTATCTCCTCTGCCCGTTCGTCTATCTCACCAAGTTCCCTCTGTATAGCCTTGAGTTGCTCCCTGAGGAAGTACTCACGCTGGGTTTTATCTATCTCCCCACGGGCTTCGGTCTGTATCTTCTGCTGAACCAGAAGGAGTTCTATCTCTCTTCCCAGTATCTCACTAACCTTTTTGAGCCTTTGCACCGGGTCGGTTATCTCAAGAACCTCCTGTGCCTGTTCAGTCTTGAGCCCAAGGTTTGATGCCACCAGGTCGGCAAGCCTGCCGGGTTCATCAAGGTTCTCTATCACCACCATTATATCGGGCAGTACCGTTTTGCCAAGAGAGACAGCCTTGTCGAGTTGCTCCTTCACATTCCTCATAAGGGCCTCGATCTCAAGCGTCATCTCCTGTGGTTTCCGGTCAACCACCTCCTCCACGGTGGCCATAAAACACCCTTCCTTGATTTTCACATCAAGTGCCTTTGCCTTCTTGAGCCCCTGCACCAGTATCTTTACCCTACCGTCAGGGAGTTTGAGCATCCTCATTATCAGCCCGACAGTGCCTGTCTTGTAAAGATCTTTCGGTTCCGGGTTTTCGATACTCAGATCCTTCTGGGTAAGGAGCAGAATCATCCTGTCAGAGTTAAGCGCCCTGTCAATCGCCTCAATAGACATCTCCCTGCCCACAAACAGGGGGATTATCATATAAGGGAAGATCACGATGTCTCTTACCGGCAGAACCGGTAATTCTTCAGGAATCTCAATCTCCTTTTCCTCTTTAACCATCTCCACCATTATCTCTCCTTTATTATCTTTATTTTGTAAACCCTTTCTTCAACTATTGGAAACCTCACATAGAGGAGACCGTCTCTGTAAACTGCGGTTGCACCTTCAGGGTCAACCTTACAGGGAAGTTTTATGTTTCTCCGAAAACCGCCAAACTGCCGCTCCACGCAGAGAAACCTGCCACCCTCAGGCGCACTTTCAACCTTAATCCCTTCTACTATAAGCATGCCCTGATATACCTTCAACCGCAGATCATCCACCTTTACCCCCGGAAGTTCAAATACCAAACAGAGGTAATCATCCTGTTCGAACATATCAAGAGGTGGATAGTTTTCCCTTGCCTCACCACTTACGGCGCTTTTCTTTGTAATGGCTATCTCAAACATTTTCTATATCCCTTAATGCTGCAAAAAAGATTTTCAAGGTGATACTGCCATGAGACATACTCCAGGCCGATCATGGTAGTATCCAACCAGTAGCAATCTCATAGAGAAGTTCATTCCTATATTTAGTCTCCTGTTGACATGCCTGCCTCAACTGACATTATTAACGTTAAAAATACTAAGTCAGTCCTTTTGAAAAATCCTTGAGAAACTCCCTGAACGGCTCTGAAACCTCGGGTGACTTAAGTGCAAGAGAAACAGTAGCCATCAGGAAACCGAGTTTACTCCCGGCATCGTAACGCCTTCCCTTAAACCTGTACCCATAAATAGACCTTTTTCTCAAAAGCCCCTTCAGTGCATCGGTAAGTTGGTACTCACCACCCCTGCCCGGCTCCATCCCATCAAGCACCTTAAATATATCAGGTGTAAGCACATACCTTCCTATAATTCCAAGGTTTGAGGGAGCCTCATCCCTGGGTGGCTTTTCCACAAGATCGGTTATCTTAAATACATTGTCGTCCACCCACTCACCAGCCACCACACCGTATTTCTCCACCTCATCCTTCGGAACCTCTTCAAGGGCTATGACGGGTGATTCGTACTCATGGTACAGGTCGATCATATCCCTCAGAAGGCTTTCTTCAGGATCGATAATATCATCACTTAACAAAACCGCAAAGGGTTCATCCTTCACAAAGGGCATGGCCTGTAACACCGCATGCCCCAGGCCAAGGGCAAGCCCCTGACGGATGTAGGCAAAGTTCAGATGGCTCAGGCTGTTTATCTCCTTTAGCAGGCTCTCCTTCCCCTTCTGCTTGAGGTTTTCCTCAAGTTCGTAAATAGTGTCAAAATGGTCTTCTATACTCCGTTTATGCCTCCCTGTGATGATTATAAACTCCTTGATACCTGCACCTTCTGCCTCCTCCACCGCATACTGGATCATCGGTTTATCCACTATGGGTAACATCTCCTTTGGAGATGCC
Organism: uncultured Thermodesulfovibrio sp.; assembly: GCA_964391515.1. Taxonomy (GTDB): domain Bacteria; phylum Nitrospirota; class Thermodesulfovibrionia; order Thermodesulfovibrionales; family JdFR-85; genus WFTX01. The sequence continues at coordinate 3,979 of CAYMML010000011.1, read as the reverse complement.
TTTGTGGCAGGCAGAAACCTCGTCCCAAGGCCTGCCGCAGGAAGAATCGCCTTATTCACTCCATTTCCCATTTATCCCTCCTCGTTATTGGTATATTGGTATATTGGTATATTGGTTATTAGGTTATTAGTCATTTCTCGCCTTCCTGCTTTTACTCTTAAACACACAACAAACACAACCAACTTACTCAAAAACACCAACTCAGAACGTCGAACGTAGAACTCAGAGCGTTGAACGGTAGTCAGAACCTCATCTGACAGTAATCTGCCTCATAGTCCTGAAGTTCCGTGATCCGGGGGTTTTCACCACATACGGGGCAGTCAGGATTTTTAGGCACCTTTACCTTTCTGAATGTTACATCAAGGGCGTTATAAATAAGCAGTTGGTTTGTAAGGGGCTTCCCCTTACCAAGGATGAGTTTCAGTACCTCCATCGCCTGAAGCCCACCTATCACTCCCGGAAGTGCCCCAAGCACACCCGCCTCCTGACATGAAGGGACAAGCCCTGGCGGGGGTGGTTCCTCAAACAAACACCTGTAACAGTGCCCCTCCCCCGGCAGTATTGTGGTAACCTGCCCCTCAAATCTCAGAATGGCACCACTGACAAGGGGCTTTTTCATAAGCACACAGGCATCATTTACGAGATAACGGGTGGGAAAGTTATCACTGCCATCCACCACTATATCATAATCCCTGATGAGATCCATTATATTGTCCTTTGAAATCCTGTCCTTAATGGCATGAACAGTGACATCAGGGTTAAGTGCCTCAAAGGTCTTTTTTGCTGACTCCGCCTTGTTCATCCCCACGCGGTCGGTGTTGTGCGCAATCTGGCGCTGCAGGTTGCTAAGTTCAATTGTGTCGTTGTCTATCATCCCGATAGTGCCGACACCTGCCGCCGCAAGGTAGTATCCCACAGGGCATCCAAGCCCCCCGGCACCAACCAGGAATACCCTGGCTTTCAACAGTGCCTCCTGTCCCTTACCACCCACCTCAGGGAGAATTATATGCCTGCTATATCTCTGTATCTGTTCTTCGGTGAAATCCATCAGTCTTTCTCCTTTCTTACCTGGATTATCCAGTCTGTGTCATTTATCTTCTCAACCTTTAAGACCTTATGCCCGTGATCCTCCATAGACTTGGGGATGCTCCTGGATGCCTCCTCATAATCAAGTAGTATCTCAAGAACCTCCCCAACTTCCATTGTCTCGATTGCAAGTTTTGACTTCACAAATGTATACGGGCATATAAGCCCTTTAATGTTGATCTTCTTGTCAGGTTTTATATCACTCACCTTTACCTCCCTTTAACGGAATTAAACAACCCTGATATTTACAAAAAACACCTGAAAACTGTGCGGCACTTTATGTGCCGATCAGGTCTATTCAGTACCTTCCACCCTTATCATCATGGTCTTTTCGTCCACTATATCAAGTTTATCAATCTCAGAGATTGCCCTCTTTACATCCCGCTCTCTTGCAGTATGAGTAAGTAAAACAAGCGGAACCGCCTCCCCCACCCTTCTACCTTTCTGTATAACCGCCGAAATGCTTATATTGTTTTCACCAAGAATCCCGGAAATCTTCGAAAGGACACCAGGCCGATCTATAGCGCTGAACCTGAAGTAGTACATGGACTCTATATCACCAATATCCATGACCTCAAGGTCAGCCCTGCTCTCCATAAAGTCTATCCCCCTGCCGGATGCAGTACCCGCCCTTATCGCCTGAGCAATCTCCATGATGTCACTTACCACAGCACTGCCTGTAGGCATATCACCGGCACCCCTGCCATAGAAAAGTGTCTCACCCACAGCATCACCATAGACATAAACGGCATTCAGGACACCGTCTATCTTGGAAAGCAGATAATGCTCAGGTATCATCGTGGGATGAACCCTCATCTCCACCTTCCCGTCGTTTACCTTGGTTATACCAAGCAGTTTTACCTTGTACCCTAACTCCCTTGCAAAGTGTATATCCTGCGCTGTCACTCTGGAGATACCCTCTATATATATCTTATCGTACGAAAGCGGGATGCCAAAGGCAAGGGATGAAAGCAGAGTGAGTTTGTGAGCAGTATCTATACCTTCGATATCAAAGGTCGGGTCTGCCTCTGCATAACCAAGTTTCTGAGCCTCGGAAAGTGCATCGCCAAAGTCTATTCCTTCATCGGTCATCCTTGTAAGGATGTAGTTGGAAGTGCCGTTAATAATTCCGTATATGGAAAGTATATTGTTTGGTGCAAGGCTCTCCCTTATCGCCTTTATTATTGGAATCCCACCTGCCACCGCCGCCTCAAACCCCAGAAACCGGTCGTTCTCTCTTGCCGTCTTAAAAATATCTCTTCCCTCAGTTGCAAGAAGCGCCTTGTTTGCCGTAACAACATGTTTGCCCCTCTTTAGTGCCTCGATTATGAACTCCTTTGCAGGGTTAATACCACCTATGAGTTCAACCACCACATCAATCTCCGGGTCGTTAAGGACATCCTCAGCGTCCTGAGTCAGGACACCATCGGGCAGAGTTATCCCTCTATCACGCTCAATATCCCTGTCGGCTATCCGTTTGAGATTTAAATCCACACCGGATTTATGTCTGATCAACTCCCTGTTTTCAAGGAGGATCTTCGCTGTGCCAGTTCCAACGGTTCCAAACCCGATAATCCCTATATTAACCATTATTTGAACAACCTCCTTATCCCCTTGATAGCCTGCCTGATCCTGTGGTCGTTCTCCACAAGGGCAAACCTCACATACTCATCACCGCCCTCACCAAAGCCTATTCCAGGCGATACGGCAACCTTTGCCTCCCTGAGCAGAAACTTGGCAAACTCAAGCGAACCCATCTTCCTGTAAGGCTCCGGAATCCTCGCCCATACAAACATCGTTGCCTTTGGTGGTTCCACCTCCCAGCCGATCCTGTTGAGCCCCTTACAGAGGGTATTTCGCCTTTTCTCATAGGTCTTTCTGATCTCCTCAACACACTGTTGGTCGCCTCTCAGGGCAATTATACTTGCTATCTGTATCGGCTGGAACATCCCGTAGTCTAAATAACTCTTTATCTTCGTGAGGGCACCCACAAGTTCCCTGTTGCCGGAGGTAAAACCCACCCGCCAGCCAGCCATTGAGTAACTCTTTGTTAAAGAGAAAAACTCCACTGCCACATCCCTTGCACCCGGAACCTGTAATATGCTGGGTGCCTTGAACCCGTCAAATACCAGATCGGCATAGGCCAGGTCGTGTAAAACTAAAATACCCGATTCTCTTGCAAAGTCAATAACCTTTTTGAAAAACTCAATATCCACCACCTCAGTAGTGGGGTTGTGTGGAAAGTTGATTATCATGAGTTTTGGCCTCGGCCAGGTGTTCTTGTATGCCTTTTCCAGTTCTTCCATGAAGTCAATGCCTGGCCCCACGGGGACACTCCTTACCTCACCCCCGGCGATTATCACACTATATGGATGGATCGGGTATGCAGGCGTGGGGGTTAGAGCCACATCTCCAGGCTCCACAATTGCAAGGGCAAGATGACTTAACCCCTCTTTTGAGCCTATCGTCACCACCGTCTCAGTTTCAGGATCAAGGTCAACATCAAACCGCCGTTTATACCATTCACATATGGCCATCCGGAGTTGAGTAATACCTCTTGAGGCAGAGTACCGGTGGTTCTTGGGGTTTTTAGCCGCCTCACATAGTTTTTCCACGATGTGAGGGGGTGTGGGAAGATCAGGGTTTCCCATTCCAAGGTCAATTATATCCTCCCCCCTTCTCCTTGCCTCATACTTGAGTTGATTTACAATGGCAAAGACATAAGGGGGTAGCCTCTTGATCCTGTTAAAACTAAACATCTCGGGCCCGCATGTCTCGTTCATCTATTACTCCTTTCAATAAAAAACCACCTGAATCTTAAACCATACCCTGCCTGCCGTAGTTACTAATATCATATTAATAATGCCACCCTGATGGAACAGGTCAGGCAGAA
>CAYMML010000010.1:0-30670 GCA_964391515.1 uncultured Thermodesulfovibrio sp. | reverse complement strand
CTTTGTAAGGCTTCATTTTTCCATGGCTAATTCTGTAAAATATAACACTTTTCTTTTTCTCGTTCAGGTGATGAAAGGAGGTTGGTATGGGATATGTAAGTGGTCTTAAGTGCCGTGAATGTGGTAGAGAGTACCCCATTGAGCCTATTTACGTTTGTGAGTTTTGCTTTGGCCCCCTTGAGGCCGTCTATGATTACGGTAAGATTAAAAGGGCGATTAGCCGAAAAAAGATCGAGAACAGGGATGAGAACCTATGGCGGTACAGAGAACTTCTGCCGATTGATGGTGAGCCACAGGTGGGGCTCAGTTCCGGCTTTACGCCCCTTGTGAAGGCGGACAACCTTGCAAAGGAGTTCGGAGTCAAGGAACTATACATAAAGGATGACACTGTAGCACACCCTACCCTTTCCTTCAAGGACAGGGTTGTTGCCGTTGCCCTTACAAAGGCAAAAGAGTTCGGCTTTGATACCGTAGCATGTGCATCCACAGGGAACCTTGCTCACTCCGTATCTGCCCATGGTGCAAAGGCAGGGTTTAACAGGTTCATCTTCATTCCTGCAACTCTTGAGGCAAGCAAGATAGTGGCGTCTCTTGTCTTTGAGCCAAACCTTATTGCCGTTGACGGCAACTACGACGATGTAAACCGCCTTTGCAGCGAGATCGCTAACAAGTACCGTTGGGCGTTTGTAAACATAAACATCAGACCCTTTTATGCAGAGGGCTCCAAGACTATCGGGTTTGAGATTGCCGAGCAGTTGGGCTGGCGTGCGCCTGACAATGTGGTCGTTCCCTGTGCAAGCGGTTCCCTCCTCACCAAGGTCTATAAGGCGTTCAAGGAGTTGAAAGAGGTTGGAATACTGAAAAATGCTGATTCCAGGATATTTGCAGCACAGGCCATGGGGTGTAATCCCATAGTCACTGCTATCAAAAACGATACCGATGTGATACGTCCCATAAAGCCGGATACTGTGGCAAAGTCACTTGCCATTGGTAACCCTGCCGATGGATATTATGCCTATAAGTGTGTTAAAGACTCGGGTGGATTTGGTGAAGAGGTTACAGATGATGAGATTATAGAAGGAATGAAAACACTTGCACGCACTGAGGGCATCTTTGCTGAAACTGCAGGTGGTGTTACCGTAGCCGTTACTAAGAAACTCATCGAGAAAGGGCAGATTGGCAAGAATGACCTCACAGTTATCTGTGTAACCGGAAACGGGATGAAGACTCAGGAGGCGCTTCATGGGAAGATGAAGAGCCCTCATCACATTAAACCGAACCTTGAGGCCTTTGAAGAGGTCTTGAAAAGTTTATAGGATAAAGGAAAGGGGGTACCCATATGTCTGTGAAAGTAAGAATACCCACTCCTCTTCAGAGATTGACCAACGGGCAGGAGGAGGTTGAAGGAAAGCCTGGCAAGATCATTGATCTCATAAATGATCTTGATGCCCGTTATCCAGGTATTGGTGAAAGGATATCAGAAAACGGTAAGATAAGGCGGTTTGTTAATGTTTATCTTAACGAGGAGGATATCCGTTTCTTACAGGCAGAAGAGACAGAGGTAAAAGATGGAGATGAGGTCTCTATAGTCCCTGCTATAGCAGGAGGAAAGGGGGTTTCATGACTAAGAGGGTCAAACTCACATTCCCTCAACACCTTATCAAGGAGCCTGTCATTTTTACAATGGCAAAGAAGTTTGACATCATGCCAAACATAAGGCGTGCAAGGATCACCGAGACCGTTGGTGAGATGATTCTTGAACTTGAGGGTGAAGAGGATAACCTTGAAAAGGGTATCCAGTCACTTCGGGATCAGGGAGTTGAGGTTGAACTCATCGAGGGTGAGTTCATTGAGTAACGTGCCTTTCTTTTTCATGTAATATCTTCCTGATACAAATTCTTGCAAGGAGGTAATTCTTGTATGGCTCAGAGTGAATCACAATTGTCCGACTCTTCGGAGCAACAGCCTCGAATGCGAAGCCCCTGGAGGGGGCTGCTTCATGAGTATCGTGAGTTCCTCCCCATATCTGACAACACACCGATTATTACGCTGAGAGAGGGTAATACCCCTCTTATCAGGGCATCAAACATTCCTGCCAGATTGGGAATCAACCTTGAACTTTTCTTCAAGTTTGACGGTGCCAATCCTACCGGTTCATTCAAAGACCGTGGCATGACCATGGCAATATCCAAGGCAATGGAAGATGGCGCAAGGGCTGTAATTTGTGCATCAACGGGTAACACTTCCGCATCTGCAGCGGCCTATGCAGCGAGGGCGGGCATCAAGGCGGTGGTGCTTATTCCTGAGGGGAAGATAGCCCTCGGCAAATTAGTGCAGGCAATGATTCATGGTGCAGAGATAATCCAGATCGAAGGAAACTTTGACCAGGCATTAAATATTGTAAAGGAGATGGTTGAGCGGCACCCCATCACACTTGTAAACTCCATAAACCCATTCAGAATTGAAGGACAGAAGACCGCCGCCTTTGAGGTCTCCGACCAACTGGGTGATGCTCCACAATACCATGCACTCCCAGTAGGCAACGCAGGTAATATCACGGCATACTGGAAGGGATATAAGGACTACTACAATGCGGGAAAGATCAGCAAACTTCCAAGGATGCTCGGGTTCCAGGCGGCAGGAGCGGCACCGATAGTGCTTGGACACCCCGTTGAAAAGCCGGAAACAATAGCAACCGCCATAAGGATCGGCAACCCGGCAAGTTGGAAAAAGGCAGAAAGGGCAAGAGATGAGTCTGGCGGCAGGATAGACGCCGTCACAGATGAAGAGATACTCGATGCCTATAGCATGATCGCCTCTATGGAGGGCATATTTTGCGAGCCTGCCTCGGCGGCATCCCTTGCAGGTGTCATAAAACTCTATAAAGATGGATTCTTTTCAGGTGGCGAAACGGTCGTTTGCACCCTAACCGGTGCAGGGCTCAAAGACCCTGATACTGTGCTCAGCATAAAGAAGCGACCAATGAAGGCTAAGGCAGATACCGAATCGGTTGAATCGCTCCTGAACGGCGTGATACAATCATAAATAGCGGCAAGTGCTTTTAAATGTTTGTAGAGAAGAAGGTGCTTAACGGATATACATAAGAAAATGATATTCAGGTTTATACAAATTAGCACCAGAACAACTCATTACCAATACACCAATACACAAATATACCAATATACTAATATACTAATTTACTAATTTACTAACTTCACCATGAAATACATCGTGATAATAGGTGATGGGATGGCCGACCGCCCTATTGACTCACTGGGTGGCAAGACCCCCTTGCAGGCGGCATTTACTCCCAACATGGACAAACTTGCAAAGGCTGGCAGGATTGGGATGGTGCGCACTATCCCTCCAGGGTTTCCGCCCGGCTCGGATGTGGCAAACCTGTCCATTCTCGGCTACGACCCGGCGGTGTACTACTCAGGAAGGGCGCCACTTGAGGCTGCAAGTATGGGAATAGAACTTTCTGAAAACGATGTGGCTTTCAGATGTAACCTGGTCACACTCAAATATAACAAGACCCGTGATAGGGCTGTGATGGAAGACTATAGCGCAGGGCACATCTCCTCAGATGAGGCAAAGGAACTTATCGATACGGTAAACAGAGAACTGGGAGGTGAGGAGTTCTCATTTTATCACGGCATAAGTTACCGCCACCTTATGGTCTGGCATGGTGGTAAGGACGCTATGGAGTGCATACCGCCTCACGATATCATTGGCAAGGAGATAACTGAGTATCTCCCCTGTGGTGAGGGCGAAGAAAAACTCCGTGAATTGATGAAGGCCTCTGTGGGAATCCTTGAAGGTCACAGGATAAACAAGAAAAGGGCAGAGATGGGAAAGAACATAGCAAACAGCATCTGGCTCTGGGGACAGGGAAGGAAGCCTCATATGCCATCCTATAAGGATAAATACGGAGTTTCAGGCTCACTGGTTAGTGCAGTTGATCTTACAAAGGGGCTTGGCATATATGCCGGTCTTGAAATACTCGATGTGCCAGGCGTTACGGGTTATCTTGACACGAACTATGCCGGTAAGGCCGAGTATGCCCTTGCCTCACTGGAAAGGCATGATTTTACCTACATCCATGTGGAGGCACCTGATGAGGCTGGACACAGTGGCAATGTGGATGATAAGATAAAGGCTATAGAAGACTTTGATGCCCTCGTCGTTGGTACCATTATACGCGGTATTCGTTCCTTTGATGCATGCAGGATTTTACTGATGCCCGACCACCCTACCCCGATCTCCATAAGAACCCACTCTGACGCACCGGTTCCCTTTGTGATTTACGATAGCAGGGAGGAGATATCACATGAAAATATTACCTATGATGAGAGCATCTCAGATCATCCCGATGCGGTACATATAGACAGGGGATATACATTGATGGATGGTTTTATCAAAGAAGGTAAAGGCAGATAAATAACTAAACAACTTATCCTTCTTACTGGCTTAAAGGGGTTATTCCCGCACCCCTTGATAAACTTCTAAAACAATCTCTTGAGGTGAGTTATGTTGATAGTTCAAAAATACGGTGGCACATCCGTTGCAGACGTTGAGCGGATCAAGAATGTAGCAAGCAGGGTGGTAAAGACCGTTCGTGAGGGAAACCAGGTGGTTGTGGTGGTTTCTGCAATGGCTGGAGAGACCGACAAACTGATTGATCTTGCCCACCAGGTCTCATCAAATCCCGGTGAACGGGAGATGGACCTTCTGCTCTCCTCAGGCGAGCGTGTTACCAGTGCGCTCACGGCCATGGCCATACAGGAGATGGGCGAAAAGGCCATAGCACTCACAGGCAGGCAGATGGGCATTATTACAGACAAGGTTCATACAAAGGCGAAGATTGCAAGCATTTCAGGTGAAAAGGCAAGGCAGGCTCTAAAAGACGGCTATGTTGTAGTCGTGGCGGGTTTTCAGGGTATTACGGCTGAAGATGGGGATGTAACCACACTTGGAAGGGGTGGTTCTGACCTGACGGCGGTTGCGATTGCCAAGGCACTTGGTGCAGACCTGTGTGAGATTTATACCGATGTGGAAGGCGTTTTTACAACCGATCCAAACATAGTGCCTGAGGCAAGAAAACTCGAGAAGATCTCCTACGAGGAGATGCTTGAACTTGCAAGCCTTGGGGCGAAGGTGCTCCAGACAAGGTCTGTTGAGTTTGCCATGAAATACAGTGTGCCACTGGTGGTAAGGTCAAGTTTCAGCGATGCACCGGGCACACTTGTAATAAAGGAGGATAGTGATATGGAAGAAGTCCTTGTATCAGGTGTTGCTTATGATAAAAATCAGGCGAAAGTCACCATACTCGGTGTGCCCGACCGGCCAGGCATCGCAGGCCACCTATTCAAGACGATAGCAGATGCAAGTATCGTTGTTGATATGATAGTGCAGAACATTAGCAGTGACGGAAAGTCTACCGACATCTCATTTACCATCCCAAAGACAGACCTTGCAAAGGCAAAACCAATTACAGAGTCAATCGTGAAAGACCTGGGTGCCTCAGGTGTCTCTATAGATGAAAACATTGCCAAGGTTTCAATTGTCGGCGTGGGAATGAAGACCCATTCCGGTGTGGCGGCCAAGATGTTTCAGACACTTGCAGATCAGGGCATCAACATAATGATGATAAGCACCTCTGAGATAAAGGTCTCCTGTGTGATTGATGCAAAGTACACCGAACTTGCCGTCAGGGTCTTGCACGATGCCTTTGAACTTGGCAGCCGGTAAACCAAAAAGGCTAATGAAGATGCATTTTTATTGCACTCACTTGTTTGGGCTATGCTAAGACCTCAGGGAAGCCGATCTATTTTTTACATATTATAAAATTAGAGAGAGATACAGAACACCGACCCCTGTTTTCGCCTCTTTTAGTGCGTTATAAATTCGGTGTACTTTTATTTCAGGTGGCTTACCAGTTCCTGGAAACCGCTTAACTGCCCTGCATATACCACAGCAAACCTTATTATAAGCCCTCCTATCAATACAAGCGCTGCGCTCAGGTTCATCCTGAACTTCTCAAAGGTTGTAAGTTCTGCAGGGTTATCGTGAGATGCTTCAAGGAACTTAAGCACTATTGCAAGGGGAAAGATTATGCTCAAAAGCAGTATGCTTATCCAGTACGGGAAAAACTCATGAGAGAAGGTGAAAAACGGCATTATCGCCTCTCTGTGAGCCTCACTTGATGTGTAGTGCCCATAGAAAAAGAGCGCAAGGACGGTTATCTCCGCAAATATTAACCATATATCCACTTTGGTAAAGAAGAGTTTTACCTCATTTCTACGTGCCATTATTATCACCAGTGCCGCCCCGGTCGAAAGTGCAGAGTTGAGGAATAAAATCGGAAGTATGGCGGAGTTCCAGAGCGGCCTTGCAACAAAGGCACTGAGGAGTATCCCCGTGTAGATACCAAGGAAGATACCCATAACAAAACTTATTGCTGCAAACCGTCTCATATGTGGATATAGTTTTGCAGATAGTTTCTTCAAGAAACCGAACCTGAGCATATCCCGTAACTCCTCAGGCACTGTAGAAAGACCGTAGAGAAAACTCAGGGGTATGATCAGCCCCACACCCCAGGCACCCCACGACATTGGGGAGAGGGGCTGGAAGGACAGATAAAACCAGAAGGAGTTTAGTTTCCTCTCAAGGTCAAAAAAGATGAATATCATGCCAATAGAGAGTATAAACGGTGACATCAAAGGCACCTTTATACAGCATGCCCTATCCTTTGGTTCCTTTTTACTCTTTCTCAGATTGGCAATCGCAGACATAACAAGTGCACCTGCGGTGAGTCCTCCAAGGAAAAGATATACCGCTATCCTCCAGTCCCATATATGAAGATGGGGGTATGTCATGGCATTTGTTCCTGTAACGGTTATCTCCATGCTATCCTCCTATTGGGGTCTTGAAAATCTACGCACATAATATACCCGTGGCTTCGTGCCAGCCTCTTTTATAAGAACCCTTGCTTCATACTTTTTGAGAATCTTTTGTACATCACTATTTGGGTCATCAAGGTCTCCAAATATCCTTGAGCCTCCTATGCAGGTGGCAACACAGGCCGGCTCTTTTCCCTCCTTAATACGGTGTTCACAAAAGGAACACTTATCGGCATACCCGTGATCCGGGTCGATGTATCTTGCGTTGTACGGACAGGCAGCAACACAGGCCTTACACCCCACACATTTCTTTCTGTCTATCTGCACCGTACCGTCATCCCTTTTGTGAGATGCCCCTGTGGGACAGTTATACACACATGGGGGGTTATCGCAGTGGTTACATAGTTCTGAGCGGAGTTCCATCCTGAGTTCGGGAAACTCACCGGTTACCTCTTCAACCACCCTTGTCCTGAAGTGCTCTGGCGGAACACCGTTTTCCCGCTTGCAAGCCACGATACATGCAAGGCAGCCTATGCACCTCCTCTGGTCTATTACCATCGCATACTTTGGCATCTCATGCCTCCTTGAGTATCTTCACAAAGTTTACACGCATGCCGGCCGTACCGGTGATGGGATCCATCCTGTACCGGGTTATCAACCTCTGGTCATCCGCACCACGCAGGTATGCCCTTTTTAGATCACTTGACTTTACACCGAAGCCATGTATCATAAAGACTGCATCCTTTCTGATACGGTCTGTCACCTTTACGCTGAGGGGTTCACTGCGGACACCATCCTGGTTTTCAAGCCTCACCTTCTGTCCGTTTACAAGACCCAGTGTGCGGGCAGATTCAGAGTTAACCCACACCTCATTTTCCCTCTTAAGTTCCCAGAGCCATCGGTTATTGGTCGTCCTGCTAAAGGTATGAACAGGGCTCCTGCCATAGAGGAGCCTGAAATACCCCTCCGGTGGCTCTTCAATATCTGTATAGACCGGAACCGGATCAAAGCCATACATCTCCAGTTCTTCACTATAGAGTTCAATCTTGCCAGATTCTGTGTTGAAGTGTGGTTGGTTTTCTTCTGTAATGTAAGGCGATGCGGTTCCAGGTATCCCCACATAACCGTGCCTCTTCAGGTTGTCAAAGTCGATATTCCATAACTGCACCTGCTTTTTGATATACTCCTCGTAGTCTTTATAGGGGAAGTAACTGCTCAATCCGAGTTTTTCTCCAATCCCCTTTGCTATCCACCATGCAGGTTTGGACTCGTACATGGGTCTTACGACCGGCTGGCGGAGTGCAATTCCAAGCCCCTTCTGAGTGACCTTGATCAGGGGATCGTACCTCTCAAGGTATGTTGCCTCGGGAAGTATCACATCGGCAAGCCTTACAGTGTCAAATGGCATTACATCCACAGCCACTAAAAGATCAAGATTGTTTATTGCCTTGAGGGTTTCCTTCTGATTTGGAACGGTCTTCATCAGGTTGGTTCCTATAACGATCCAGCCCTTTATCGGATATGGAGTTCCTTCGATGGTGGCTCTCCTTAGTTCCGGCACAACACCCTCACCACCTGCAAAGGGGTAGTCTCCGAACTGAACGGGATCTTTCTTCATCTCTGGGTAGGGAGGGATGTTATAAGGCCTCTTTTTCAGATAGGAAGGGCTTTTTGGCTTCAGGTAAATGCCGCCCGGCCTCCCCCAACTGCCTGTTATTGCAACGAGAATCGCCCTTGCACGCTCCCTCTGGCAGTCGTTTCCGTGCCAGGTTGAGTGCCTGCCAGGATGGATACATACGTTCGGGGCATACCTGCCTATCTCCCTGCCGGTCTCGATTATTTTTCCTTCCGGAATATCTGTTATCTCTGCCGCCCACCTGGGTGTGTATCTTTTTACGGCATCCTTGAGTTTTTCAAAACCCCTTGTGTACTTTTCTACAAACTCCCTGTCATAAAGTCCCTCAGTTATGAGAATGTTTATCCATGCAAGCATGAGAGCCATGTCGGTGCCTGGCTTGATTGCAAGCCAGTGCTCTGCCTTACCTGCCGCTGTAGAAAACCTTGGGTCAACCACTATAAGTTTTGCGCCCCTTGAAATGGCCTCTGCAAAGTCCTGATTGAGGGAGTTGTGCATATTCTCACCAAGGTGTGTCCCAAAGAACACGATAACCCTGCTGTTTGTCAGATCCACCCTCTCAGCCCCCCCGGGGTCTTCACCGAAGGTCATGTGGAATGCCTCATTCCTTGCACCTATACACATGGAATATGAGGGGGCGGCAATATTCATAGAACCATAAGCCTGTAGCAGGTTCATAAAGAATGCCCCGCCAGGGCCATGCATCAGAAGTGCCATCGCCTCAGGGCCATATTTATCCCTTATGCTTGCCATCTTTTCAGCCACATATCCAAGTGCCTCATCCCACGATGCCTTCCTGTACTTACCATCGCCACGGTTACCGGTGCGTATTAGTGGAACCTTTAATCTGTCTTCGTCGTATAAAAGCCCCATCCCGGCATTTCCACGGGCACATAGTTTTCCCCTGCTAAGTGGATGATAGGGGTTACCGTCAAGTTTAACCACCCTTCCGTTTTCTACCCTTGCCATCACACCACACTGCCAGAAACACATAAAACAGACCGTGGGAACATAGGAAACATTTTTCTGTGGTGGCGGACTCATCGCCATCAGCGGCTTGAAGAAATCGTTTACAGATAAAAGCCCCCCGCCTATTCCAAGGGTGGAATACTTTATAAAATCCCTTCTTGTTATACCCATTGAAAACTCCTTTCAGGTTTTTCCAATAAGGATAATTCCTTTAAGATACACTTAAAGTTTACTAATATATAATTTTAATTGTCAAGTATTCTAAAAATAAAATTTTAGGCTTAATATCTATACCTTTTTTCGTATAATTTTATGTATGATGTATTCTCTGTATTTTCAGTTGTCTGATCTATTTTCTGTAACTTTTTATTAAAAATGAGTGCATTTACTACGCAAAGAAAACTCCTCTTTATTCTGATACTGTTGATTTTATGCTCCTTACCTTCTCTGTCCTTTTCTGGTACTGTTTACACAATACAGGCAGGGCTTTTCCGTAGCAAAAAGAATGCTGAGAAACATGCAGGGGCGATCAGGCATTTAGACCCATCCATTGATACCTATATTGTTTTAAAGAAGAAGCGCTTTCTTGTAAAGGCAGGGAGGTTTGAAACAAAAAGAGATGCCATAAAAAAACTGAAGGTTATCAAAAAAATCGTTAAGGATGCCTATATAGAAGCAATAGAAGAAGGCCTGTTGCCCCAGGCCACCAGAGGCTCTGAAGAAAAATCCGCTAAACCCCCCGCAATTAAACCTTCTCTAAAGGAGTATCTTGAGCATATTGCATCACTTACGATTAATAACAGATTAGATGAGGCACTTTCTTATATTGACAGCGCCCTCAGTGAGTTTCCCGAGAGTCACGAACTTCATGGCTGGCGGGGAACTGTGCTTCTCAAAAAGGGGTCTCCCTCTGAGGCACTTATCTGGTTTAGAAAGGCGGTTTATCTAAAAAATGATGTCCCGGAGTACCATAACGGGAAGGGGTACTCCCTCCTTGCCACAGGAAGGCTTTATGAGGCGCTTGATGAGTTCGGCATTGCCTTAAAACTTAATCCTGAATATGCGGATGCCCTTGCTGGTGCGGGTTATACCTATGTAGGTCTGGGCATGAAGGACGAGGCTATATCAGTCTATAACAGGTTAAAGAAGATCAATCCTGAGATGGGTGATCTTCTTTTCAGACAGATAATTCTTATGAAGTGAATTTTGGGTGGCATCCATTGTGTGCCACCCAGTTTTTTTATGAAAAGACTTTGCTGAATACCCCGTGGCTTGCCACGAGGATGAAAGCATGCCTTACGCAGAGGGTTATTCCTTCCAGACCCTTTTCGTCACATTCTCAAACACCTTCTCCTCAGTGGGATATAGATCCATCACGATCTCGTCTGGTTCGAACCACAGTTTTATCTCACGCTCAGCCTCGTCATCACTGCTTGAGGCGTGGATGACGTTTTCAAAAATACCAGAAGTGAGGATCCTTCCGTATGCACCCCTTATAGAGACAGGGTTTGCCTCCTCAGGGTTTGTGGCACCTGCTATCTCCCTTATTTTTGAGATGGCATCCTCACCGTAATAGACCATTGCCATCACCCTGTTTTCACCGTGAATCTCACCGGTTATATACCGGATGAGTTCATCAAAAAAGGGCTGATCCTTCAGGTGTTGATAATGCTTTTCGGCAAGTTCCCTGGGAACCTTCACTATCTTTGCAGCAATGATCTTTAGTTTAGTCTCAGAAAGGCGTGAGAGTATATCGCCTGTGAGAGACTTCTTCAGACCATCAGGTTTGATGATCACCAGTGTCGACTGTAAAGCCATCCGTTCTTCCTCCTTTATTTTTATGTTTTTGGTTAATTATTATTACTTCTGAGTATGTTTACAAGTTCACTTACCGCCTTTACAGAAGTCTGAAAATACCTGTTCTCCTCTTCTGTAAGGGGAAGTTCTATAATCCGTTCTACCCCATTTTTCCCAAGAACAACAGGTACACCAACATAATACCCACTCACACCGTATTGACCATCCAGGTAAGTTGCAGCCGGCAACACCCTTTTTTCATCAAGAAGAACCGATCTAACCATCTGGTATGTGGCGGCCGCAGGGGCATAGTAGGCACTTCCGGTCTGTAGAAGCGATACTATCTCGGCACCACCCTTTCTCGTGCGGTCTATCAGGGCGTTTATCGTCTGCTCATCGAGTAGTTCTGTTATAGAGACACCTCTTACAGTAGTAAACCTTGGCATGGGTACCATCTGATCACCGTGACCACCAAGAACGAGAGCCTCCACGTCTGCTGGAGAAACCCCAAGTTCGAGTGCCACAAATGTGCGGAACCTTGCAGAGTCTAATACACCCCCCATGCCCATCACCCTCTTGGCCGGAAAACAGCAGACCTCCCAGCAGTACTGTGCCATCACATCCATCGGGTTTGTAACCACTATTACCACCGCATCTGGACAGAGTTTTTCAAGTTCCACAGAGACGGACTTTATTACAGATGCATTTATATGGAGAAGGTCGTCCCGTGACATGCCAGGCTTCCTTGCCGCTCCGGCAGTTATAACCACTATGTCAGAGCCCTCTATATCCTTTAAGTTATTGCTCCCCTTTACGGATACGCTCCTTGACCAGAGAGGTGTTGCCTCAAGTATGTCGAGAGCCTTACCCTGGGGAAGCCCTTCCTTTATGTCGTATAAAAGGACATCCGAAATCCCATCCATTGCTATATACAGGGCAAGTGTGGCTCCAACATTGCCGGCACCTATTACCGCTACCTTACTTCTCAATGTATTCTCCTTTCCTACAACTTTGTAATTTTGAGTTTTGAGATCTTTCTACCGTCCATCTCCATTATGAGGAACCTGAGGTTGTGATACCTGATCTGCTCACCCTCTTTCGGTAACCTTCCGAAGAGACCAAATACAAATCCGCCAATGGTGTGAAAGTCTTCACTTTCGAGTTTTATATCAAGCAGGTCACCCGTCTCGTCCAGAGGGGTTGAGCCTGCCACAAGGAATGTCCTCTCGTCAATAACCTCAACATCCTTCTCTGCCTCCATCTTCTCAAACTCGTCCTGCAGGCTTCCAACGATCTCCTCCATAAGGTCCTCAAGGGTTATGAGCCCGGCAGTCCCGCCATACTCATCCATCACTATTGCGATCTGGAACTTCTTCTTCTGCATCTCATTGAGAAGTTCACTTACCTTCTTGTTCTCCGGTATAAAGTATGCATCCCTCACAAACTCCCTGATAGGTGTCTCATCGTTTACCTTTCCCTCAGACATCTTGATAAGAATATCCTTGATGTATAATATACCAACTATATTGTCTATCTTTTCCCTTATTACTGGGTAACGTGAAAACCCCTTTTCTTTCACCAGTTCCAGTGCATCACTCACGGTTGCATCCTCTTTTATAAAAACGATGTCGGTTCTTGGAACCATACTCTCAGAGGCTATGGTGTCACCAAACTCAAACACCTTATGCAGCATCTCCTTCTCCTCCTCAAGGAGTGAACCCGATTCCTCGCCAAGGTCTATCATCGTCTTTATATCCTCTTCTGTTATAAACGGAGAAGAGGGTGGCTCTGCCCCAAAGGTCTTCAAAAGCCATACAGGAAGCCTGGTAAAAAACCATACCACCGGGTGTGTAAGTTTGATTAGAAGGTTAACAGGCCTTGAAACGATAAGGGCAAATTTATCGGCATGGCTTACCGCTATGGTCTTGGGGGTTATTTCGCCAATTAGAACCACCAGCACGGTCATTATCAAAGAGGCTATCCACCAGCCATCCTCACCTAAGATATTCAAAAGTATTGCAGTTCCAAGAGAGGTGGCAAGTATTATAAAAAAGTTCTCCGTAAGAAGAATCGTTCCAAAAAGTCTGTCGTGCTGGGAAAGTATATTCGTCACTATCTGGGCACGCCTGTCCTTTTTCTCCGTCAGGTTTCTCAGCCTGATCTTGTTGACAGAAATCAGAGAAGCCTCTGAACTTGAAAGAAATGCCACAATTGCAATACAGACAATTATGGCCAGTACTCCAAACAGGTTGTCAGGCGAGCCTATGGGTATGGATTCCATCTCTTATGCTTTCACCCTCTGGGCAATTGCCTCTGCAACCTCAAGGGTGCTAACGGCGGTGGGATCATCAGGCCTTGGTTTCATGTCGTAGGTAAGATATCTGCCCTCCTCTATTGTTTCAGCAATTGCCCTCTCCACCCTGTTAGCGGCATCGAATTCACCCAGATGTCTGAGCATCATCACCCCTGAGAGAATCATTGCAAGGGGGTTCACCTTATAAAGCCCCTTGTATTTTGGGGCACTGCCATGTGTGGGCTCAAATACCGCAATTTCCTCACCTATGTTTGCACCAGGCGCAAGCCCGAGCCCCCCTATAAGCCCTGCCCCAAGGTCTGAGACAATGTCACCGTAAAGGTTAGGCAGAACGAGAACATCATACAGTTCAGGCTTCTGAACAAGTTGCATACACATATTATCGATAATCCGGTCTTCAAACTCAATATCCGTGTACTCCTCCGCCACCCTCCTTGCGGTCTCAAGGAACAGCCCGTCTGAAAACTTCATTATGTTAGCCTTGTGTACCGCGGTTACCTTTTTTCTTCCGTTTCTCCGTGCGTACTCGAAGGCGAATCTCACTATCCTTTCCGTTCCATAGACAGAGATGGGCTTGATGCTTATTCCGGAATCCTCCCGAATCTCTCTGCCGGTGGCATTTGAGATATATCTTATTAAACCCCTTGTGTCTTCCTCCCCCATCTTAAACTCTATCCCGGCATAGAGGTCCTCGGTGTTTTCTCTTACTATCACTATATCAATATCCTCATACCTTGACCTTGCACCCTTAAAACTCCTGCAAGGCCTGAGACATGCATAGAGATCAAGGCTCTGACGAAGCGTTACATTTACGCTCCTGAACCCTTTTCCTACCGGGGTGGTAACCGGTCCCTTTATGGCAACCCTGTTTTTCCTGATCGATTCTATAACCCTCTCAGGTAGAGGTGTGCCCTCCTTTTCAAAGACTTCCTCACCAGCATCCTGAACATCCCACTCGATAGGGACACCTGTTGCCTCAAGAACCTTCACCGTGGCCTCAGTAATCTCAGGTCCAACACCATCGCCAGGTATAAGCGTAACTCTGTACATTAAACTCATCTCCTTAATTGAGGTTATCTCAAGAAAATTTAAAGAGAAATATTATACAAAAAGAGATTTCTTGACTTCAATCATTGCACTAATTTATGATACAAAACAGTGACTGAACAGATTGCCATAGGTTCTGATCATGCAGGGCTTGAGATGAAAAACTTTCTCAAGGAGTTCCTGCTCCAACTCGGGCTCAACCCCGTGGACTTCGGAACGGAGGATGACTGCTCGGTGGACTATCCTGACTATGGCGAAAAGGTCTCATCGGCCGTCTCAAGGGGTGAGTTTAAGAGGGGGATACTGATATGTGGAACGGGCATTGGTATGTCTATAGTTGCAAACAAGTTTCCAGGGGTAAGGGCAACACTGTGCCATGACACCTATACTTCCAAGATGAGCAGGCTGCACAATGACTCAAATATACTCGTCATAGGAGGCCGGGTTACAGACAGGGAAACCGCAAGGGAGATTCTCAAGACCTGGCTTGAAACACCCTTTGAGGGCGGAAGACATAAGAGACGCCTTGAAAAAATAGAGAAACTTGAAAAGAGGATAAACAATGTGTCTTGACGAGATTAAGAAGGTTGACCCTGAGGTCTACGATGCCATAATCGGAGAAGAAAGGCGTGAAAAAGAAAAGATACTACTCATTGCCTCTGAAAACTACACCTCCCCGGCAGTGCTGCAGGCTCAGGGATCTGTTTTTACCAATAAATACGCCGAGGGGTATCCTAACAGGAGGTACTACGGCGGGTGTGAGTATGCAGACATTGTTGAAACACTTGCCATAGAAAGGGCAAAGGCGGTATTTGGGGCAGAGCATGTGAATGTGCAGCCCCATTCAGGTTCCCAGGCAAACATGGCGGTATTTTTCAGCATGCTCAACCCCGGAGATAAGATACTCGGAATGAGTCTCAGCCATGGCGGTCACCTGACCCATGGTGCAAAGGTCAATTTTTCCGGAATAATCTATGAGTCCATATACTACGGTGTAGGAAGGGACGGGTATATCGACTTTGACCAGGTGCGAGACATGGCAAAGAAGCACCGCCCGAGGATGATCGTAACCGGGGCAAGTGCCTATTCAAGGATCATTGACTTTAAGACCTTCTCCGAAATAGCAAGGGAAGTGGATGCCTATCTGCTTGCCGATATCGCCCATATTGCCGGGCTTGTGGCAGGCGGTGTTCACCCCTCCCCCTTTCCGTATGCAGACTTTGTAACCACCACCACACACAAGACACTTCGTGGCCCAAGGGGTGGTATGATAATGTGCAGAGAGGAGTTTGGAAAGAAGATAGACAAGATGATATTCCCGGGGATACAGGGCGGCCCACTTGTCCATGTGATAGCGGCAAAGGCCATCGCCCTAAAGGAGGCACTATCTGATGAGTTCAAGTCATACCAGCGCCAGATAGTAACCAATGCTAAGGCACTTTCAGAGGCACTGATAAATAGGGGCTTTGAGATAATATCCGGCGGCACGGACAACCACCTCATGCTCCTTGACCTTACAAGCAAACAGATCACAGGAAAGGATGCCGAAACCGCACTGGATAAGGCCGGGATTACAGTCAATAAAAATGCAATACCCTATGACACACAGCCTCCTGCCATCACAAGCGGTATAAGGCTGGGAACCCCGTGTGTGACCACCAGGGGGATGAAAGAGAGGGAGATGGTTGAGATTGCTGAACTTATTGATAGTGTGATAAACAACTCCATGGATGAGGAAAAGATCAGTTCCATTCACTCCAAGGTGCTTGAACTCTGTAACGCCTTCCCCATCTATTGAAACAGTATGAAATGTCCTTTTTGTGGGAATCTTGAGGATCGGGTTATCGATTCCCGGACGAGCAAGGACGGTGATGTTATCCGTCGGAGACGGGAGTGCCTCAATTGTGAAAGGCGGTTTACCTCTTACGAGCGAATTGAGGAGGTACTGCCTGTGGTGGTCAAAAAGGACGGAAGGCGCGAGGATTATGACCGAAACAAGATAATCTCCGGTCTCAAGACTGCCTGTAAAAAAAGGAAGATCTCTGCCGAAACACTTGAAAAGATTACCGATGATATTGAGAGAATGCTGATAGAGTCGGGGAAGAAGGAGGTGGAGAGCAAGGTGATCGGCGAGGAGGTGATGCGGGCGTTGAGGGATCTTGACCAGGTTGCCTATGTCAGGTTTGCCTCCGTTTACAGGCAGTTCAAGGATGTTAAGGAGTTTATGCAAGAGGTAAAGGGGCTCTTTGAAAAGTAACAACCTTTTCTGTAACCTTCTTTTTCCGCAGAAGATATCCTATCTCACCTACAGGATTCCTGCAGGGCTTGAAAGACTTATTAAACCGGGGATGCTTGTAAGGGCGCCCCTGAGGGGGCACGAAAAGGTGGGCCTCGTTACGGAGGTCTTTTCAAGAACATCAATAGAAAAAGAGATACAGGAGATTAAGGATACCTATCTTGAAGAGAGATATTTCAGCATCCCGCAGTTAGAGTTACTCAACTGGATAACCCATCATTACATGTGTGTTCCGGGGCTTGCCCTGAAACACATGTTACCACGGGAAGTTATAAAACCATCAAAGGCACCAAAACCCTACTTACATACCGGGGAAGCCTACAGCCCCACCACCCCTGGCAGAAGTGTGCTTGCAAAAATCATCAAAACCCTGACCGAAACCTCTCAGCCCTCCCCTTTCCTTGTGGTGCCCGGCTCTAAAAATCTCATGTGGGGATTACTCTTGAGACTCTTCACCGAGGGTATCAGGCTCCAGGTAATAACGCCAACCATACTTGATGCGGAGGCGATTTTCCAGATATTTGAGAACAAAGATGGAGGTAACACACTTATATACCATTCCGGTATGAAGAAGACCGAACGCACTTATGTGGTACAAAACCTGAAGTCAGACCACATAAGGGCACTGATTGGTACACGGTCAACGGTTTTTCTCCCTTTTAACCCGGATATCGTAGTGGTAACGGATGAGCACTCACATCATCTCAAGGAGGAAGAGACCCCCAATTACCATGCAAGGGAGGCCGCTATAATGAGGGGCAAAATTGAGAAACTACCCGTTCTCCTCCTTTCTGAAACCCCATCACTTGAGACCTGGTTCAATGTAAAAAAGGGGGTGTACAGGGGGTTCAAGATGCGGAGGGAACTCACTACCAACCCCTTTCAGATCATTGATGTCTCTAAGGGGAAGGAAAGGGGTGTTATCCCTTTCGTCTCAAAAAGGGTCACAAATATGATTTTTCAGGCATCTAAGGAGAACTCTGATGAGTTCAGGGCGCTAATTATTATGCACCGTCTCGGCCTCGGGATGCTCAGATGCCGGGACTGTGAACTCCTCTTCTGCTGTGATGACTGCGGCACACCACTGGTTCTTCATCGTGGCGGTGAACTCAGGTGTCACTACTGTCGCACCTCCTTGAAGGCGGCACAACACTGTCCTGAGTGCGGGGGGTATTCACTTGAGATAACGGGCGGTGGTATCGAGTTAATCGAGGATGCACTAAAAAACATCCCTCTTAACAAACACATTGAACAAAAAGATGATAATCAACTTCCGGAAACCGGGCATGTATCAAACCTCTCTATTTATCTAAGTACCCTATCAAAACATAGCAGGGGGAAAAGGAGTTATAACATCATAGCGTATCTGAACCCAGATATGATTCTGAACCTCCCAGACTTCAGGAGTGCCGAAAGACTTGCCCAGGAGGTGTTTGAACTCAGAAATCACATAGTTACTGATGGTAAGATATTACTTCAGACCTCAATCCCCTGGAACGAGACATACCAGAGTTTGAAAAGGGCGGACTACTTTTATTTCCTTAAAAAGGAGTTGGAAAAGAGAAAGGCTCTCAACCTGCCGCCATACTCAAGGGCAATTGCAATGTATGTATATATTCGTGGAGGCCTGAAACAGGAAGAAAAACTCCACAGTTTATTACCTGAAAAGGGCTCTACTGATACTGAACTCAGGATAGATGGCCCTTTCAGGCTTCCCTCAAAACTCAAAGGGTTTAAGAACTGTTATCAGTTAATCTTTCTGGGGGGTGAGTTTGAGATGCTTCAACAAAAGGTCAAGGATTATGAAGAAAGGTTGACCGAAATGGGGTTTACATTACGGATCGATGTCGACCCTGTACTCCTTTAAGATCATCTTAGCAATATCTATATCCTTAATGATCTGCTCTTTCAACTCCTCTGGAGATGAAAACCGTTTTTCGCCCCGAAGCCGGTCGATGAAATACACCGTAAGTTCCCTCCCCAGGAGGTTTCCACTATACCCGAACAGATGCACCTCATAACTCATCCTCTTACCGTCAAAGGTCGGGTTCTTACCTATATTTGCCACCCCATCGTAGAGTCTATCTCCCATCCTTACCCTTACGGCATATACCCCTTCACGGGGCATCAGTTCCTGAGGAGTGGCTATGTTTGCAGTGGGCGTATCAAGGATGCTTCCGCCCCTGCCGGCTCCCTTTACCACCTCACCATGAATGGAATATGGACGGCCAAGTAGAGTCGATGCCTCACACACTCTGCCCCAGTGGAGGAGTTGCCTTATCCTGGTACTGCTTACTGTAAACCCCCCTATCTTCATGTTCCTTACCACATTCAGTGAATAGCCATATCTTCTCCCATAATTTCTGAGCATCTGTGTGTTGCCGGTTTTTCCCTTACCGAACCGGTAATTATGCCCTATTATTACATGTTTTACTTTAAGTTTTCTAACCAGGATATCCTTTATAAAATCCCCGGCAGGCATTCTGGAAAACTCTTTGTCAAAAGGTATAATAAGCACTGCAGAAACCCCTGTCTTTTCTATAAGTTTGAGTTTCTGCTCAGTTGTTGTGAGGAGTTTCAAGTCCCTGTCCGGAAAAAGAACCTTTGTAGGATGGGGGTCAAATGTGATTACCATACTTTCAAGCCCCTTCTTTTGTGCCACCTCAGCCAGCCTTTTCATGATCTTCTGGTGCCCCAGGTGAACACCATCGAAGTTACCGATTGTTACCGCAAGGTCAGGTGTTCCTGAACCCTCCCAGTTGTTGATGCCCTTGATTATTCTCATAGCCGTTTAATTTAACAGATAACCCTTGCTTAAATAAAGAAAATTATGCAAAATATCATGGTGGAACAAAAAGGTATTACTTATAAAGATGCAGGAGTGGATATAGACGAGGGTGAGAGGTTTGTAAAAATAATCAGCCCCCTCGTGAAGGAGACCTTCAGAAGAGAGGTTCTCACCGGCATAGGGGGGTTTGGTTCACTCTTTTCACTTGATACAAGCAGATATACCGATCCTGTACTCGTAAGCGGCACTGATGGTGTGGGCACAAAGTTAAAGATCGCCTTTATGGTGGACAGACACGACACCGTCGGAATAGACCTGGTTGCCATGTGTGTAAATGACATTCTAACCCTTGGGGCAGAACCACTTTTTTTCCTTGATTATTTTGCTACCGGTAAACTCAATCCTGAAAAGGCATCAGAGGTGGTAAAGGGGATTGCAAGGGGTTGTCTTGAGGCGGGCTGCTCTCTTATTGGTGGTGAGACTGCTGAGATGCCCGGTTTTTACGATGAAGGTGAGTATGACCTTTCCGGTTTTGCTGTTGGTGTTGTAAACAGAGACTGCATAATTGACGGCTCGAAAATCTCTCCTGAAGACCATATCATAGGCATCAAATCAAACGGTCTTCATAGCAACGGGTTTTCGCTTGTGAGAAAACTCTTCTTTGAGGTAAACAGATACTCTCCGGAACATATCTTTGAAGAACTGGGTGTGCCTCTCTGGGAAGAGTTGTTAAGGCCTACCAGGATATATGTTAAGGGGATCAAGAAGGTGCTTGAAAGCAAAATCCCCGTAAAAGGTATGGCACATATCACCGGTGGTGGTATATCGGGTAATTTGGTCAGGATACTCCCTGATGGTGTGAGGGCGGAGATCGACAGGTCATCTCTTCCTGAACTTCCCATCTTCTCCCTCATAAGAAATCTTGGTATGCTGGATTTCACCGAGATGGAAAAAACCTTTAATATTGGAACCGGTTTTATTATAATATCAGAGCCCGGAGTATCCGATTCCATCATGAGCATACTTAAAGACGAAGGGTATGAACCTTATCTTTTGGGAATTATAAAGGAAGGACAAAAGGGGGTATTCTATGTTTAGGGTACTTAAACAACTCAAGAAGGTCTTTTCCCCGGTTACAATCATGCTTATCCCCGACATCCAGAGGCGCCCCTTAAGGTTTAAAATACCTGTGGTAGTTATTATTTTATTCTTTATCCTTTGGGGAGCCATCAGTATCTACTCAATACGGTCGGGGATAAAGGCAAAAAGTTTTGACGAGGTTGCTTCACAAAGGGACTTCTACAAAAACCGGTTTTCTGAGGTGCAGAGCACACTCCTGTCGTTGAAAACCGCTGAGGCAGAGTTCAAGCGCCTTTTTGCACTCAAAGACAGAGAGGAGATATTAGAGGCACTTGATACCTCCGATACCGGCTCACTCGACATGGAGGTATTAAAGAAGCAGATCGAAAAGGCTATGGATACGGTTGGTGAGATTCGTGATTATCTCAGACAGCAAAGGGATATATACTTCGCCACCCCCAAGGGAAGCCCCGTAGAAACAGGCTATATCAGTTCCAATTTCGGCTGGAGAATTCACCCGAAGACCGGCAGGCGTGATTTTCATTCCGGTGTCGATATAGCCGCCTGGCCTGGCACACCCGTAAGGGCCACGGCAGACGGCATTGTCAGTTTTGCCGGCTGGAGTGGAGGAAGTGGCAGGCTGGTGGTTATAGAACACGGCTTTGGTTACACAACCGCCTACGCCCACAACAAGAAGGTACTTGTAAAGGTAGGCCAGAAGGTTCACAGGGGCGATATTATCGCCTTTGTTGGTTCCACCGGAAATACCACAGGCCCCCATGTCCACTACGAGATCTGGCTTGATAAGAAACCTGTAAACCCTAAACCCTATCTCCTTGAGGCATCAAATGTTAAATAAAAAGTACGATAAGGTTGAGACGGTTATTGGAGAAAACTCCGTTATAACGGGCGAGATAGAGGTAAAGGGCACGGTAAGGATTGACGGCACCGTGAAGGGCAATATCAGGTCAGACTGGGTCATGGTGGGACCAAAGGGAAAGGTTATAGGTGATATATCAGCAACGGGTCTTGCGGTGGCAGGCTCGGTTGAAGGAAATGTAATAGCATCAAACTCGGTGGAGATAAAATCAAAGGGGCAGTTAAGAGGTGACATAACATCCCCGAAACTCGTTATCATCGAAGGTGGAGTCTTTGAGGGACACTCAAGGATGCAAAAAGGAGAAGAAAAGGTTCTTGAACTCCAGGGCAAAGGGGAGTCTTCAGGCCACTGACCTCCTGTCTCAGTTTTCTCACAATCATTGAAAAACCAGGATTTAGAGAGAAGGATCTACCCTGAAAATATCTCCCTTGATGAGGCAAGGGAGAGGTGGCTTTCCTTTATTCAGGATATTCCCCCCCTACAGCCCGAGAATATACCGGTAACAGAGTCTCTTGGCCGTATAACCGCCTCAGCAGTTACCGCCCTTCACTCCTCACCATCATATAATGCCTCTGCAATGGATGGCTATGCAGTAAGGTTTGAAGACACATTTGGGGCTTCAGAGACCAGCCCGAAGAGGTTGAAGATCGGAGAACAGGCGGTGGAGGTAAATACCGGAGAACCGCTTCCTGATGGGTTTAATGCCGTAATCATGATAGAAGAACTTCAGGTCAAGAACGGTCATATCACATTTTACCAGCCTGCCACCCCATACCAGAACGTCCGCACTGTGGGTGAAGACATAGTAAAGACCGAACTCATCCTGCCTGAGAACCACAGGATAAGACCCGTAGATATTGGAGCAATACTCGCAGGTGGTAATACCCACATTTCCGTAAGAAAAAAACCAAGGGTGGTTATCATTCCCACCGGAAATGAGATAGTGCCACCTGAAACACCCCCCGGGAAAGGAAAGATACCTGATTTTAACAGTTATATGCTTGGTGGGGTTATTACAGAACACGGAGGAGAGTGTATAAGGACGGAGATAATCCCAGACGATAAAACTTTACTTAAAGAAGCAATATCTAAGCATTTGAATAATTGTGATATTATTATAACAATAGCAGGCTCATCTGCCGGCACCCGTGACTTCATGCCCCAGGTGGTTCGGGAACTTGGTGAGGTAATAGTCCACGGCATCAGGATACGGCCGGGTAAACCGGTACTCCTTGGAAGGATAGGGGAAAAACCCTTTCTGGGGATACCCGGATACCCTGTAAGTGCCTATATCACCTTTGAACTCTTCTGTTTGCCTCTGCTTTACAAACTACAGGGGATACCCCTTCAAGGAGACGATAAGGCCATGGTTATGCTCTCAAGACCGGTAAGATCATCTCCCGGCAGACATGAGTTTTTACGGGTAAAGATAGGCAGTGTAAAAGGTAGGTTGATGGCAACCCCTGTGGGAAGGGGTGCAGGTGCCATCATGACCCTTCAGAGGGCGGATGGGATTATCGAGATACCCGAAATGAGCGAGGGTATAGCCCCTGGGACAGAGGTGGAGGCACGACTTCTCAAGTCGAGGGCCGAAATAGAAAACACCGTTGTCATGATAGGAAGCCACGACAACTCCATCGATATCCTTGCAAATCACCTCAGGAAACTCCACCCCCATTACAGCCTCTCATCTGCCCATGTAGGCTCTATGGGAGGGATATCGGCAATAAGGCGCAGCGAGGCGCATCTTGCGGGCACCCACCTGCTTGATGAGGAAAGTGGTGAGTACAACATACCTTTTATAAAGAATTTGCTACCCGGTGTCCCGTTAAAACTAATAAGGCTTCTCGACCGGGAGCAGGGTCTTATAATCCCAAAGGGCAACCCTAAATCAATAAAAGGGATAAGAGACCTCATCAGAAATGATGTGGTTTTCATTAATCGGCAGAAGGGCTCAGGCACAAGACTCCTTACTGACAAGTGTCTTCGTGATGCTGGCATAGAGGCTTCACAAATACAAGGCTACGATCGTGAGGAATACACCCATATGGGTGTGGCATCAGCAGTAAAGTCAGGCGTGGCAGATGCCGGAATGGGAATCCTCACGGCAGCCATTGCACTTGATCTGGACTTTATACCAGTTGCCGTGGAAAATTACGACATAATCATACCCGGAGAGTTTGAGGACTTTCCGCCTCTGAGGGCGGTTCTTGAGATTATTTACTCCGACAGGGAGTTCAGAGATTCCGTCAGATCCCTTGGTGGGTACAACACAGAGAATATGGGCAAGGTTGTATATGAACAATGAGCACCCCTTTTGTATCGTTAAGGAAAGTAAGCCTCCCCCCACCCTCTTCTGATGACAAGCGGGCTGACCTTGAAAGGCTCATTGAATCTACAGGCATTGAAGATTTATCCATCCTGCCGTCATTATTGAAAGTCCTTCCAGAAACGATCAGAAAATCCGGGTTTCATGTCTCTCTGGTTATATCTGAAATCCCACCTAAAAAGGTCATTTCCGTTGATGCAAATCGGTGTTACGCAATAGCACTTGATATCGGAAGCACAAACCTTGTTGCCTCCGTCATGGAGATGTCAGGCCAGGATGCCTCTGAACCCCTTAAAAGGGAAAACCCCCAGGTATCTTTCGGAAGGGATATACTTACAAGGATACAACTTGCCATGGGAGGCAGGGGGGAAGAACTCAGAAAGACACTCATTGGCGGGATAAACGCCCTTATTCAGGAACTCCTTGAAGAAAACGGGATAAGGCCGGAAGATGTTTATGCACTGACAATCTCGGCAAACACCACAATGGCTCACTTTCTACACGGTCTTCCGGTTGAAAACATTCCGGTTGAACCCTATATCCCGGTTGCTCACGAGTTCCCTACGGTCTTCGCAGGTGAATTATCAATAGGCATAAACCCTGATGCCATCGTTTATACATTTCCTAACGCAGGAAGTTATGTGGGTGGAGATATAATCTCCGGTATACTCTCATCCGGCCTTCACCGCAAAGATGCCCCAACCGTTCTTATAGATGTGGGAACCAATGCAGAGATAGTCATCGGTAACCGTGACTGGATTCTGGTAGGTGCAGGAGCGGCAGGCCCTGCACTTGAGGATGGCATTTTCCGCTCCGGCAAAAAGGCAGACAAAGGCAGCATCTACAAGGTGACTTACAACCCACAGACCGGAAGGTTCCTCTATAAAACCATTGGCGATGCACCGCCCGAGGGGCTCTGTGGTTCGGGGGTGGTGGATCTTATTTATGAACTCTACAGCCACGGGCTTATCGACAATAGGGGCAGGTTTACCGATAAGGCAGAGACGGTTCTTGTTGACGGAGAGGGTTCACTTAAAATAATACCGGAGATGGATATCATGATCACTGAACGGGAGATAGACAACTTTCTCAGGAGCAAGGCGGGCATGTTTGCATCCCTGGCAGTCCTGGTACATACCCTTGGGCTTGGTTTTCAGGATATAGAGGAGATATTGATTGCCGGTGCCCTTGGAACAGGGCTTGATGCCGGTAAGGCGGTTGCGCTTGGGATGCTTCCGGATATACCTCCAAGACGGTTTAAGCCACTTGGTAACACTGCGATCAGAGGGGCGGAGATGCTGCTTGGAGATGTCTCTCTACTCAAGGAAGTGAAGGAGATCAGGGAAAAGATAACCTACATGGAGATGAATACCAGTTCCGAATTCATGCAGGAGTTTCCAGGCGCACTTTATATTCCCCATGCAGATCCAGAGAAACTGAGAAACTGATTGACAATGTAATGAAATATGTTATAATGAGACAGAAGCAGATACCGCATGAAGCGGTGGATACCCTATGAAAGGGAGGTGTTTTCATAATGAAAATCAGAAAGGTCGTAAAGACGAGTTCAAGCACCTGTAAGTGTAAGAGTTCCTGTTGATCTGAAAAAAAACCGGGAGGGGGATTTGGCTCCCCCTCCCCTGCAACTCAGTATCATCCCTTCCCTGTTTGACCCACCACCGTTTTTTATGTGATAATTAAGTTTATGAAAAATCGTCTAATATTGGTTTTTATAATGCTGTTACTGCTCCCTGCATGTGCGTCAATGCAAGGGAAAGAGCAGATAACTATCAGCCACAAGGCGGTTAAGAAAAAACCCCTCCCCCTTTACCCCTCATCTCCCACGGATGTCTCATACCTCAATTACATGCTTGGATACCAGGCTGAAATTGAAAGCCGTTACGAGGATGCACTTACATATTACAGGAAGGCATCTGAGGCAGACCCCAGGTCTCCCTTTTTGAAGGTTCAGGTGGCATCCATGCTTGTAAAGACCGGGAAGGTTAAGGAGGCAACAACACTAACAGAGGAGATTGTAAAGGGTTTTCCCCGGTATCTTCCAGCCCTCAAACTACTTGGACAGTTGTATAACGGACAGAACAGAAAGTCAGAGGCGGCCGAGATATACAGAAAGGTCATCTCCCTTGACCCTGAAGATTATGACGCCTATGTCTTTCTTGGGGTGATACTTGCATCTGACAAAAAGTATGACGATGCCATAAGTGTGCTTGAAGACCTCCTTGAGAAAAAGCCCGACAGCCTTATGGCGGTTTACTATATAGGCTCAATCTACTTGGACAAGGATGACCTTGATGGTGCTGAAAGATACTACAGAAAGGCCATTGAACTTAAAGAGGACTTTGATGCCGCCTATTACAACCTCGGAATAATCAGTGAAAAACGGGGAAGGGACGACCAGGCAGAGGAGTATTACAAAAAAACGCTTGAGTTCAACCCTCACAACCTGCAGGCTCGTGAACGGTTAAGCCGCCTATACATCAAGAAGGAGAAACTCCCGGAGGCGATCGGTCAACTTGAGGAGATAACAGAGGCATTGCCAAAAAACCTTGAAATCCACAAGAGGCTTGGCCTCCTATATCTGGAAAACAGGGAGTACGAAAAGGCACTTGATGAGTTCAGGCTGGTTCTTGCCGGGATGCCCCGGGATAAGTCAACACTGTACTTCCTCGCCCTCAGCCTTGAGATGCTGAAGAGGTACGATGAGGCCATTACGGAGTTAAAGAAACTCCTTGAGATGGATCCAAAAAACCTTAACGCCTTGCTTCATCTTGCCTTCCTGTACGGTGCACAGGAGCGGTATGACGAGTCGGTCAAAACCTATGAGGAGATACTCTCTATCGAGAGCAAACCGCAATACTATGTCTATATGGCACAGGATTACATAAAACTCAAAGACCTGAAGAGTGCTGAGGAAACGGTCAGGGAGGGGATCAAGAGGTTTCCTGACGACGACGAACTCCACTTCAACCTTGCGGTGATACTTGAAAAGAAGGGTCTTTTCGATGAGATGGTGCAAGAACTCAAGACCACCCTGAAACTCAACCCGGACCATCCCGATGCACTTAATTATCTGGGATATAGTTATGCCGAAAAGGGGGTTCACCTTGAAGAGGCACTCCGTCTGGTAAAGAAGGCGCTTGAGTTAAAGCCTGAAAGCGGTTATATTATCGATAGCCTTGGCTGGGTTTATTATCAGATGGGGAGGTACAAAGAGGCGCTTGAGGCACTTGAGAAGGCAATCAGGTTTGTGGATAACGACCCTGTGATATACGACCATCTGGGTGATATTTATTTAAAACTCGGCAGAAAGGCTGACGCCCTCCGTGCCTACCAGAAGGGGCTTGAGTTTCACGAAAAGGAGGAGGGGATAAGGGAAAAACTGGAGAAAAAGATCCAGGACATCACGGCACAGTGAAAATCACCCTAAGGGCACCTGCAAAGATAAACTGGTTCTTAAAAGTAATTGGAAAACGGCAAGACGGCTTTCATGATCTGCAATCACTTTTCCTGCCCGTCAGTCTTTACGATTCTCTGGAAATAGAAGAGGCCGATCATATTTCAGTCACATCCATACCCTTTATTCCCCAGGAAGAAAACCTCATATACAAGGCGGCCCGGATACTCCAGCAGGAAACCGGCGTAAAACTGGGGGCAAGGATAACATGCCATAAGGAAATCCCCCTTGAGGCAGGGCTTGGTGGTGGCAGTTCCGATGCCGCCTGCACCCTTTCAGGGCTTAATAGACTCTGGAATGTCGGCCTTACCGTGGAAGAACTGAGGTCACTGGGGGCTCATATCGGCTCTGATGTCCCTTTCTTCATACAGCCTGTCCCATCCATCGTAAGGGGAAGGGGCGAGAACATCGATCCACTGGGATTTACTTTCCCTGAACTTACTCTTCTCCTCGTTAAGCCTCATTGCGGGCTTTCCACAAAAAGGGTCTACAGTAATCTGAATAGATACAGCCCTCCATTGGATCTTACGAAAGTAAAAGAGATACTTTCAACCGGTAATATCACCTCCCTTATCAGCCTCTCTGAAAACGACCTGGAGGCGGTTGCCTTAAGGCTGATGCCTGAACTCGTGGACATCAAGAAGACACTCTTAAAACTTGGCGCAATTCATACCCTGCTTTCAGGTAGCGGAACCACCGTATTTGGGGTTTTCAAAAATGAAGGGGCTGCCAGTGAGGCATCTACTCAGTTTGAGACCATCTGGACAAGGGTGGTAAAAATAAAGAATTCCCCCTAAAGTTTTTCAGATATCTTCCGATAAGATGTATAAAAAAGGGGAGAGTAATATGATGCAGACTGCAGAAAAGAAAACCGTTGACATCAACTCCTTAAAACTTCCCTCACCACCTGCAATAGCGGTAAAACTCCTGAACGAGGTGAGGAAGGAAGACTCATCCTTTGAGGAGTTATCCAGGATAATATCATCAGATCCGGCTCTCACGGCAAAGATACTCAGTCTGGTAAACTCCTCATTTTATGCCCTGCCTTACAAAGTGGACAGCCTTGAGAAGGCTGTAAGCATCATCGGTGTGGATGCCCTGAAGAATATAGCCCTCTCTTTCATGATCGCCACTAACCTGATGAAATCAAAGGAAAAGGGGTTTGACTTCATGCACTTCTGGCGGAGGTCTGTCACAAATGCGGTTACGGCGGAGATATTTGCCAAGGAGATAAGCAAAAAGACCGACAATACATTCGTCACCGCACTTCTCATGGACATCGGTGTCATCATTCTCTTTATCTCCATGCCGGAGGAGTACCAGGCTGTCCTTGACGAAAAACGAATATGCGGCAGACCGTTGATAGAATGTGAGCGTAAAATCCTTGGAATTGACCACCAACTCATTGGCTCCGAACTTTTGAAAAAGTGGGGGCTTCCCGAAAGCATCTACCTCCCTATCCACTACCATCATGAACCGAAATTCCCACAGGATCTGAAAGACACCGTGGGGATACTCAAGGTGGCTGACCTGATGTCATCTTTCTACCACTCAGACCGTGGACTTGATAAACTCGATCGTCTGAGGAATTACCTCCAAAAGGAGTTCGGTAAACCTCAAGAGTTTACCACCCAGTTTATTGACACCGCTGCAGAGAAGACACTTGAGGCACTCTCGGCATTTGATATTGATTCGGGCAGTATGAAGCCCTACTCTGAACTCCTCCTTGAGGCAAACGAGGAACTTGGCAAACTAAACCGCTCATACGAACAGATAGTTTTACAATTAAGAAGGGAAAAGGAGCGTGCCGAGTCCCTTGCTATGGAGTTGAAAGAGGCAAATGAAAGGCTCAGAACCCTTGCATTTCGTGATGGACTGACAGGGCTTTACAACCACCGGTACTTCCAGGAGATAATGGAAAGAGAGATAAAAAGGGCAGCCCGCTACCAGAGGCCACTTTCCCTTATACTGATAGACATAGACCACTTCAAGCAGATAAACGATACATTCGGCCATCAGAGGGGTGATCAGGTCTTGAAGACGCTTGGAAAGATCATTGAGAACACTATCAGGACATCAGACATTGCAGCAAGATACGGGGGTGAGGAGTTTGCAATCATCCTTCCCGAGACCGACCTGAAAGGTGCTGCAGTCCTTGCCGAGCGGCTGAGAAAGGCGGTAGAGTCCTGCCCGATGGATCTAAACGGTACAATGACAAAGATCACCATAAGCCTCGGTGTTACCACCTATATGGGGGGACAAAAGGAGGTCAAAAAGAGTAAAATTATAGACGCCGCCGACAGGGCGCTCTATAACTCAAAAGAGAAAGGAAGAAACAGGGTCAGCCTGATAGCGTTGAACTGATTAAATTGATTTAGCCTCTTCATTCCACTATTAATGCTTCCAAAAAAGGTAAAGACATTCGGGCGGAAATCCGGGAGGATGAGTAGCGCTGAAAAAAGCGCACTTGATAACCTTCTACCACAGTTCTTGATCGATCCCACCCTACCCCTTGATCTGGAAAAGACCTTCCACAGGGATGCAGATACCTTTGTAGAGATCGGGTTCGGAAGTGGAGACTTTCTTTTCAGAGAGGCACTTGAACATCCAGAAAATAACTACATAGGCATAGAGTACTATATGCCGGGGATAGCAAAACTACTCAGAAAGATCGAAAAAGAAAGACAAAACCAGCCAGGTGCACTCAAAAACATCAGAATCGTGAATTCTGAGGCATACCATTTTCTAAAGGAATCGGTTCCAGCAAACTCCCTTTCGGGCATATACATCCTCTTTCCTGATCCCTGGCCTAAAAAGAGGCACCATAAGAGAAGGCTCATAAAAAAAGAGTTTGTAGAACTGCTTAAAAACCGCCTGAAAAAAGATGGTTTTGTAATCGTTGCAACCGACCATGAGGAATATGCCCTTCAGATAAGGGAAGTCTTTTCAGAAGCGGGTTACAAGCAGAAAGATACACCTGCCTATCTTATTGATACAAAGTACTCCAGGAAGGCATCCTGTAAAGGTGAAAGGATTCACAGGTTTTGCTTTATTAACCCCCGCTAAAGAATAATGTAGAAGATGCTTAAACGGCGATTGTTTGTTGCTTCTGTTTAGCCTGCCTTAAGATAATAAAAACAATTCAAAACGCCAATAT
>CAYMML010000009.1:2875-31568 GCA_964391515.1 uncultured Thermodesulfovibrio sp. | reverse complement strand
GTTTCTCCCGAGTTCAGCCTGCCCTTCTCCGTCAGGGTTGTTGGCATTACTAATACAGATATTAGTAAAATCAAAGAGTACCAAATCAGGTATCGGCACAGGTTTACATCACTTTGCCTGCATTGGAAATCCCAAAAATAGTAATGGCAAAACTACCGGGTTTTATTTTAAAATAAAAGGTGAAATTTTCTTTTACCAACAGAAGGCCTGATAGGATAAAGACCGATATTCTGCTGCTCCCAGTATTTAAAGGGCAGACGCCCGAACCTTACGGTGGCCTCCCTGAGATAAAAACCCTTATAGAAAAACCTATCAAAGATGGCTTTTTTAAAGGAGAGTTTCTTGAACTTTTACTCCTCCCTTCACCATCAGGCATATCAGCATCATTTCTCCTTATGCTTGGGATGGGAGAGGCCCAGGAAGTTAATGCTGAAAAGATAAGAAAGGCTGGTGGAAAGACCGCTTCTCATCTAAGAGGCAAAAGGATATCACGCCTCACTGTTTTTTCTCAACCACTTATGGTCATCTCAGATGCAGAAGCGGCCTTTACGGAGGGTTTTTTACTTGGAAATTACACATATTCTGAGTTTAAAAAAGAGAAAAATCCACTCAAGATCAGGGAACTACAGTTTACCGGCCGGGAGACAAAATCAAAATCCAACTCATTAAGAGAGGTTACTCTCTCTGCAGGTGCCACCAACTATGCTCGTGACCTGATCAACACCCCCGCAAACCACTTAGACCCCCTTGGTCTTGCCGAAAAGGCCAGAGAACTTGCATCTTCTCGAATCAAGGTTCAGGTGATCAGAAAACGGGCATTAGAACGGCTGGGTATGGAGGCATTTCTCTCGGTATCCAGAGGTTCATCAAAAGAGCCATGCCTTATAATCCTGAAGTACAGAGGCAACCCCTCATTTAAAAAGGAATACGTCCTGATAGGCAAGTCGGTAACCTTTGACAGCGGTGGCCTCTCTCTTAAACCATCAGAGGGAATGGAAAAGATGAAGTACGATATGTCCGGTGGGGCAGCCGTTCTTGGAGTTTTCCAGTACCTTAAAAAGGCAGGCCTCCCTGTAAACGTCACAGGGATATTACCTGCCACCGAGAACCTCCCTGGTGGCACCGCATCAAAGCCCGGCGATATAGTCCGCACAATTACCGGAAAGACTGTAGAAATCCTCAACACAGATGCTGAAGGCAGGCTCACACTTGCCGATGCAATAGGGTATTCCAGAAGATTAAAGCCGTTGGCTATAATAGATATAGCAACATTAACGGGTGCATGCTCAATTGCACTGGGAAACGAGGCGATAGGCCTGATGGGTAACAATAAAGACCTGCTCCAGGGCATAAAGAATGCCTCATCTGTAACAGGTGAAAAGGTCTGGGAGATGCCCCTCTTTGATGAATACAAAGAGTATATAAAGGGAGAGTTTGGAGACCTTAAGAATACAGGCGGAAGGTCTGGGGCGTTTGTTACCGCCGGGTATTTTCTCAAGGAGTTTGCCGAAGACACCCCGTGGGCTCACTTAGACATCGCATCCACCGCCTGGACAGATAAGGAAAAACCCTGCTATCCCGTGGGTGCAACCGGCGTGGGCACCCGTCTTCTTATATCATTTCTGAAAGGAACAAAACGATGATTCTCTTTCTCTTATCCATTGTCGTAACCATTATCTTTATCCCAGAAAATGCCCTGGCGTGGGGGCCCCTTACACACATGTATCTTGGCAATGAGATATTCTCTCTTCTCCCTGCACTTACTCCTGCCGTGGCATCACTTATCAAGAGATACCGGGAGGATTTTTTGTATGGAAACCTGATGGCGGATTCAATTCTTGGAAAGAAGTTCCTTCCGGAGACAAGGAACACCCACTCCTGGGACGTAGGGCTTGAACTACTTGAGGCCGTATCCACCCGACAGGAACGAGCCTTTGTCTACGGCTATCTTGCCCACCTTGCTGCCGATACAGTGGCTCATGGAAGGCTGGTGGAAGGCAGCAGGTATGCAGGCCACACAATCTCTGAACTTAAGTCTGACAGTCTTGTTGGCCGCAGGTACTGGCTGATGGCCATAATGATAAGCAAGCGTGTGCAGAGGAGAAATGACCGGTTTCTTGAAAAAACGCTCAGGAGCCCTTTCTTTTCCGTAAAGACCAATAAGAACCTTTTCAAGGGAATGGTCTATCTGTCCTTTCTCACTCCTCAGAGGATGAACGGGTTTCTGGACAGAAACAGCCAACTCACATGGATACCCTCATCTAAAAGAATAAAGAACCTCCACAAAAAATCCCTTGAGCGAATGGTCGATATTATCGAAAAGGGCGAATGTTCACGGGTTCTCAGGTACGACCCCGTTGCCCAGTCGAGGGACGGGATATTTACATCCATTATAAGGGAGATAAATGAAGGACGTTCTTGGAAGAGGTGAACTACTGCCTGTTAAGGAGGCAGAAGAGATGCTTCTTTCCCTTCCCTTTGCCCCGACCGGCACCGAAATCGTATCGTTAGAAAGTGCCTACGGTAGGATACTATGTGAAGACATCTTCTCACGGGAAGAACTGCCAGGTTTCGACCGATCCACAATGGACGGCTATGCCGTCAGGTCGTCCGATACATTTGGTGCAACCGAAACCACACCCCAGTATCTAAAGATCAAGGGTGAGGTGCTGATGGGTAAGGTGCCTGAATTTGAGATACTGCCTGGAGAGGCTGCAAAGATACCCACCGGTGGAATGTTACCTGCCGGGGCAGACAGTGTGATCATGCTTGAGGACACAAACATGGTAAGCCCTACCCTTGTGGAGGTTTTTAGTGCGGTAGGCCCAGGGGAAAACATAATACGCCGGGACGAGGATCTAAAGAGAGGCGAGTTAATCCTCAAAAAGGGTTCAAAACTGAGACCGCAGGATGTGGCAGCCCTTGGGGGTATGGGGATAACAAGGATACCGGTATTCAAAAAACCTGTGGTCACGCTTATATCCACCGGTGATGAGATCCTCCCCTCCGACAAACCCATACAATTAGGCAAGGTGAGGGATGTAAACTCACATAACCTATACGGGCTTGTGCTTGAGCATGGGGGAATACCTGTAAGGGCAGGCATCTTAAGAGATGATTTTGAACTTATAAGGGACACCGTCTTAAAGGCTATTGATGCCTCTGAAGTGGTTCTTATCACAGGCGGCAGTTCGGCTGGCACAAGGGATTACATCGAGCGTGTCCTTGAATCAATAGAGGGCTCGAAAATCCTGTTTCACGGTGTCTCGATAAAGCCGGGGAAACCCCTCCTTGTATCAGTGGTGGAAGACAGAAAGATCGTTTACGGTCTTCCCGGCCATCCTGCTGCTGTGTCGGTATCTTTTCTCCGGTTTGTTCGCCCTGTCCTGAGAAGATTCACCGGTGAGGTGACACCGGATGTCAAAGAGCACTCAAGGAGGATAAGGGCATTTCTGTCAGAGAACATCTCCTCACTTTCCGGTCGTGAAGACAATGTGAGAGTAAGGCTCCACAGAGAGGACGGCAGATTTATTGCAACACCTGTACTTGGAAAATCAGGTCTTA
The DNA here is from genome assembly GCA_964391515.1 of uncultured Thermodesulfovibrio sp. Lineage (GTDB taxonomy): Bacteria > Nitrospirota > Thermodesulfovibrionia > Thermodesulfovibrionales > JdFR-85 > WFTX01. The sequence continues at coordinate 28,004 of CAYMML010000009.1, read as the reverse complement.
TAATGACGCTCGTCAGGGCAGACGGTCTTATAAGAATACCCCCGGAAAAGACCGGCCTGTACGAGGGTGAAGAGGTGGTTGTGGAGTTATTTTGAATATGGAAGAGTCAAAGAGAGAAGAAAAAGAAGAAGAGTCCGAAGAGTGCCAGTGGTGTAACTCAACAGGGGATGTAAACCGCACAAGGAGGCTCTACTGGTTCACGGTAGGAATCATCGTATTACTGATAGCCTTTCTTTACGTCCTCAGTAAAATTTACTGATTATAAAATACAAAAAACCGGAGGCAGGTATTTACACCACTGACCTCCGGTTCTCTTTAGAGGTTATATTACTTTCCCGTCTGGTCAATCAACCGGTTAAGTGCCTCAAAACTCATGGCTCCACTCTTCTTTCTTCCATCCTGGAATATGAGTGTTGGGGTACCGGATATGCCGAGTTTTTGCCCAAGGGCAAGGTTTTTATCTATAACATCAGTCTCGCACGAAGGCTCAGGGAGTTCCTTCTTTGCATAGGCATCCTCAAGCATGGCAAGCCCCTCAGCATTGGATTTCTTCGAAGCACAATATATGGCCTTGGATTTTTTGTAAGACTTCGGATGAATCCTGGTAAGGGGAAACATCTTCAGATAAAAGGCCACATCATTTCTCTTCTCTATAACCTGCTTCATCACCGGATGAAGTCTGGCACAGTATGGTCACTCGGGGTCGTCAAATACGACCACCTTGTGCTTGGCATCAGCACTTCCGAGCAGTATGGCATCATCCAGGGGAATGCTTGAGAAATCCACCCTGTTGATATCATCAAACTTCTCCTTTGTTATATTCCTCTTGCTCACCACATCAACTATCTGCCCCAACACGAGATTCTTCTTCTCAGAGTCGAGATAAACTATCGACTTCTTACCCCCCGTCTCCACTATCACCTCATATAGCCCCTTGATGGGCGATTCGGTTACCGAGATGATATTGATGCCGGGAGCAAACCCCTCAAGGACCTTCTTTGCATCGTCTTTGGAAACCGGTTTGGTCTGCGCCATAACGGCAGACGCACCAAAGACGGTTATTGCAATGATGATCCCCACATGTGCAATGTACCTTAGTTTCTTCCTCATTGCTTCTCCTTTCTATGGTTTTAGATAGATCTGTTACCTTTGATAAAGTATAATCCCCAAATGTGAAGATATTATGAAGTCTATTATAACAAAACAACTACAATTAAACCAGATATTTCTGTTATATTATGATATGGCTGGTGAGTATATGATAAGGGAACTCCCAAAGGTTCCCCTTGTGCTTAATGGGATATCCTCTCGGTTTTTGCGGGAAAATCGTGTAATTCCGGTGGAGATTAAAGACGGCACGATTGAGGTCGTAATGGATGATCCGTCCCGCTCTGATGTGATTGAGGCACTTGAATATGCAACCGGTGCAAAGATTCTTGCATATCAGGGTAATCAGGATGAGATCACCGAATACATAGAGAAGTTCTATGGTAAAGAGACCACTATAAACAAGATTATTGAAGATATAGACCAGTTGAGTTATGAAGAGGTAACTGAAGAGGAGGAGGATATTGGCCACCTGAAAGACCTCGCTTCGGAGGCTCCAATAATAAAACTCGTAAATCTTATAATCACCCGTGCCGTGGAAAATCGTGCAAGCGATATTCACCTTGAGCCATACGAAGATGAACTGAAAGTTCGTTACAGAATAGACGGGGTGCTTCATGAGGTAGAATCCACCCCAAGAAGGCTTCAGCCTGCAATAATATCGAGAATCAAGATAATGGCAAAACTTAACATCGCTGAGAGACGGCTTCCACAGGACGGTAAGATAAAACTAAAGGTATCCGGCAAGGATATAGACATGAGAATATCTACCATACCGGTGCTTCACGGCGAAAGCGTTGTGATCAGGTTGCTCGATAGAGAGAGCATTGTAATAGACCTTGAAAGACTCGGGTTTCCCGAAGACACGTTGAGTTCATTTAACAGACTTATTGGGCTTCCAAACGGTATAATTCTCGTAACCGGCCCAACCGGCAGCGGCAAGACCACCACCTTATACGGCGCCCTGGACAAGATAAACAGTCCTGAAAAAAAGATAATAACCGTGGAAGACCCCATAGAGTACCAGTTGAAGGGGGTCAACCAGATACAGGTAAAGCCACAGATAGGGCTCAACTTTGCCAATACCCTGCGGCATATAGTGCGTCAGGATCCGGACATAATCATGATCGGTGAGATAAGGGATCTTGAGACTGCTGAGATAGCCATACAGGCATCCCTGACAGGACATCTTGTGTTTTCCACCCTCCACACAAACGATGCACCAAGTGCCATAACGAGGCTTATAGACATGGGTGTTGAGGGGTATCTACTTGCTTCAACCCTGAGGGGGATACTTGCTCAGAGGCTGGTCAGACAGATCTGCCCTGAATGCAAAGAGGTCGATCACGATACACTTCCTGAAGAAAGAATGCTTCTTAATATACCCCAGGATATCACGTTATACAGAGGAAGCGGCTGTGAGCATTGTGCTGGAACCGGATTTTACGGAAGAACCGGAATCTTTGAACTCCTTACCATTGACGAAGATCTGAGAAAACTGATATCTAAAGATACAGACTCGGCCACTATCAGAAAGGCAGCACGTAGTTCTGGTATGAGAACCCTCTCAGAAGACGGTGCAAAGAAGGTTATGCAGGGTGTTACCACCATCTCTGAGGTAATCAGGGTGACACAGGAAGTCTGAGATGCCTTTGTTTGCTTACCGGGCTACCACAAGAGACGGGGTGATACAGGAAGGGGTCATTAACGCCCCGGATGAAAAAACAGCCATTGAGAAGATCAAAGACACAGGTGTAATACCTATACGTATCTCCAAACCGGGCAAGAAAGAACGGAAGATATCCTTTTCGCTCAGAAAAAAACCTGATATACTCTTGTTTACAACGGAACTCTCCGCCCTTTTGAGCGCAGGGCTTCCACTTGACAGAAGCCTTAACATCCTTTCCACTATTACTGAACAGAAATCCATGCGTGCGGTAATAGAGGGGATCCTTAAATCCATCAGGGAGGGAAGTTCCTTCTCCGAGGCACTTGGGCAGCACCCTGAAGTTTTTCCCAGGATATATGTGAATATGGTAAGGGCAGGTGAGTCAGGTGGTGTCCTCGATCTGGTACTTGATAAGTTGGTAGAGTTTCTTGAGACAACACGCCAACTGAGGGAAAACATCATATCTGCAATGATATACCCCATTATTCTCATACTAACCGGTGGTATATCATTGATCGTTCTCTTTACTTACGTTATACCAAAGTTTGCCAGGATATTTGAAGACCTGGGGCAGGCCATACCCCTACCCACCCAGATGCTGATCTCCTTTAGCGGTTTTATCAGTTCCTGGGGATGGCTCATATTACTGGTCATGGTCTTAACGGTATATCTCTTCAGACGATACACCCGTTCACCTGAAGGCAGAAGGAGATGGGATGGCTACAAACTAAAACTCCTTGGAGATATAATCGTGAGGTTAGAGACTTCACGGTTTTGTAGAACCCTGGGGACACTCCTCAAAAGTGGAGTTCCGCTACTTCAGGCCCTGTCCAACGTCCGGGAGATAATAACCAATACGGTTTTCAGGGAGGCGATTGACCAACTCGTTACCGGAGCACGGGAGGGCAAGGGGATTGCAACCCCCATTGAGAAAACAGGCATATTCCCCCCTCTGGCTCTATCGATGATACGGGTGGGTGAGGAGACAGGCCAACTCGATGAGATGTTGCTCAGGGTGGCAGATACATACGAAAAAAGCCTTCGGGCATCGGTAAGGAGGTTTATCAGTCTACTGGAGCCTGCGCTGATCCTGATAATGGGACTTGTAATCGGGTTTATCGTCATCTCCATACTCCTTGCTATCTTCAGCATTAACGAACTGCCCATGTAATTAGAAGGAGTGCTTCGACAACCTTTTAACACCGTTCAGATCTGGTTTAAAGGGTTATAGTTTTTTAGAAAATGCCTGTGTTTATGAATAATGGAACCGGTCAGAAGGGGTTTACTCTCCTTGAATTAATAATCGTCCTGTTGCTTATCGGGATTATTGCAGGGCTTGTGGGTATAAGTATAGCAAACTCAGTCCCTTCAAACAGATTCAGATCGGACGTAAGGACGCTTACCTCCCTTATGAGGTATGCCTCAAAACGCGCAGTATATACAGGCTTAGAAAAAACACTTGAGATTGACCTGGACGAAAAGACCGTCACTTACGAAGGTAAGGTACGGATCAGGTTTCCTGAAGGCACCGGTATCAGCATAAAAACTCCCGATGGTGGTGAGATAGAAATGGAAAAGTACCGCTTCGTCTTTTACCCTGAAGGTGGCACAGAGGGTGAGACTGTGATCATAAAAAGGGGAGGTAAAGGTTTTACTCTGGAACTTGACCCCCTTTTAGGGGCAGTGCTGACAAAGGGAGGGGCAGAGTAATGCCAGGACTCACAAGCAAAGAGGGATTTACTCTGATGGAGGTTCTTGTTGCACTTACAATAGTAACCATTGGGGTAATAGGTGTTATGAGCCTGTTTGGTGGTTCCCTCCGTTCCATAACCAAAAGTTCAGAAGTGGGAGAACTTGGCATTATAGCAACCACAGAGATGCAGAAAATACTCCTTGAGCCTTCACTTGAAGAGACCTCCGCTTCCGATTCAATAGGAGATTATCTCGTAAGTTACGAAATAAAAGACATCACAGATGAGAGGTTTGAAGCACTACCCATCAGCCTTTACGAGATAGACCTCCGTGTAGAAAAGGATGGGAAGGTGTTTCATCTAAAGACTGAAAAACTCATTAAGACGACAACAAAGTGAAAACACCAATTTACAAATTCAAAGATACAGGCTTTACGCTTCTTGAACTCCTTATCTCCATCACTCTTCTTGGGTTGATAGTCCTCGCTATAGGGGGGAGTATCCGTCTTGGGATTACCTCCGTGGAAAAAGGCGAAAGGCAGATCGAGAAGAGCGAAAGGCTCAGATCTGTCTATATGCTTCTTGACCGGCAGATATCCTCTATGGTCAAGGCTCTTCACGATCTGGATGGAGAAAAGGTGGTCTGGTTTGAAGGAGATACAGATACCTGTAGTTTTCTCACCGAGCGGTCTCTCTGGGGACGAAAGTCTGCACTCGTTCTGGTTAGATACAGTTTTTCCACAGACGAGGAAGGCAAAAAGGCACTTATAGAAACAGAGAGTATCCCCTGGGCGGAAGAAGGTCTAAAAGAGTACACGCTACTTTCAGATATCGAGAAAGGCGAGTTCAGATACCTTGATACAAACACAGATGGTGAGAAGGAGTGGGTTGAAGAGTGGGAGGCAAAAGACCATTTTCCCGAGGCTGTGTGGATTGGGATCGATGATGGCAGAGACAACCTACAACTCCTCTTTCCGGTTATGACACTTGGCAGGACCGAGAGAAAGACGCCTCTCAAGATAGATCAAAAACCCCTTGATATCAGGGAAAGACTCTTTCCATTTTTTAAATGAACCTTAAAGATATTTATAAACTTAGATTACGAAAGGGTATTTTTGAATCTTTGAGTAAAGCGAAGGGTCTCCTTGAAAGAGATTCTTCACTGACGCTCAGAACAACCATAGTTAAACAATTCTTTATGACACCTTCGTAATTTGAGATAAAGCGTTTATATGATATATTTACACAAAAATAACCCTCTTAAGTCCGAAAAGGGGATAGCCCTGTTACTTGTGTTGTGGGCACTTATCCTCCTGATGACTGTTATCGCATCATTTGCATTCCTTACAAGGACTGAACTTGAGGCGGGATTTCACTTCAAGAGGAGGATTAAAGCGGACTTCCTCCTTGAAGGTGCAATAAACAGGGCAATTGCTGAGATAATGTATGCACAAAGGAATCCTGACGCCGAGGATGTCTGGGATCTGAATGGCACACCCAATTACTACCGGGCAGACAACAGAAAGATTACTGTTATCATATCTCCTGAGGCATCAAGGGTGGATTTAAACAGGAGTTCTGATGTAATATTAAGGGGTCTCTTGGCCTCAATAGGGGTGGATGCCGAAAAGGCCGATACGATCATCGATTCTATTCTTGACTGGCGGGATGCAGATGATCTTCACCGTCTAAACGGTGCAGAAAACGACTACTACCAGTCACTGGAGCCACCCTACTCTTGCAAAAACGGTGATTTTGACTCCGTTTATGAACTGCTTTACGTTAAGGGTGTGACAGAAGACATCTTTTTTGGATCAGAAAACAAACCGGGTATAAGGGATTTCCTTACGGTAAATGCTGGAACTGCTAAGATAGATATAAACACCGCCCCTATAGAGGTGCTTCTTGCACTACCGGGAATGGACAGGTCGCATGCAGAGGAGATAATCAGAAAACGGACGGAGCAGGTTTTCAAAAATATGGCAGAGGTAAAAGATACAGTGGGAGACATATATGCAGGTATAGCACCATATATCCAGTTGGGAAGAACAAATATCTACTCCGTCACCGCAAATGACCAGGAAATAAATTACGGGATAAGGGCGGTAGTAATGGTGAGTGGAAACGATTTTCACATACAGAGGTGGGAAAAGCCGATAATTAAAAGGAAGAAGGAAACAAGTGAAGAAACCCCTTGACATACTCTTTGCAAACCCCTTTGAGCGCAGTATCAAAAAAAGGGGTATATTATCCCTATCTATTCAGGATGGAGAGGCAGACCTCTCGGTAATTGAGGTGCGTGGTAAAAGTGTTTCTTTTGAAAGCCTCATCAAAGAGGAGTGGGAGCCCGGCAAGAGGCCATCACCTGAGACCCTCATGTCTTCACTCATGCCTGCAGTTACAGAGCATGTTACAAATACAAAGGATGTGTTATTGACCGTACCTGACAGTTGGATACTGAGACGAGAATGCACACTTCCTGTTACAGCGCTTGAAAACATCAGGGATGTGCTCTCCTTTGAGATGGATCACTTCACCCCTTTTACATCAGAGCAGGTGTATTTTGATTTTCATGTAAGGCAAAACGGATCTTCCGATGCTGAAACATGCAATATAACCCTCTTCGTTATCAACAGGGAACTGATTTCACCATTTATCGATATATTCACCAAAAATGGTTTCAAGGTGCTCTGTTGTACAACAAACCAGGCAGCACTTTGTTCCATTGCAAGGGGAGTCCTCGAACGAGATATTCTTAATCTGAAAACCCCTCAAGGGAATATCACAGTAGAATCCGGAATACCTGTAAGCATTACAAACAGCGGAACTTCAGGTATAGATGGAAGGGTTATTGTGGAAATACCGGAAACATCCGAAGAAAAGGATCTCTATGAAGAACTATTCAGAAAACTTGATATCGACGATGCATTAAAGGATAGGTTGCATCTACATGCCGGTTCCATCTCCTATATGCTGGGGTACAGGATTCTTAACTTTATCGGCTCAGGTAAATCTGAAGACGGTTCTCCACCCCTCGGCCTGAGCATTCTGCTTTTTCTGATAATCCTTGTGGCAATGGGTTCACTTCTACCCATCCCCCTGATAAAAGGAGAAAAGATAAACTCCTCTCTTAAAACTCAAATTGACTCTCTTAAGCCCAGGGCACTTGAGGCGGAAAAGACCAGAAAGGAGATCGAGGAGATAAAGAAAAAACTCTCCATAATAAAGGAGTTTAAAACCGGATCACCCCAGATGCTCCTCATACTGAAAGAGATCACAACCATCGTACCCGACGATACCTGGCTTACAAGACTTGAGGTTAGAGGCAGGTCTGTCACCATCGAGGGTTATTCTGATAGTGCAACACCTCTTATCTCACTTTTAGAAAACTCTGACATACTAAAAAATGTAAGTTTTTCATCCACCACCGTAAAGGATCGCAGGACAAACAAAGAGCGCTTCCGTATAAAGGCTGAACTCCAGATGGGAAAGGCAGATGAAACTGAAGGAAAATAAAAAACTTCTTGCAGGAATACTGATTATACTTGTTCTGTCCGTAGCGGTGCTCTACCAGTACGGTTACGGAACATACAAGGGCAGACTCGAGACCATCCAGGAAGAGCGTGCCATTCTTGAAAAGACGATCACAAAGTACCAGCGGGTCATCGAAGAGAGCAAGGGGCTCAAAGAGGAACTTAACGCCCTCCGAACCGCCCTTAAGGATGAGGAACTTAAGTTACTAAGTGGCGAAACTCCTGCCCTTGCATCTGCATCACTTCAGAGCATGGTAAAGGAGATAATCAGTTCTGAAGGCGCCACAATAAGGAGTGAACGGGTTGAAAAAACGGAGGAAAAAGACGGTTTCAGAATCGTATCGGTAAGCATTGACCTCTCAGTTCCCTCCATTACAGAACTTTCAAACATAATCTATAACATAGAATCAAGAACTCCCTATATGGTTATAAAGGAGATGAATATCCGAGTAAGGAACTACCGTCGTCCAGGGGTACTGACTGTAAGGCTAAAGATATCCGGTATCTCAAGGGCGCGATGACCTCCCCTACTGCCTCCTCCCCAAGAGATTTTATTCCCTTACTCATCCACGAAGTCCTGATAAAGAGCATCCATCCCAGAAAGGCGGTTCAGGGGATAAGTTCTCAGATTCCTCAGCGTGAAATACCCTTTGTAAGAGAGGTACTTTATGGTGTCTTGAGAAACCTCATCTATCTCGACTGGCGGCTTTCATTTTATCTGAAAAATCCAGACAAACTCCCTATCTATACCATCAACAACCTCCGTTCTGCAGCATACCAGATATTGTTCATGAGGGTTCCGGAGTGGGCTGCTGTTGATGAGGCGGTAAAATCGGAAAAACTCTATGGCAGACACCCCGGTCTCATAAATGCGGTACTGAGAAATCTGCTCAGAGAAACCACCCCCCCTGAACTTCCACGGAAAGATGCCGAAGGCCTCTCCATTTCATACTCTCACCCCAGATGGCTTGTAAAGAGATGGTTAAAGCGGTTTGGGAAAGGGGAAACAGAATCTCTTCTCATCACAAACAACAAAATACCCCCGATAACCCTCAGAATAAATACCCTCAGGACAGACAGAAGTGGCTTCAGTGCCATTCTTGAATCACATGGCATACCCCATGAGTTTACAAGATACTCCCCTCAGGGAATAAGGCTCAGCAGTCCTGAAGACCTTGAAAAACTCATTGAATATTCCGGTCTGTTCTACGTACAGGATGAGGCGGCACAGATAGTGACTATGCTTCTCGAGCCACGACCGGGAGAAAAACTCCTTGATGCCTGCGCATCCCCGGGGGGTAAGGCTTCACACATTGCAGAACTCACTAAAGAGGAAGCGGATATAACCGCGGTTGAGTTGGATGAGGAAAGATTAAGCACACTCAGGAGCAACCTTGCCACCATGGGGATAAAATCTGTAAACCCTTTTCTTGGTGACATAATGGAGATGGATGCAAAAGATTTATTTGACCGAATACTCCTGGATGCCCCATGTTCCTCTCTCGGGGTCATAAGGAGAAACCCTGATATCCGCTACCGACTTTCTCCATCCGAACTCAAGAGACGTGCAGAACGGGAACTCCAGATGCTTATCAGGGTATCAAAATTCCTTAAGCCCGGAGGAAGACTACTCTATACCGTATGCTCATTTGAAGAGGAGGAAGGGAATATGGTAGTAGAAGGGTTCTTGAATAAAACCACAGATTTTTATATTATAGACATTGCTGAGGTTGAAATAGCCCATACTCTCGGAATAATTGATGAGTTCAGGACACCTGAGGGCTTTTTCACCTCACTACCACACCGACATGAGATGGACGGATTTTTTGGCGCCCTTCTTGGAAGGAAAGGATGAAAAGACTCTTTAACATATCGGTTTATCTTATAGTGTTCTTTCTGCTTACCGGAGCGGGCAGTTATCTCACAATCCGATTTCTTGGCACCAAGAAGACAATACCCGTTCCTGATCTTACAGGCAAAGATATCCTTGAGGCAAACAGGATCGTCCTGGAAAACCGCCTCTACCTCAAGATTGACGGAGAGGAGTTCAGCACCGAGATACCATCGGGAAAGATCATCAGACAGGACATTCCTCCCGGCGAACAGATTAAAGAAGGTCGGACAATCAGGGTAATAATGAGTAAGGGCCCCCAGCACTACTACATGCCAGACTTCACCGGCATGACACTGGATGAGGCGAGGGAACTTGCTGCTGAAAAACAGATAAAGATATCAAGGGTTATTGAGGTAAACTCCGATACGTATGAGAGGGGCATAGTTATTTCCCAGCGTCCTTCATCAGAAGAAAGGGGGTCGGGAAAGGTAAAACTCCTTGTAAGCCTTGGCCCCTATCCCGTAGAGTATATATGCCCTGATTTTCGTGGTCTTACGGTTCAGGATGCAAAGGCCTTAGCCGAAAAACTTGGTATTGAGGTATCACTTGAGGGTTATGGAAGCCGGATCAAATCACAATCACCCTCTCCAGGGCAGATCATAAAAAAGGGTGATACCCTGAAACTTGAACTTGAATACAAGGAGGAAGAGCAACTCAAATGGTTATGATAGCACCATCCATACTTTCAGCAGATTTCAAAAACCTTGGCGGTGAGTTAAAGGCGGCAGAAGAGGCAGGGGCAGACCTTATTCATGTAGATGTAATGGACGGTCACTTCGTTCCCAATATGACCATTGGGCAGGAGGTTGTCCGTTCCATCCGTGATGCTACAAAACTGCCCTTTGATGTGCACCTGATGATAGAAAAACCTGAAAGGTACATAAAGGATTTCGCTCATGCAGGTGCAGACATTATAACCGTTCACCAGGAGGCATCGGTTCACCTTCACAGAACGGTTCAGGCAATAAGGGAAGCAGGGGCAAAGCCCGGGGTGTCCATCAATCCTGCCACACCGGTCTCACACCTTGTGGATATCCTGCCAGACCTTTACCTTGTGCTGATCATGTCGGTAAATCCAGGCTTCGGTGGTCAGTCCTTTATCCCCATATGTCTTGAAAAGATAAAAAAACTATCTTCCATGAGAGACGAGTTAAATCCAGATCTTCTCATTGAGGTGGACGGTGGGGTAAAGCCCGATAACGCCAGGGAGATTGTTTCTGCAGGCGCCGATATACTTGTAATGGGCTCAGCCTTTTTCGGCGCCCCGGACTATGGCAGACTAATTGAGGATTTGAGGAGTAACATTGCTTCCTGAAGAGCACCTTGAAAAAGCGGATTCCCTCCGGCAAGCATCTCATTATAGAGAGGCTTTAAAATTCTACCGGCTTGCCTCAAGGGGGTTTGAGAAAACCGGAGACATGGAGGGGCTCTTTTACGCCTACACAGGTGCAGGTGATATGCTAAGGATGGGTGGTAGGTACAGAGAGGCCGAGGCATTTTACCGCAGGGCACTTGAGGTGGCAAAGAGGATGAGGAAAGGCAATCTTGTTGCCGATGCAAACACAGGTATCGGGCTCTCGCTCAGGGGAGCGGGTTTCTGGAAAGACGCACTTACACACTTTGGTAGAGCCCGAAGACACTACCGTAAAAATAACGATCTTGAAGGGCTTTGCTTTTGTCTCTGGTCTGAAGCCGGCGCCTGGCGGTACAGGGGTTTGCCCCTACGGTCGATAGAACTACTTCAGGAAGCCGTCATGATCAGTAGGAGGCTCGGAAATGCCGAATTTGAGGGTTACTGTCTTAACGCACTTGGAGGTGCCACAAGGGTGGCCGGAAGGAGGCATCTATCTCTTAAATATTACGAAAAGGCAAACACACTTTTCCACAAACTGGGTGAAAAGTTTGGTCTTGCCTACTCCTACTGCGGCATAGGTAACGCATTGAGGATGTATGAAAGATACGACGAGGCAATGGCGGCCTTCAGAAAGGCAATAAGTATATACGATCGGATCGGTGATATTGTGAGTTCTGCATACACCAGATGGAGCATGGGGATGACTTACATAATGAAAGGGCGTCTCCACTACGCTCAGAGACACCTTGATAAGGCCCTGGAAAACTTCTCAAAAACCGGCGACAAGAGAGGCACCTCATATTTTCTCCTCGCCGCTGCTCAGATAGAGGCGATAAGGGGGGATAACAAAAAGGCATTGCAAAAATTAAAAAGGGCGATAAAGATAACGGATGAACATGGTTTTCTGCTCGAACACTGCCATGCAAGGACACTCTACAACCATCTTTACAATGAGTCGACCGGCAGAACTCGCTCCACGATGAAAACACACACTATGGATTGTTATAATAAACTCGGAGTTACGGTAAGGTTCAGGGGAATCCCCTTTAACATCGCCTGATGGAGAGGAATCGAGGGAGCATTGTCATATCTAAACATACCAAATATCCTTACCATTGTCAGGATAGTGCTTATCCCTCTCTTTGTCACCACACTTATATACAAACTATACCTGATTGCATTGATAGTCTTTATCATCGCTGGAACCACTGATCTCCTTGATGGGATGATAGCACGGATTAAAAAACAGGAAACGGAACTTGGCAAATTCCTTGATCCTCTTGCCGACAAGTTTCTACTCGTCACATCTTTCATCCTCTTTGCCATTTATGGTTTTGTTCCCACCTGGCTTACCATCACAGTGATAAGCAGAGACCTGATTATTGTAATAGGATGGCTCCTTATCACACTGATCTTCCATAAAACTAAAATCCAGCCGAGCATGGCAGGAAAACTCGCCAACGCATCACAACTGATACTCCTTGCCTATGTTCTGATAGAGATGAATCTTCGGGAACTAAATCTCCCAAGGCCTGACCCTCTAATCGGCGTTACCGCCTTACTCACCATCGTATCGGGCATTCATTACATATACAGGGAACTGAGATGAGTAAAGATAGTATTGTAATATCCGGTGTTTTGCCAGAGAGCCCAGCATGGAAGGCCGGGTTGAGGCCTGGCGATCATCTCAGGTCTATAAACAGGCACAGGGTGCGTGATTCAATTGACCTGCTCTTCTACTCTGATGAACCCACTCTTAATCTATCTATTATAAGAGACAACAAGCCCCTACAGGTTGAACTCATCCGGGATGAGGGTGAACCCCTCGGTATAGAGATCGAGCCATTCAGGGTCAAAAGGTGCAGAAACCGTTGTATATTCTGTTTTGTAAACCAGTTGCCCAAAGGCCTCAGGAAAACTCTTTATATAAAGGACGAGGATTACAGACTCTCCTTTCTATACGGCAATTATATCACCCTTTCAAATATTACAGAGGCAGACAGAAGGCGGATTGTAACCCAGAGGTTAAGCCCCCTTTATATTTCAGTTCACACAACAAATTCCGAACTGAGGCAGAGGATGCTAAGGGCAAGGAAACCGGTTGACATAATGAAGGAACTCACCTGGCTTACTCAAAACCGCATTCGTTTTCATGCTCAGATAGTCCTCTGCCCCGGGTATAACGATGGTGATGAGTTGAGAAACACCCTCAACGATCTCCAGCGGTTTTACCCCTACATAATGTCTATTGCGGTAGTGCCAGTTGGGCTGACAAAGTACCACAGCGAGGAGATCACACCAGTCGGAAAGGAAGATGCCAGAGATGCCCTTCAGATAATCCAGGAGTTTGAAAAAAAATTCAGAAAGAAGTACGGAGACCCCCTCGTTTATGCCGCCGATGAACTCTACATAAAGGCAGAAAGACGGTTCCCTCCGTTGAGACATTATGGAGACCTTCACCAGATTGAAAACGGTGTTGGAATGGTTCCACTCTTTCTGGAAGAGATAAAAGGTGTCCATCCACCCGAAAGACCGGCAAACAAAAGGTTCATCACCGTTACTGGAGAGTCCTTTTACCCTTTTCTCAAGAAGGCCTTAAAGCCCTACATTGAGAGGTTGAACCTCCTGGTAGTTCCCGTAAAAAACAGGTTTTTTGGAGAGTCGGTAACCGTAACGGGGCTACTTACAGGAAGAGACATAATTTATGCCGTCTCCGAGGTAAGACAGGATGGGGATATCCTCCTGCTGCCGGATGTTATGCTCAGGGAATACGATGAAATCTTCTTAGATGATGTAAGGGTGAAGGAGGTATCAGAGATACTGGGGATAGATGTGGATGTGATAGAATCATCACCGGCAGGGCTCATGGAGGCCATTTCGGGCAAGAGGAGTAAAAAAGATGGAGATCACAGGTAAGACCTCTGTTTACTGTATTATTGGATATCCGGTAGAACACAGTTTCTCACCTCCCATGCAGAATGCGGCGTTCCGATCAACGGGAATCGATGCCGTTTACGTCCCCTTTCAGGTAAAAAGGGGCGACCTTCACACTGCCATTAACTCATTCAGGGCACTTGGTATCAGGGGTGCCAATGTTACGGTGCCACACAAATCGGATGTGATACCCCTTCTTGATGAGGTAGATGGTGAGGCGGCATTCATAGGTGCCGTAAACACAATAGTAAACAAAGATGGACACCTTATAGGATACAACACGGATGGAAGGGGTTTCATGGAGTCCTTGAGAGAGGCCGGCATTGTTGTAAAGGGCAAAAAGGTACTCATCCTTGGGGCAGGAGGGGCATCACGGGCGGTATCCTTCTATGTTGCCCGCGCCGGTGGCCGTGTTTTTATACATAATCGGACAAAGAGCCGTGCAATCTCCCTTGGAGAAGACCTCATGAAAGAGAACCTGAGTGTTGAGATTGTTGATTCACAAGGAGATGTGATTGACCCGGAGATAGTCATAAACACGACATCACTGGGTCTATCAAGTAACGACCCCCTCCCCATTCCCCCTCATTTGTTAAGACCGGGGCAAACTATTTGTGACCTCATCTACTGGGATACACCACTTATCAAGGAGGCCAAAAATAAGGGGCTCAGGACACTAAACGGTCTTGGCATGCTTCTATGGCAGGGGGTACTTGCTTTCAAACTCTGGACAGGAATGGAGCCCCCGGTGGATTTGATGAGGGAAAAACTGATAGAAATGACAGAGAAGGTTTGACTTCCTCAAGGGGTTTTTATTATCTTCAACTCATGAAAAACATTGAAGACCTTTTTCAGGCTGTGCGAGGCTTTATGGGTAGCCGGGTGATCCTTACCGGGGCAAACCTCGGCATCTTTAACCATTTGGAAAAACCCATCTCGGCAGGTAAACTGGCAGGGCGTCTCTCCACAGACCGCCGTGCCACCGAGATACTCCTTGATGCCCTAACAGGGCTTGGAGTGATCAAGAAAAAGGGCAACCTATACTGCAATACAAGGCTTTCTTCACGTTTTCTGGTGGAGGGCAAACGGGACTATCAGGGGTACATCCTGAGACATTACGAAAAACTATGGGAGGGCTGGTCTGACCTCAATGAGATCCTTAAGACCGGAAAACCCTCGAAATCGTCGAGAGATCATGAGGCTTTCATAAAGGGCATGCACAATATAGCCTCTCAAAAGGCCGAATCCATTATTGATCTTATAAAGATAAAAGGGAAAGAGCGGGTTCTTGATCTGGGAGGCGGTCCCGGCACCTACTCACTCTCCTTTGCAAAGAGGGGCTGCATGGTGGTGCTTTTTGATCTCCCTGAAACGTTGAAGATCGCCAGGGAGTACGTTAAACATGAAAAGAACATAACCCTTAAAGAGGGTGATTTCCTTTATGAACCAATCGGGAAAAACTACGATCTGGTGTTTGTAAGCAACATAATTCATATCTTTGGCATAAAGGAAAACAAAAGACTTATAAGAAAAATCTCAAGGTCACTCAGGCCTGGTGGAAGGGTGGTAATACACGATTTTTATCTCAAGAAAGACCGAACCACACCGGTTTCTGGCTCGCTTTTTTCTGTAAACATGCTGGTAAACACACCCAACGGAAGGGCATACTCACTAAACGAGATCAAGGAGATGTTAAGGGATGGGGGGTTTAGAAGTGTAACCTCCAGGGTTGTGGATACCTCCGTCCTGGTAACCGCCAGAAGGTGAGGCATCTAAAGAGACTCTATAACTGGGTGCTTCACTGGGCTGACACCCCTTACGGGACACCGGCGCTCTTCCTGCTTGCCTTTGCAGAGGCATCTTTCTTCCCCGTCCCTCCGGATGTACTGCTCATTGTGCTTTCACTTTCAAGACGAAAAAGGGCGTTTAGATATGCTCTTGTCTGCACCATCGGGTCTGTGCTGGGGGGACTTTTCGGTTTTTTTATAGGTCATAACTTCTGGAACATTGGTAAAGGGATACTCCTTAACTATGTGGATGCCTCTGTTATCGAATCTGTAAGGGAGTACTTTATCAGGTATGAGGCATGGGCTATCGGCATAGCAGGCTTTACTCCAATACCATACAAGGTCTTCACCATCTCGGCGGGATTTTTCCGGGTAAACCTGCCGGTATTTATCGTTGCATCTGCATTAAGCAGAGGTGCAAGGTTTTTTGCGGTAAGCGGTTTGATATATCTGTTTGGTGAAAAGATCAGAGACTTCATTGAGAGGTATTTCAATCTCCTTACCTATCTCTTTATAATCTTATTAGTAGGTGGTTTTATTCTTATAAAGTATATCTTTTAAGAACCCATACTGAAATGATATTCAGAGACCTTGCTGCCACATTTATACCCATATTCGTTGCAATAGATATCTTTGCACTACTTCCCATATTCATGAGTTGCACCTCCAACCTCAGCAGAGAGGATACCGAAAGGGTGGTGCGTCAGTCTGTCTTTACAGGATTTTTCGTAAGTATCGCCTTCGTGCTGCTTGGTGAAAGAATCTTCTCTGTTATCGGCATAAGCATCAGTGATTTCAAGATCGCCGGCGGTTCTCTCCTCTTCGTCATCGCCCTCATTGAGATCCTGAGAGGTGAGCCAAGAGAGGCGGCAAGTTGGACAAGGGAGACCGTGGGTGTGGTTCCCATCGGGGTTCCCATGATAGTCGGCCCGGCACTCCTCACCACCCTGCTTATCCTTACCGATCAGTATGGAATTTTGCTGACAATTCTTTCTTTGCTACTTAATCTCGGGCTTTTGTGGGTGTTATTTATGAACGCCCACCGTGTGGTAAACCTTATAGGCAGAAAGGGGATAATTGCACTTTCAAAGATAATCGCTATTTTACTTGCAGCAATAGGGGTCATGATGATAAGGATCGGCCTCTTTGATATGTTAAAATAATGTTTCTATTCGGGTTTCTCAAAGGCGCAAAAATCATGTTTTTCTATTGAACGCAAACGGGATTTCTTAAATAGATATCTCAGAGTAAATCATTGAATGTCATTAACGATGATAAGATAGGAGGAATCATGAAGTTAGGAATCATATCAGACACACACGACAATATGGACAGGGTAAAACAGGCAATCAGTATCTTTAATGATGAAGGGGTAGATATGGTTCTACATGCCGGAGACATCACATCCCCCTTTGCGCTCATCCCGTTCAACGAAGAACTCCGTGCTGATTATAAAGGCATTTTTGGTAATAATGACGGTGATCGTCTCTTGATCACCCAGCGGTCAGGAGGCCGCATTACTCCGCAGCCTCTGAAAACCGAACTGGACGGCAGAAAGGTGGTGGTGATACACGAGCCTTATCTTCTAAAGGAGATAACCGCCTCGGGGATGTACGATCTGGTAATCTACGGCCATACTCACAGGGCTGAGATAAAAAGAGAGGGGAAAACGCTAATAATCAACCCGGGTGAGGCAGGTCACTGGCTTTACGGAAAGGCGACCATAGCAATTCTTGAGACAGATACAATGGAAGGAAGGATAATAAACCTGGACTGAGTTTCATACAGTCACACCGTCAATCCTCCTCATACCAACTGCCTTTGCAGCCTCTATGGCATCTTTGTACTCAGTAGGGGTGATCCGTCTCTTTAAAGGTGGGAAATCAAATGCCCTGTAACAGGGGTGGTACTGATCCATTATATTGAGGTAGGTATTCTCTGATATCTCGTCTCTGAGAAACCTCACCACCTCCTCAGTTCCTGAAAGCCCCTCCGGTAGAACGAGATGCCTTACAAGGAGCCCCCTCTCTGCCACGCCATACTGATCCATCACAAGGTCACCCACCTGTCTGTGCATCTCTCTGATCGCCTCCTTTGCAACCTCAGGATAATCGGGGGCATCGGATAGTTTCTCAGAAACCTCTGGATCGGCATACTTAAAATCAGGCATATAGATATCAACCATCCCTTCAAGCACCCTCAACACCCTGGTGGAGTCATACCCCCCTGTGTTATAGACAAGGGGGATACTCAACCCCCTTTCCCGGGCAAGAAAAAGTGCCCGCACTATCATCGGTACCTGATGGGTGGGTGAGACCAGGTTTATATTATGACAACCCTGCCTCTGGAGTGAGAGCATGATCTCAGATAACCTCTCCACGCTAATCTCTGCCCCATCCCCAAGGTGGCTTATGGTGTAATTTTGACAGTAAATACAACCGAGGTTACAATGAGTAAAAAAGATGGTTCCAGAGCCGCTCAGCCCCGTTATAGGCCGCTCCTCACCAAAGTGAGGCCCCCAACTCGACACAACCGGCAGAGCACCGGTTCTGCAAAAACCGGTCTCTCCCTCAAGCCTGTTTACTCCACAGCCTCTTGGACACAGATTGCAACCTGCAAGGGCGGCCTCAAGGGTTTCCACCTTTTCTATAAAAAGCGAATCCGGTAGATCAAGATAAGCAGGTCTTCTCACTTCATCAACTTCTCAGCAATAGCCCTCACATTCCAGGCGATTCTCTTTACAGAGTCAAGAATCATGATGTAAACCCCTGACGACCTGGGAAGACATATACCCTCAATCAGCCTTTCCTCATGTAAGGTGGCATACTCAGAGGCAACCCTTTCTATCTCTTTCTCGGACTCTATGAGGTATTTAACCGTATAGGTATTCCTTGCAAGTATGAGATCGGTAAGTGTGTCTATGATCTCCCTCAAACGGTTCATGATAAAGTTTATCTCGGTAATCGCCCTGTCGCTGAAAAGGAGATTTTCCCTGATCTTTGTCTTTATTGCCCTTACCATTATCTCCTGGTTTGCTGCCATCCTTTCAAAGTGTGACGGCAGGGTGCAGTAAGCCCTCAAACTCTCATCATCACCGCATGACCCCAGGAGTTCAGAAGATAGCCTTGCAGCCTCCTCTTTTACCTTTCTGATCCTCTCCTCTGCCTCATCGATCACCCGTTCGTTGTTGTTTACAAAACCATTATAGATTAGAGTGTGTGCATCCTCAATACCCTTTCCAAGTTCATACACCGAAGAAACCAGGTCTCTTTTCCCGGCCTCTACCAGCATAATATACACCTCCTTTCATGGAAGGTATAAAGAGTACTCCTCTCCTTGTTTCATTATATCACATACCAAAAAGAACCGCTACCGCAAAAGGGAACACTTTATTCAGGAAGGATTATTTCGGAGTTTGCTTACAGTAAGTTTGAGGAGTTTCTTTTTAAAATCACCCACCCGGTATCTTTCATCGGTTCTGTACCCTACCACCCAGATGATCTCATCACCCGATACAACCAGGGGAACCCTGTCTCTCTCATCACGGGGTATCTTCTCATCAACGAAAAAGTCCTGTAATTTCTTTTCCCCCCTCATACCAAAGGGGTGAAAACTATCCCCATCCATCCTCGGTCTTATACGAAGCGGAAAGGTCAAACTCTCTGGATCAAAAACCGCCACCAGTTTTCCATCAGGCGATATCTCTCCTTCCCGCCCATCAACAAACTCCGCCTTGAGGACCAGCCCAGCCTCTTTCAGTACCACCTCACCTGGTGGCTCAAGGCTGTATTGCCCAAGCCTCAAGGGCTTACGGGCGGTTATTACGAGTGTGGAGTACCCCTTTATTACACGGTAGTTATCTGGAAGGTATATCCTGTCTCCCGAATCCCCCTTCCTGATGAGGTCAACTATATCATCAATATGCACCCTCCCAATCCCCCTCAACCCCCTGGTCTCCCCGATCACCCAACGGAGTGCCCGTTTGAGTATCACATCCTCAATGTTTTCAAGTGGTGAAAGGAAGAGTTCCAGTTCGTCATCTGCCTTCCTTGAGATTATCCTCATAAGGAACTTGGTGGTCTTAATGTTCAGGTACTCTTCCTCAAGCCTCAGAGTATCAGATGTGCCAGAGAGTGTCTCCACAATGGATGGGTTAAACTCCTCAAGCAGGGGAAGGAGGCGTTTCCTTATTTTGTTACGCAGATACTTGTCCGTCTTGTTCGATGTATCCTCTATGAACGTAATCTTTTTGGCATTGAGATAACCCAGTATATCATCCTTTTTAAGACATAGAAGGGGCCTTATGAACTTTCCCCTTACCGGGGGGATACCTGAAAGCCCTCTCCTTCCCGTTCCACGAATCAGGTTAATAAGGAGTGTTTCGGCCTGATCGTTCATATGATGGCCTGTGGCAATCCGGTCTGCCTTCTCGATGAGAGCCCTTCTTTCAAAGGCATCATACCTGAGCAAACGGCCTGCCTCCTGTATGCTAAGCCCCTCTCTTTCTGCTAAACCCTTTACATCAACCCTTTCTGAGTAAAAGGGAACAGAAATATCTTCAGAAAGTTTTTTACAGAACTCCAACTCCGCAGGCACCTCCTCAGGTCTGAGCCCATGGTCTACATACATGGCTATCAACGAGAGTTTAAACTCCCTGCTCAACTCATTGAGGACATGAAGCAAGAAAACAGAATCAGGGCCGCCAGAAAGACCCACGATAACCTTTTCACCGCCACTTAACATACGGTGTTTAACGATGTATCTCCTTACCCTCTCAAGAATATCCTTTTCCATAACCTAAAATCGGAACCCTTCCTCTGTAGCCCTCCCCTTTTCGTCAAACCTGACCCTTGCAACAAAATGCTCTCCAGGTATGAAAGAGTAGGCAAGTTCCTTCCACCTGACCACCGTCTCCCCCCCTTCAATTCGCTTTTCTGGATATGGAAACCGGGCAAAATAGAGAAAGTTCTTTACGGTTTCCAACTCCTTTGACTCCCTTATCTCCGGCTCATTATCGTTATACTCATATGTACCAACCACGCAGACCGTTTCGGTAAGAATATCAACCACACCGGTCTTGTATTCACCGTTAGATTCCGTTACAAACCACCATCTGGTGAAGTCATTTGGAAGTGGGGAAAGAAAGTAATGGTACTCGTCCAGATTTTCCCGCAAAAAGTCTTCCGTCCTTACCTTAAGAAAATACTTCCCCCCCACATAAACAAACAGAAACACAAAGGCAAACCCGGTTATCATCACCCTTTTTGCATCTTTCTTCAAAGTAAAAATAAAAACCACAAACAAGGTAACCACCACATAGGGGTCTAATATGAAGGTAAGCCCAAGAGAGTACTTTGACCAGTCAAGCGGTGAAAGTATCCTTGTGGGGTACTGGTTGGTAAGATCCATCAGTAGATGAACCGCATAGCCGATAAAAAAGAGTGTGGAGTGGTATAAAAACCCACCCTTTTTGAACATACTGACGATAAGCCCAAGTATGGGTGGAATCACAACAAGCGCTATTACCCCGTGGGTAATACCCCTGTGATACCTGAGGAAAACATCCACCCCCCAGAACCTGGTTATATAATCGATATCAGGTGCAAGTGATGCCCCGATAAGAAGGAGGATACTCCCCTTTTTCTTCTTAAAAAACTGCCCCAGGGCATATCCTGTAAGTGTATGTGTAACCGGATCCATCGTCTGTATAGTTTATTCCACTCCCACCCCAACTTGCAAACAACCCGACAAAGCCGATATAATTACCATTCATGTTAAATCTTTAAAACAGGAACCAGATGGATCTATTCAGATTAACGATAAAAGAAACCATAAAACTCCTTAAAAATAAAGAGATAACCCCTGAGGAGTTGTTTGACTCGGTCTTTTCGAGGATTTCGGCCGTTGACGGCAGTATTAAGGCCTACCTGACTGTTTTAGAGGATGAGGCAAAAGAGAGAATTGACGGAATGAAAACAACTGCCATCAACGAAAAACCCCTCCCCTTCATACCCATTGCCATTAAGGATAACCTCTGCACAAAGGGCATCAGGACGACCTGTGCCTCAAAGATACTTGAAAACTTCATCCCCCCCTATGAAAGCACCGTTACTAACAGGCTGATAGAGGCTGGTGCGGTCTTTACCGGCAAGACCAACCTGGATGAGTTTGCCATGGGTTCCTCAACGGAAAACTCCGGATTTTTTACCACCCGAAACCCCTGGGATACCGAGAGGGTTCCGGGCGGCTCAAGCGGGGGTTCGGCAGCAGCGGTTGCCTCCGACCAGTGCATTGCCGCCATCGGCTCCGATACCGGGGGCTCCATAAGGCAGCCTGCCGCCTTCTGTGGTGTGGTGGGGATGAAACCAACCTACGGGCGTGTCTCCCGTTACGGGCTGGTTGCCTTTGCTTCCTCTCTTGACCAGATAGGCCCCATAACGAAGTCCGTTGAGGACTCCGCTATACTCATGAACATCATCTGCGGCCATGACCCTCTTGACAGCACCTCGGCAGATATTGAGGTGCCCGACTACACCACGGCTATAGGCACCGACATAAAGGATATAAAAATCGGTATCCCTGATGAGTACTTTGGTGAGGGGCTTGATGAGGAGGTGGAATCATCCGTACGTAACGCCATTGGGGTACTTGAAGGCCTCGGCGCCAAGACAGTCCCCATAAGTCTTCCCCACACAGGGTACGCCGTGGCAACTTATTATATACTTGCCACCTCCGAGGCAAGTTCCAATCTTGCAAGGTATGACGGCGTAAAGTACGGGTTCAGGGCAGATGCTAAAGACCTCATGGAGATGTACACCGAGACGAGGTCAAAGGGGTTTGGAACCGAGGTAAAGAGGAGGATAATGCTTGGGACATACGCCCTGTCTGCCGGTTACTACGATGCATATTACAAAAAGGCCCAGCAGGTTAGAACCCTCATAAAGCAGGACTTTGATGATGCTCTCAGGGATGTGGATGTCATCCTGACTCCCACCACCCCCACGCCTGCATTCAGGGTGGGAGAGAAGATATCCGATCCGCTCCAGATGTATCTTAACGACATATTCACAATATCGGTAAACCTTGCAGGCACCTGCGCCATATCCGTCCCCTGCGGTTTTAGCAAGGAAAACCTGCCCATCGGGCTTCAGATCATAGGCAGGCCATTCGATGAAATGACCATCCTGAAAGTGGCATCCGCCTACGAAGGAGAGACAGACTGGCACAAGAGGAGACCCTCATTATGATGAACCGGCTTAGAGAGGCAGGTTATGAGGCGGTAATAGGGCTTGAGATTCATGCCCAACTACTTACGGATACAAAGATTTTCTGTGGCTGTTCCACCTCGTTCGGCTCCGAACCAAACACCCAGACCTGTCCGGTTTGTATCGGTATGCCCGGTGTCCTTCCGGTTCTGAATAGAAAGGTGGTGGAGTTTGCCATCAAGACCGGTCTTGCACTTAACTGTGAAATCACTCAATTGAACCGGTTTGCAAGGAAAAACTACTTCTATCCCGACCTCCCAAAGGGCTACCAGATAAGCCAGTACGAGTTACCCATCTGTGAAAGGGGTTTTCTGGACATCTTTACCGACGGCACAAGAAGGCGGGTGGGTATCACCCGAATCCACATGGAGGAAGACGCAGGTAAGAACATCCACCAGAAGGATGCAAGTTATGTGGATCTAAACCGCACCGGGGTGCCCCTCCTTGAGATAGTAACCGAACCAGATATACGCACCCCTTCAGAGGCAGCGGTATTCATGAAGAAACTCCGCGCCATACTCAGGTATTTGAGGGTCTGTGACGGAAACATGGAACAGGGCTCCCTGAGGTGCGATGCCAATGTATCACTAAGACCTGTCGGGAGTGAGGGGTTCGGAACCAAAACGGAGATAAAGAACATTAACTCCTTCCGGTTTGTGGAAAAGGCACTTGAATACGAGATAAAGAGACAGTTAAAGATACTCAAAGAGGGTGGAAGTATTGTACAGGAGACACGGCTGTGGGACAGTGAAACCGGAACCACAAACTCCATGAGGTCGAAGGAAGAGGCACACGATTACCGTTACTTCCCCGAGCCAGACCTCCTGCCAGTCAAGATCGATGAGGACTGGATTTCCAGCATAAAGGCAGAACTTCCTGAACTTCCTGATGCCAAAAAGACCCGGTTCCAGGAGGAGTTTGGCCTTCCAGACCAACAGGCAGAGATGCTTACAGAAGAAAGAGAACTTGCAGAGTGGTTCGAGTCCGCCATTAGTGAGGGTGTAAACCCCAAGGCTGTGAGCAACTGGATCACGACAGAACTCATGGGGATGATGAACGAAAAAGGTGATACCCTGAAAGATATAAAAATCACCCCAGCAATGCTTGCATCTCTGATTAAACAGATCGATGCAGGCACTATCAGTGGTAAGATTGCAAAGACCGTCTTTCAGGAGATGTACAAAAGCGGAAAACAACCAGACGAGATCATAAAGGAGAAAGGGCTCGTCCAGATAAGCGATGAGGGCGAACTTGAGAAGATGGTGGAGGAGGTGCTTGCCGGTAGTCCAAAAGAGGTTGAAAGGTTTAAAAATGGTGAGACAAAACTGATGGGCTACTTCGTGGGGCAGGTGATGAAAAAGACCCGGGGCAAGGCAAACCCGAAACTTGTAAACGAAATAATCAGAAAAAAACTCTCATAGGTGGTGATTATGAAAAGAAGGTTATCATTTATAGTTATCTTTCTAATCTTGATACTTTCATTGAGTATCCCTTCGGTCTATTCACAGCAGTGTAAGAGCATGCCTCCTGATATACCGGAAGACCTTAAAAAGTTCAGTATCATAAACGATGAGGTCTCAAAACCTTATGGTTTTGATGACATAGGTTGCGCCATAAAGTGGAGGGCAACTCAGTGTATATCCATCCAGATGACATTCGACGGGGCGGCAAAGGCACATGACTTTCTGACAGGAGAACCCATCCCTGTAAAGGATGCCTTTTATGTAATGGGTGCAGACATAAAGACCCCTCAGGCCTCCGGCATAGTAGCCTTTAAGACAAGAAAAGAGGCGGAAGAGTTTCTGAAAAAGAACGGCAAAAAGGGCAAAATACTCACATTTGATGAGTTGATAAATAAAGTAATTGAGTAATTAAGTTATTGGGTTATTGGGTTA
>CAYMML010000009.1:0-2775 GCA_964391515.1 uncultured Thermodesulfovibrio sp. | reverse complement strand
TTGGGTTATTGGGTTAAAGTAACGGTTTTGTACAATGTTTATCTTATCCAGAGGAGTTTTTTATAGATCCAGCCCTTTTCACCAAACTCATCGACCACCTTTACCCATTTCCTGCCTGACTTAAGAACCTTAAAAGAATCATACTTTATGGCAGGGCTTATTGATGTCTTTCTGTATCTCTTCCCCGGCCCGGTTCTTATATTTGCCCGTTTTGCCTTTACCACCGCACATTTATACTTAGAGGTGACAAGTTTTCCATATATCCAGTGGATATCACCATCCACATCCTTTACCTTATACCACCCGCCCTTTTCAGCCACCTTTTCAAGAGGCATATATTTGAAAACCTGCCAGGTCTTTTCGTACTTCGTACCTGGTCCCCTCCTCAGGTTTGCAGTATCGGCACTAACACACAGGGCATAACCATATGATGTTACAGCAAGGCTAAAAACAAACACCAGAAACAGTAATCTCAAACGCATCCTATCACTCCTCCTTCCATCCGTATTCACCAATAAGTGGTACAAACACACAGGGTGTAAAAAGCCCCCTTTCCAGATCCCTACCATGCTTTACGATTCTATGAAGTTGCTGACTGAACCTGCCCCCTATGGGGGCAACAAGTATCCCGCCATCACTAAGTTGATCAATTAGGGGTTGTGGAATATCAGGCGATGCTGCTGTAATGATAATCCTATCAAATGGGGCATGCTCTGGAAGCCCCTTTGAACCATCACCCACAAAGAGGTGGACATTGGGATAGCCGAGTTTTTCCAGAACCCTCGAAGCCCTTTCATTCAGCACCGGACTCCTCTCCACCGAAAAGACCTCACAACCCAGTTCTGCAAGCACAGCCGCCTGATACCCCGAACCGGTTCCTATCTCAAGCACCCGTGAGCCCTCCCTGGGAATGAGGAGTTCGGTCATAACTGCAACCATGTAGGGTTGAGATATGGTCTGCCCCTCCCCTATGGGAAGGGCACAGTCATCGTAAGCACGATGTCTTATTGATTCGTCCACAAAGAGATGCCTCGGAATCCGCCCCATCACATCAAGCACCCTCTCATCCGATATACCCCTTGCCACCAACTGGCGCTCTACCATATCCCTTCTCAGTTTATCAAAGTCCATAACATTTCAAACTTAAAATCCCATTCCGATTCCAACTACACTATCTCCGCCCCAAGTACATTCTTCATTATCCTTAACGCCGCCTCATGATCCTCCTCTGTAAGCCCTGCCACCCCCTTTTCCACCACCTCCACATCGTAGCCCCTCAAAACCGCATCAGAGGCTGTAAAGAGAACACAAATATGCGTAACACAACCTGTGAGCCTGAGTTTACCGATCCCTTTTTCTTTAAGTATATCATTAAGATTGGTATTATAAAAGCCTGAATATGTTGTTTTTTTCACAATCATATCATTTTCCTCAGGCCTTAATTCATCGATCACTTCTGCCCCCCTGGTTCCCTCTACTGCATGGGGTGGCCAGTTGAATCGTTTAAACTCCTCGTCGTCCGGGGCATGGTTGTCGCAGATGAATATAACCCTATCCCCCCGTTTTCTTGCAGCGGTTATTTCGTCTTTTATAGTGCTTATCACCTCCCGGGTACGGGGAACCTCAAGGGGTGCCCCCTCAAGGACAAAATCGTTAAGCATATCTATTACCAAAAGCGCCCGGTCTGACATACCTGCCTCCTTTCCAAATTATAATTTATGTCGGCAAGATGCAGCCTATTTTGATGGACTGGCATCGGCTTTTATTTCACAATCTCCGTTCCGATACCCTTTTCGGTAAATATCTCAAGGAGCAGACAGTGTGGCACCCTACCATCAACTATGTGTGTCTTGCCCACCCCCCCCTTCAGGGCATCCACACAGGCCTGAACCTTGGGTATCATACCGCCTTCAATCACGCCCTTTTTGATCAGTTCCTTTGCCTTCCGTGATGTAGTGGTGGAGATAATGTTCTTTTTCTCATCCATCACCCCGGGAACATCGGTAAGCAGGATGAGTTTTTCCGCCTCAAGCGCCGAGGCGATGGCAGAGGCAACATAATCGGCGTTTATGTTCATTGTGACCCCGTTTTCACTCACCCCTACAGGTGCAACTACAGGTATAAAACCGTCTTTCTCAAGGGATTTCAGTATCGTGGGGGTGATCTTTTTTACCTCACCTACCAGACCAAGGTCTATTATCTCGTCTGTACCGGTCTCGAGTGACCTCTTCTTTATCACCTTCTTTCTGGATTCCACAAGCCCGCCGTCCTTGCCGGTGAGCCCCACCCCTTTCCCACCGTGCCGGTTAATGAGCGCCACAATCTCTTTATTCACAAGCCCACCGAGAACCATCTCCACTATATCAATCGTTTCCTCATCCGTCACCCGCTGACCATGCACAAAACTCGGCTTTTTGCCCATTTTCTTCATTATCTCAGATATTTTTGGGCCACCACCGTGCACTATCACGGTGTTAATCCCGATGTAGTTAAGTAAAACCACATCCTGTGCAAAGGCATCCTTTAGAGACTCCTCAACCTGTGCTGCACCTCCGTATTTGATAACAAAGGTCTTACCATAAAACTTCCTGATATACGGAAGCGCCTCTATGAGTATTGATGCCTTTGCCGTTGGATCCAGACACACCTCTTTGCCCATATCACTTGCTCCCTTCAGCACAGGGGATACAGGATATCTTTCCATCCCTTATCCTCGCCCTTGGTTCCATAACCTTCTCACCACAGAACTCACACCTGAGAGACGGGTATACCCGT
>CAYMML010000008.1:9060-32129 GCA_964391515.1 uncultured Thermodesulfovibrio sp. | reverse complement strand
GGAACACCTTCTGGTGTGAAGCCTTCACGGCCTTTTTCGTCTGAAAATTAGACCTTGGTATTTACCAGTATGTCTTTTTCTTTAACTTCGAATCTTCCTGATTCGGCTTGTAGAAATTATAGTAAATAATAATAACGGCTGTCAAATAACCAGCCCTATCAGTTAAATCTGCAATGTGTAGAGGGCTGATATTGCCCTCTAACATCCTATCATTCTAATTGCCCTTTCCTTTAGCTTTCTTTTTAACTTTTCGCTTATGCCTTTTGGCACCATATTATTAAAAATGAATTTCATCTTAATAGCATGTCACTTTTCACAAATATAATCAGTGGAAAATAATACTATATTTAGACATTGTAAATATTAAAAACTTCTTTCAATATTGCCTTAGCATAAAATTACCAGAATATTTTCAAAAACCGGCTACAGAGAACTCAGGAATCAGCAAGCAATAAGAGTGCATTTACGATTGCAACTGCAACCGTGCTTCCTCCCTTTCTGCCAAGGCAGGTAATAAAGGGATAGGTTTTTCTCGAAAGCACCTCTTTTGACTCCACCGCACTTACGAACCCAACAGGCACCCCCACAATCAGTGATGGATCAAATAATTCTTTATCCTTCAACTCCATCACCTTAAGCAATGCGGTAGGGGCATTTCCTATCGCAACTATGCCTATCTCATTACCATAAAGGGCGGCAGCCTTTTCAATCGCAATCTCCGCCCTCGTACCATACCCACTCTCTGATCTCTCTATCACATCCTCATCCGAAATAAAACACAACACACCGGAAGAGTGTTTCTTTAACCTCTTTGGGTTTATACCGGCAGATACCATCTTCACATCAACGAGCACCTTCCTGCCACACCTGATTGCCTCAAGGCCGGCACTGACCGCATCGGGGTGAAACCTGATGATATCCTCAAACTCAAAATCCCCCGTTGCATGAATGACCCGTCTCACAATAGAGTGCTGGTCGGGAGGAAACCTTCTTTTCATCTCTTCATCAATAATCCTGAAACTCTCCCTTTCTATTGTCCTACCCTTGTTCATTGTTTCTCCTTATGAAATCAACAAGGTTAGCAGCAATCTCCGGATTGCTCATAAAGTGCAGATGAATATAACTTGAGAGGCAGTTCTTAACCTGATATCCCCCGGCTTTACCGTCATAAACATTTATCATCTCGCCGGTTAACTTTGAAATTTCAGTGTATCTGAACTCATGCCCCCTTCCCTTCATCCCTTTTTTCCCGATTATACATTCCCTCTTCACAGTGACCTCCCGGTATCCAAGCGCCTTCAGTCTATCAGAGTATCTTATGCTGCATGGAAATATTCCAGCCATTTCATGAAATTTGCCGTCCTCTGTCTCAATGCCCTCTGAAAGATATATAAACCCCCCACACTCTGCGTAAACCACACCTCCATCATCAACAAACTCTCTGATAGAGTTTTTCATTTCCAAATTCACTGAAAGTTCCTCCGCATACAACTCCGGATAACCACCACCGATATATAGCCCGTCAACCCCTTCTGGTATTTTCCTGTCTCTAATAGGGCTGAAATACACGATCTCAGCACCACAGTGTTGAAGTAAATCAAGGTTGTCCTCGTAATAAAAGGAAAACGCCTCGTCATAAGCGACACCGATTTTCAGATCTTTTCTTACCGCCTTTACATGCCGGAGTGGTTTCCTTCTTTTGTACTCAGAAAACCCGTCCTCTATAAGGTGTTTAATATCCGTATTTTCGATAAATAACTCTGCAAGTTTCCTGATTCCATCTTCTGAAATCGGGCGTTCCTCTGATGTGACAAGCCCCAGGTGCCGGTGGGGTATCTCAATATCGTTATCCTTCGGCAGAAAACCAATTACAGGAATAGATATCCCTTTTGAAAGGTGTTTAAAATGCCTCTCTGAGCCGACTCTGTTAAAGAAGACACCCTTTATTAAAGGCCGCCTCTCTCCCCCATACTCCAGAAACCCCTTTACAACCGCCCCTGCACTCTCAGCCATCCCGTAGGCATCCACAACCAGCAAAACAGGCAAACCGAGCAACTCTGCCAATTTGGAGGTTGAGTATTCACCATCGTAAAGCCCCATCACACCCTCTATTACCGCAAAGTCCTGCCCCTCTGTGTGTGTTTCAAAAATAGTTCTCACCCCATCCTCACCACACATCCACAGGTCAAGGTTTCTTGAAGGTCTGCCCGTTATCATTTTGTGAAGACCTGGATCAATAAAGTCAGGCCCTGCCTTAAAAGGTTGAACCCTGTAGCCCATCTTTACAAGTGCAGACAAAAGCGCAAGGGTAACCGTGGTCTTACCAGAGCCACTATGTGTTCCTGCTACCACTATGCCTTTCATAACTGTCTATCTCCTCAAACAACCTTTCGTTATCCCCTCTGGATTTTACCGACACCCTGATGTATTCCGGCCCCAGTTCTTCAAAGTTGCCACACCTCCTCACGAGGATACCCTTTGTCTCAAGAAAATCAGCAAGTTGCTCCGCACTTTCATGTCTGAGAAGGTAATAGTTGGTACTTGATGGATAAAAGGTTATCCCCCTTTTTTCAAGAGAATCTTCAAAGAACTCCTTTTCTGATTTCATAAATTCAAGTGTCTTTTCCCTGAACTCACCGTCTCCAATTGCCGCCTTTCCTGCTGCCATGGCAAGCGTGTTAACAGACCAGGGCTCCTTGTACCGAAACACCATCTTTGCGAGGTTTGGATGCATCACACCAAAGCCTATTCTTAATCCCGGAATCGCATAAAACTTGGTAAGCGATGAGAGTACAATCAGGTTAGGGTTTTCAAGAACGAATTTTGAAAGCGACTCCTCTCCTGTAAAGTCCACAAACGCCTCATCAACCACCAGATAGGTTCCAGTGTTTTTGACCACATTGATCATCTTTTCCATCTCATGAGGGGTAAAAAACCTACCTGTCGGGTTATTGGGGTTTGACACAAAGACCATGTCGTAAAAGGGCATTGACTCGAGAGTGCGTCTGTTTATATAGGCATCCATATCCTCATATAGGTTTATATGACCAAAGAGGGTTGCGCCCCCAAGCCTTGCCGCCTTCTCATATTCTGAAAAATCAGGCGCAGGGATGAGTACCCTCCTGGGATGCAGAAAACTCATAATCAGATAGATAATCTCTGTGCTGCCGTTTCCAGGCACAACAGACTCAAAGGGCACGCCCCTCCATTGGGACACCGCCTCTCTGAAATCTACCATCTCAGGATCAGGATAATGTATCAGCATTGATAGATTATCCCTTACCGCCCTGAGGACAGACTCAGGAGGCCCCAATGGGTTTATGGATGCACTGAAGTCTATTATCTCATCGTAAGACCGCCCTGTCCTTCGGGCAAACGAATAGATGTCTCCTCCGTGCAGATTTACTATCATCAGATTCCTCCTTTTAATAAAATGCCTGTCACTATGCCTGATAAAGAAACGATGAAAATAAGCAGCATGGAATCGTAACAACAACTCAT
Organism: uncultured Thermodesulfovibrio sp.; assembly: GCA_964391515.1. Lineage (GTDB taxonomy): Bacteria > Nitrospirota > Thermodesulfovibrionia > Thermodesulfovibrionales > JdFR-85 > WFTX01. The sequence goes on along the minus strand of CAYMML010000008.1, from coordinate 28,628 downwards.
GTAATCCCTGCCGAGGTCTTCACCAATGTATGGCTTTTCAAATAGTCTTCCAAAATAAATTGCCGGTCCTCCGAGCCTCACCCCCAACACACCGGCAAGGGCGGCCTCCGGATACCCACTATTGGGGCTTTTGTGTTTACCACCGTCTCTCAATACTGTCTTCATGGAGTGAAGGAGCATAAAGAGGGCATACCTCACACCCCCTTTGAGATTAAATATAAAGCCTGCAATGATTATGAGCCCTGCCGAAATCCTTGCGGGGATATAATTCAAAATATCGTCCAACCTTGCTGCCACCTTTCCAAAATTGATATACCTCTCTGTCCTGTAACCTATCATTGAATCCATTGTATTTACCGCCTTATAAATAAACCCACCCTCAAGCCCGCCTATCAAGATATAAAAAAGCGGTGCAATAAACCCGTCAGAGATGTTTTCAGAGAGTGTCTCCATCACCGCCATCATGATCCCCCTTTCGTCCAGTTCATCGGTGTCTCTGCCGACAATCATTGATAGACGCCTTCTTGCAAGGCTGGTATCCTTCTCCTTCAGAGCCTGAATGACCCCGTATGAAGAACTCAAGAGCCCACGCACTGCAAACAGGGTTGAGAGCACAAAGCCGGTCAACACAACGCCGGTAATGTTATTCATCTTGATAAGGACTTTTAAAGACTGATGCAAAAGCAAACTCAGTAAAAACACAATCATTAATACCACAAAAACGAGCACCCCTCCCCTGAGTATCATGTTTATCTCTGCCCTGTCCTCGTCATAAAGCCTGTCCTCAAGTGAGGATATGAGTGCTCCAATCCATCTCACCGGATGGGGAAGGTGCTCTGGATCCCCGATCAGGAGATCAAAGGCATAGGCAATACTTAAAACAAAGGGTGTAATCATATCCCTGCAATCCTCATCAGCATCCCTATATCAATGCTTTCCTCAATCCTATCTGCAAGGTTATCGATAGCCCTTTCTATCTCATCGTGATAACTTACACTGTTCTCAATGGGCTCAAGCCCCTTCTTTTGCCTTACAAAGTTGAGATACCCCCTCCTGAATGTATCGTTATCAAAAATACCATGCACATAAGTACCCCACACACTCCCCTTCCTTGATCCGTCATACCAATCTCCCCTTATCTTCTCATCCCGGTTCCACAGTCGAAAAACAGAGGCATCCCCGTAACTCCTTCCCATGTGTATCTCATATCCCCTGAGTTCTGTATCCGGCTTACAGTTCGTGGCAAATTCCTCGGATGCAACAATTCCAGCCACAGATCGAGTGATCTTATCCCCAGAAAAAACCGTTTCCATCTCAAGAAGCCCCAGCCCTTCTATCTCGCCCTGGTCAGACTCAATACCGTCATCAAGAATTCTCTCCGAAAGCATCTGGTAGCCACCACATATACCAAGCACCTCCCTGCCCTCTGCTGCTGCATGCCTTACCGCCTCATCAATACCCATCTGTCTCAGAAAGAGCAGATCCCTTACCGTGCTTTTTGTGCCGGGAAGTATTACAAGATCGGCACCCTTTATCACTTCAGGAGAGGTTGAATAAACCACTTCCGTATCAGGCTCAAGAAAGAGGGGATCAAAATCGGTGAAGTTTGAAATAAAGGGAAGATGCACAATAACGACCTTTACACTTCCAACCCCGGGATCAGGCATCTTCATTGTTCCTCTTTTCAGGTGCAGCCCGTCCTCTTCCGGTAGTCCAATCCCCTCCAGGTATGGCACAACCCCGAGCACAGGAATACCGGTCAACTCCCTGATCATGGAAAGCCCGGGTGTAAGTATCCCCCTTTCACCTCTGAACTTGTTTATAACAAACCCTTTTATCCTCTCCCTATGTCTTGCAAGCAGAACAGTCCCGTACAACGAGGCAAACACGCCGCCTTTTTCAATATCACCAACCAGAACCGCCGGTGCATCAAGCGCATCCGCAACCGCCATGTTTGCTATATCCACATCGTTGAGATTTATCTCGGCAGGGCTTCCGGCACCTTCTGCCACTATCAACTCGTATTCGGATCTCAGGCCTTCTATCGCATCCAGAACCACCCTCCATAGTGTTTCCCTCTTTGAATAATACTCCTTTGCACTCATGTGCCCTTCGGCCTTTCCGTTAATGATAACCTGTATACCCTTTTCCCCTGATGCCTTTAAAAGCACCGGATTCATTGTCACCGTGGGCTCAATCCCTGCAGCCATTGCCTGGAGCGCCTGCGCCCGCCCTATCTCACCTCCGGTCTTCGTTACAAATGAGTTAAGTGCCATGTTCTGTGACTTAAAAGGTGAAACCTTTATGCCTTTCCTACTGAAGATTCTGCAAAGGGCGGCAACAAACAGACTCTTCCCAGCACCTGATGAGGTACCAAGCACCATAACCGCCCTGTTTTGTTTGAACCTTGTCATTTCAGAATCATTGACAATGTAACTATTAACACCACTTCTGAAACCTCCGAAACAGCACCAAGGGTATCGCCTGTAAGCCCACCAAAGGCCCTTTCAAAGAGTTTGATTAACCACCTTGTCACAACATACACAACTAAAAGGCTCACAATCACCGGAGCCAGCCCCAGTGGGGTTAAAAGTGTAATCAACAGAAATATCGCCCCCGCAATAATAATCCCCCGTCTATGGTCTTCAGCCGAATAGTTTGAGATTATCGTGTAGCCAAGCCCCTCCGGTTTTGCCTGTCTTCCCTGCCTGAATGAGACAAGCATCGCCCATTTACCTGTAACACTGAGCAGAAGTATGGTTGAAGCCCCTGTAAAGCCTCCCGAACCTGAGATAATATCACCAAGCCCGACGACCTTCAGGATCAAAACAAGCACAACAGATACAACCCCCACAGGTCCGGAACTTCCATCTTTCATTATTCTGAGCATGCCCTCCCTGTCACGCCTTGAGGCAAGGGCATCAAATGTATCGGAAAGCCCGTCAAGGTGAAAACCACCGTTAATCATCACTGATAGTGCAATAATTAGAGAGGCAAGAAGTGTAGGAGAAACCAGAGACTTAAAAGCAAGAAGCGGCACGGCAAGCAGAACCCCCTGCACCATCCCTACCAGTGGAAAAAGAGACCCTGCCCTTCCCATATCCGCACCGCCTATCTCCCCATTGACCTTAATGGGAAGAATCGTCAGAAAGGTCATTGCAATTTTCAGCGTTCTAAAGTACATTGGTACATTGGTGTATTGGTTATCAGTTAATCACCTCGTCAGATACTCCGGCATCTCCAAATGTTGCCATCTCACGATATATCTTTAACGATGCATCAAGCACGGTCATGGCAAGTGCTGCCCCTGTGCCTTCTCCAAGCCTGAGATCAAAATCAAGGAGCGGTCTCATACCCAGATACTCAAGCATAGCCCCATGTCCTGACTCCTGGGAAAGGTGTGATGGGATAAGGTAATCCCTCACGCTCCTGTTTAACGCAACTGCAATAACGGCACCTGCCGTTGAGATAAAGCCATCCACCACAACTGGCACACCAAGCGCTGCACCGCCTATACAGAGCCCGGCAATACCACCTATCTCGGTTCCTCCCACCTTTGAGAGCACATCAAGGGGGTCTTCAGGATCAGGTCTGTTTATCTCTATCGCCCTCTTTATCACACCAATCTTTCTCTTGAGTGATTCATCACTTATTCCCGTTCCTCTGCCTGTAACATCTTCCACCGGTATCCTCCCTAAAACAGAAATAATTGCAGATGAGGGGGTGGTATTTCCGATTCCCATCTCCCCGGTGCCAAACATCCTGTAGCCCTTCTCATAGTACTCACGGGCAAGTTCAATACCCACCTCAACCGACCTTACAGCCTCATCCCTGCTCATTGCCGGGCCTCTGGTAAAGTTTTTTGTCCCCTTTGTAACCTTTTTAACTTTTAATCCCTGAAGTTCTCCAAAATCGTGATCAACGCCTATATCAATTACCACGACCTCTGCTCCTGCATGTCTTGCAAGGACATTTATCCCCGCACCACCGCCGAGAAAGTTGAATACCATCTGTCTGGTAACCTCTTTCGGGTAGGCACTTACGCCCTCCTCCGTAACCCCGTGGTCTCCTGCAAAGGTAAACACAACCTTACGAGGGATATCAGGCATCTCGTCCCGGTATATCCCCACAAGTCTCTTAGCCATCTCCTCAAGTCTACCGAGGCTTCCAGGGGGCTTTGTAAGATTGTCAAGCCTCTGCTGCGCCCGTTCTAAGAACTCCTCATCAACCGGCCTTATCTCTTTAAGTGCATCTTTAAGTTTCATAAACACCTCCTTCTACTTTATCTTCAAGGGAATACCGCTTACTACGAAATAGACCTCATCCGAAACAGTGGCTATTGCCCTGTTCATGATGCCTGCAATATCCCTGAAAAGCCTTCCCAGGGGATTTTCAGGCACGATACCAGAGCCCACCTCGTTTGTAACCATAATGAGTTTCATCTTTTCTACCTCCCTGATCTTTTCTGCCAGTTTTAAGACCCTCTGCTCCAGCAGTTCTTTGTAATTCTCACCCCCCTCTACCGCCTTGAGGAGGATATTTGACAGCCATAGTGTAAGGCAGTCAATCAGCACAATGTTTCCCTCATTATCAAGGGTATCAATAAGAGCCTCAATCTCCTCAGGCTCTTCAATCGTCTCCCACACCGGTGAACGCTCCTTCCTGTGCCTTTCAATCCGCTCCCTCATCTCCTCATCAGCGGAAGTGGCGGTAGCAACAAATATCCTGCGAGCACCTTCATTTTCACAAAATCTGAGGGCAAAAGAACTCTTGCCGCTCCTTGCACCGCCTGTGACAAGAATAATTCTTTTCATATTTCAGATTTCCTCCACCAGGAGTAGTCTCAAGTATTCTATAATGGTCTCATAGTTTTCAGGCCGGTGTGGATAAAGACACCGGGAACAGTCCTTGACCAGTTTACCCTTTATTTCAATATACCCTGGCTCCCCAAGACATTCTATGTGATACATAGGGCAGAAACAGAAGAGACAATTGAAATCCTCTATGTCTCCCTGATGACATGGAAAGTACCGGCATTCAGGGTTTTCAAAGAAGTCGTGCCCCATCTTCTTTTTTAATTTAACTACCGCCTGTCCTGAGAAAATCATTTAAACTCTCCATCCTTCATGCCAAAAAAAATCCCCAGAACCAAAAATGGTTCTGAGGATTGCACCCTGGTTTACTTCACCCTCAAAGACTTCCTCCTCGGGAAGCGCCCGTTACATATCAAACGGACTCACATCAGGCAGGTCTTCTGGCTCCCGGCTCATCCTACTCACCCTGGCCTTCCCATCTCTCTTTAAAGAGACAGTGGCTTACAGAAGCCGGATACTCCGCATCAGAGGTTATCTTCTACCTGCCCCTGACTTATGATTTCCGACTTCCGCTCTGGGTTTTCGTCCCCGGTTACAGCGGCGGGACCGCTCCCGATTCACACGGGATTCCCTATTAAGCCCTTCCGGGCACCTGATGTATTTTTATAACATCATGGGAGATGTTTTGTCAAAGACTAAATAATACCGTTTAAACGTACTTACCCGGATAAACCCTGTGAGATTAATTGAAACTCTCCCACCTACCAGGGCCTATAACCTTCTTCTGGAGAACTCCATCCGGCCCTATAATGTAAGTTTCAGGCACACCTGTAACACCGAAGGATTTTGCCATCTTTTCGTTTGGGTCAGTGAATATAGGAATATCAATACCCTGAGATTCAAGGTATTTCCTTGATTTTATGGGATCTTCCCTCCAGATAACGCTGAGGAAAACAAAGGCGGGGTCGTTTTTCTTTCTCTCATAAAGATCTTTTATGGCGGGCAGTTCTTTTCTGCATTCCTTACACCAGGCCGCCCAGAAATGGACAAACACCCTTTTACCCTTAAGTGCAGAGAGTCTGTACTCATTACCCTCTTTATCATACACAACAAAATCTGGAACTTTCAGGCCCTCAAGCAGACCCCTTGGCTTCTTTTCCCTCCCCTGCTGGCTCAAAATAATAAGGAATAGTCCGATTGCAAACACAACAAGCAGAACAGCGCCTTTGTATCTCATCCAAAATCACCTCCGGCCGGACTTTCAGTAAGCAGAGTTACTCCCTGGCGGGATCATAGGAAATTAAGATCGAAGCACAAACAACTTAGTTTACACTCGCAGTTATAGCCTCTTCCTCATGCATTACCTTCAGTGACGGCTTACCGTCTTCCATGACCACAAGAATCTTGTTGGCACCCATGAACCGTCCTTTGAGCATCTCCTCAGATAGGAAATCCTCAATCTCTCTCTGGACAGCCCTTCTCATGGGCCTTGCACCATAAGTGGGTTTGTAGTATTTATCAACTAAATATTCCTTCACCTCATCTGTAACATCCACAATGAGTTCCTGCTCCACCAGTTGCTTATTGGTCTCTTCAATGAGGAGATCGATAATTGAGTACAGATGTTGTTTCTCAAGCGGATGAAACACCACGATCTCATCAACCCTGTTCAGGAATTCAGGGTTGAATGTCCTTTTGAGTTCATTGAGAACATTGTCTCTTATTTTGATGTAAAGGTCTTCAGAACTGTCCCTTACAAAGCCAAGCGGGGTTGCCTTCTCTATCACCCTGGCACCAAGGTTTGAGGTCATTATAATCACTGTGTTCTTGAAGTCCACCTTTCTTCCGAAACTGTCAGAAAGGACACCTTCATCGAGCACCTGAAGGAGTATATTGAAGACATCAGGATGTGCCTTCTCAATCTCATCAAAAAGGACAACCGAATAAGGCTTTTTCCTCACCTGCTCGGTCAACTGGCCACCCTCTTCATACCCTACATACCCTGGAGGGGCACCGGTCAACTTAGATACATTGAACCTCTCCATATATTCAGACATATCTATCTTTATCAGTGCATCCTCATCGTCAAACAGGAACTCGGCAAGAGCCTTTGCAAGTTCGGTCTTACCAACCCCGGTTGGACCGAGAAAGAAGAAGGAACCAATGGGCTTTTTCCTGCTCTTTAACCCTGTTCTTGACCGCCTGATTGCCCTGCTCACGGCCTTTATCGCCTCATCCTGAGCAATGATCCTCTTGTGGAGTTCCTCCTCCATCTGGAGGAGTTTCTCCGTCTCTTCCTGGCCAAGTTTTATGAGAGGGATACCGGTCATCTTCGAGACCGTGTAAGCAATGTCCTCGGTCTTTATAAGGGGAATCTCCTTGGTGAGGTTATCTCTCCACTGTTTATGTATCTGCTCGTGAAGCCTCCGGAGTTTTTCCTCCTCTCCCCTTATGGAAGCGGCCTTTTCTATATCCTGTAGTTTTATATAAAGTGTCTTTTCTTTTGAAAGCCTTTCAAGTTCCTGCTCCACATCCTTCAGTTCATGAGGAGGTGTGTATCTCTTGAGTTTTATTCTTGAGCCTGTCTCATCAATCACATCAATCGCCTTATCAGGCAGGTTCCTGTCAGAAATGTACCGGTCGGAAAGTTTTGCGGCAGCCTCGATCGCCTCTTCACTATACTTCACACGGTGATGAGCCTCGTATTTGCTTTTAAGCCCGTTAAGAATCTCTATCGTCTCATCAAGCGTAGGTGGGTCAACATATATGGGCTGAAAACGTCTTTCCAGCGCACCGTCTTTCTCTATGTATTTTCTGTACTCATCCACTGTGGTTGCGCCAATACACTGAATCTCTCCACGAGAAAGCGCAGGCTTCAGCATGTTGGATGCATCAACGGAACCCTCTGCCGCTCCTGCCCCGATAAGGGTATGAAGTTCGTCTATAAAGAGGATAATATTGTCTGAGGTCACAATCTCCTTCATTACGACCTTGAGCCGTTCTTCAAACTGGCCTCTATACTTGGTGCCGGCAATAAGCGCACCCAGATCAAGAGAGACGATACGCTTTCCAAGGAGTTGATCCGGCACATCGCCCGAGGTTATCTTCTGAGCAAGCCCCTCCACAATAGCCGTTTTGCCTACACCCGGCTCACCTATTATGGCAGGGTTGTTCTTGATCCTTCTGCCAAGCACCTGAAGAACCCTTTCAATCTCCCTCTCCCTGCCGATTACGGGATCAAGTTTCCCCTTCTTGGCAAGAGCGGTGAGGTCTTTTCCGAACTCATCCAGTGCAGGGGTGGAACTCTTCTTCTCCCTGACATGTGGCTGCGACCTCATGGAGAGGTTTATCGAGAGTTGTCTTGCACCAAGGAGGTTAGCGCCAAGGTTTCTTAAAATCTTTCCACCTATACCCTCGTCTTCCCTGATAAGCCCGAGTAACAGGTGTTCACTGCCTATATAATTATGGCCAAGGAGCCTTGCCTCCTCTATGGCAAGTTCAAGCACCTTTTTTGCACGGGGGGTAAAGGGGATGTCACCAAAGGTAAGGAGGTTTGTGCCGGCAGGGAGGTTCCTCTCCACCTCCATCCTCACCTCTTCAATGGAGATCCCCATCTTTTTGAGGATCACGGTTGGAAGGCCGTCGTGTTCTCTGATAAGGCCAAGCAGCAGGTGTTCGGTTCCGAGGTAGTCGTTCTGCCTTCTCTCAGCCTCTTCCTTAGCGTATATGATTACCTTTCTGCCTCTTTCAGTAAATTTTTCAAACATATATACTCCTTATCGCTCAAACCCGCTAAATGTTTAATTGAGTTACAAACTTCATCCACTTCAGATTGTTCTTCTGTCCTTAAAATCATAATAATCGTTTTAAGTGCATCTTGTCAACTTGACTTTTTGGAAGATAACCGGCATGAGTTTTACTAATTTGACCGGAGAGGAGTTGATGATTTAAAATCAACCAGGCGCCCATAGCTCAACTGGATAGAGCGGCGGACTACGAATCCGTAGGTTGGGGGTTCGAATCCTCCTGGGCGCGCCATCTTAACCATGTACTCCACCCACCTCTCTGACTTATTTAGTTTTATAAACCTCTTTTCTATGACCAACCCTGTGAACGGTAATTAATTCCTTTTCTGCGTAACTATAGTTTGATCTCTATCTCTATCGAATGAAAATCGCATTAAATCCGGTTTCGTATTGAGGTCTGACTGTCTTAACTGACATTATTTAATGTTAAACAAAAGCCCTCTTTCACCTCCAAAAACTTTTATTTTAAAAAAGGCAAAAACATGGGAACCTGTTTTCTGTACTCCTCATACTCCTTTCCGAACCTGAGAAGGAGCCTTCTTTCCTCTGAAAAGGCACCATAGATGAAATAGATATCGGCAAGTATGGAGACTGTCAGCCAGTTTCTGGTTATGTTCGGCTCGAAGGTAAAGATGAGGATACCGGCAAGGTACAAAGGATGCCTTACAATACCATAGGCACCGGTTTTGATAAGACCGGTCTCCTCAACCCCCTCCATGTCGCCACCGATCTCGTCACCCCTTATATACTGAACCGCCTGCCTTATCCCTAAAAACCTCAGGTAGTCCAGTTTCCTGAAGGTATAAACACCAAGAAATAGCCCCAATATCTGTATCCCATGCATCAGCCATCCCAAAAATCCACCAACTGTATAAATCCTTTTATCCGGAAGTTTGAAGATTAGCCAGAATAGCATGCCTGTCAGGAAAAAACTCCCAATTGTAAAAACCAGCCGGTAAAACCCCCTTACAACCCCCTCCCCAAGAAGATTGGCTGTGATCGTTTTTGTCTTTTCACGGACACAAACACTGTGTAAAACAGCGAATAAGAAAAAGTAAATTAATATCTCACCAACCTCTCTCATTATAAAATTATACCAGTTTCCACACCCCACCTGAACGGAAGGCTTAACCTGAGATTATATCTGCCTGAAATCCTGGTAACAAATCACGAAATTTTATGGACACATTTCAAATTTATTTATGTTAAAATATTCAAAAATTATGTAAGGAGAGTTAATGGAAAACTACAAGGAATATTCAAAGGAAGAAGAGAAGATATACGATAGCGAAATAGAGAAACTCCTCAAAATGATAAACGACGGCCTTTCTTATAAAGATGCCTGCAAAACCATAACCCTTGATGACCCGGAAATGGAACGGCTTATAGCCGAGGATTTACTGAAGATCCTGATTGCCGAACTCCATTACAGCAAGGGCAGATCCTTAGAGCAGATAGCCACAAAACTCCAGATTCCTGTTTCTCAGGTAAGAGACACCCACAGGATGATGATAGAGGATGTGATGCAGACGGTAAAGCATGGGTTTAACCCTTCTGAGGATATGTTCCATTAATTCATTATAGAAAGGAGAAAGAGAAAAAATGAGTAAGGGAGGGTTAAGATTATCAATCTTTATAGTGCTTTCTGCCTTATTGTTTCTAACAACCCCATCCTTTTCACAGCCCAGCAGTAAGGTTATAAAAATAAACGGCTCGAGCACCGTTCGCCCTGTTGTAAGAATAGCCGCCCGTGTCTTCGGTAGAAAACACAAAATAAGGTTTGAGGTCAAAGGTGGGGGCTCATCAAAAGGGGTACGAAGTGCAGGGCAGGGAATCGTGGATATAGGAATGGCCTCAAGATACCTGAAAGACTCTGAAAAGCAGAAATATCCCGATTTAATCCACCACACAATCGGGTATGACGGTATCGCTGTGATAGTAAACAGTAAAAATCCTATTAAAAATATTACTAAAAAGGAGATACAGGGAATTTATACCGGCAGAATCAGGAACTGGAAAGAACTGGGCGGCCCTGATATGAAGATTACCTTTATAAGCAAGGAGGAGGGAAGATCCACACTGGATCTCTTTATTGAATATGCCCACCTCGAGGTCAAACAGGAAGGCGAGAAGATGTTTCACCGGATAAAGGGTTACAAAAACTTTTCCAAGGTGCCGGCAGAAGTTATTGGCCCTAACAGTATGGCGATTGTTAAGGTGGCAGAAAACCCCGGTGCAATCGCCTATGTCTCCATAGGAGCCGCAGAGAGGGCTGAGCATAAACTGGGAAAAATAAAGAGGCTCTCCCTTGAAGGAGTAGAGGCGACGAAGGAAAACGTAAAGAATGGCACCTACCCCATCACAAGACCCCTGAATGTGGTAACAAAGGGCAAGCCTACTGGTATAATAAAGAAGTTTATTGATTATCTCTACTCCCGGCAGGGGCAGAATATCGTGAAAAACCTTGACTATATACCGTTAAGATAAATGATAAAAAATTAAATACAAAATTAAGGAGAGTGGTCATGAGAAAAGGTATGAGTGTGAGGGCTAAACTAACTTTAACATTTTTGCTGCTTATCATCATAGCAGTAACCGGTGCCTTTGTCTACCATGTCGTTGAGATGGTGGAGTCATTGGAAAAGGCAAAGGAGGAGCAAAACAGACTGTTCGTTACCGCGCAGGCATCAAAGACCATCGACATGCTGATCACTGAGGATATAAACATCCTGAAGACCCTTGCAGGGAAGATAAAGGAGTCTAACCCCGATGTGGTCTTCACGGTCTTTCGTGATGCAGAAGGCAAGGTTATAGCCCACAGTTTCGGGAAAAACAAACCCGCTGAACTTCTGAAAACAAAACCCATTACAAAAGAGTCCTCCAGTGAAATTGTGGTGCCCGGTTTTGGTGAACTTACTGTGTTTTCAACACCAATTGAAACCTACGGCTCTCTGACGATCGGTTTTAAGAGACCTTCTGTAAAAGAACTTCTCCTTGAGGAAATTAAGGATTTTGCAATTGTTTATATAATTGCAATCTTTATTGGTATTCTCATCTCACTGTTTGTGTCTGCAAGGATTACCGTTCCGCTTCGCACCCTTGTGGAAGGTATAGAACGTGTGGGTAAGGGTGAACTCGTGGAACTCGAAGTAAAGTCCACTGATGAGTTGGGTGAAATAGCAATGGTCTTTAATGAGACAATGCAGAAACTGAGGGCCTATATCCAGACTGAGGAAGAGAGGAAGAAGACACAGGAGAATGTTATACAGTTCCTGGATGTGGTTAGCACCGCAGCAGAGGGTAACTTTGGAAGGCGTGCACCCGTTACGGCAGACGTCTTCGGCTCCATTGCAGACGCATTCAACCTGATGATGGACGAACTCTCAAACCTCATCCGTGATGTCCGTAAAACGGCAGAGGGTGTGGGTGAGGAGAGTTTCACACTACTTGAGATGCTGAAGCGGATGTCTGAGGGTGCCGAATCGCAGATGGTTCAGTTGAAAGAGGCTACAGAGGCAATAGACCAGACCGCAAATGCCACGCTTCAGATATCCGAAAAAACGGAAGAGGCAACGAGGATATCAAAGATGGCAACAGATGCCGCATCCAAGGGTGGACAGTTGGTGAATCAGAGTATAGAGGGTATGCAACTCATCCGTGTAACGGTGCAGAGCATTAACAAGAAGATGAAGATGCTTTCTGAGAGGATCATGGAGATCGGAACCATTTCCGGCCTTATCGGTGAGATCGCATCCCGCACAAACCTCCTTGCCATGAACGCATCCATTGAGGCAGCCCGTGCGGGTGAGGCGGGCAAGGGGTTTGTGGTTATTGCTGAGGAGATTCGTGGCCTTGCCGACCGGTCTGCCGAGGCAACAAAGGAGATCACAAACATTATTCGTGCCATCCAGTCTGAGGCGGGTGAGATCACCACCTCACTTGAAGAGGAGACCGAGATCGTGGAAAGACAGACCGCCCTTGCCACGGAGACGGGCACATCCTTCGATGAGATTCAGAACTCGATTCAGAAATCCACTGGCGTTGTCAGTGAGATTTACGATATATCACAGACTCAGAGGGAAATGACGGGTAAGGTAGTTCTATCGATGGAATCGGTCAACCGTATCTCACTGGAACTTCTGAAACTCGTCCAGGATACCGAAGGCATATCGGAGAAACTGACCGCATCCTCACGTGAACTCCTGGGCTCTGTGGATAAGTTTATTCTTGAGGAAAGAAAGGAGGAAGCAATCGAACATGCCGGATGAGGCGCTATTTACACAACTTGTGAGAAAACACGAAAAGGAGATCAAGGATATCCTTGGCTCTGACATCAATGTGGTGGAAAAGGTTGTAAAACTAAGGATGCTTGCAAGGGATCTTGCAAGGCAGTACTTCAACATCATCAAATACAACAACATCGATGAGTTCCAGAAGGAGTACGATAATGACCAGTCGCCTCTCGTTGAGTTGGAAGGCCCTGGCATCAGATACGGTGACCTGATCATACTGAAACACTGTCCTTCCGTCCCACTCTTTGAGGACTTCAAGGAAGACGGCAAGTTTCCGGATTACTGGCAGGATTTACCAAGGGAGTTTATGGAACAGTTCAAAAACGAGGCAATACTTCACCCACTCTGTATAGTCCACCAGACATTCAGAGACCTTCTTGCCTCACAGATACCAAAGGGTAAGGGTGTGGTTCATTCAATTGCCGTGGCATGCCGCTCTGGTGCAGGTAAGATCGTGTATTCAGAGTTTGGTATGATGACATCGGGTGTAAAGAAGGAAGAACTGGACAAACTGATAAACGGCTTTGCCTGCGCCTTTCAGGTAAGGTGAGATGCCCCTAAATACTTACCCACTGTATTGATGAGTTCCCTCTCCTCAAAGGGCTTGATTATATAATCTCTCGCCCCGAGGGAGAGGGCTTTTTCTTTATGCTTCTCGCTTCCCCGTGAAGTCAGAACCAGAACCGGGATACGATCAATGAGTCCACGCCTCTTTAGTTCACGCATAAACTCATAGCCGTGCATCACAGGCATCTCAAGGTCTGTGATGATCAGATCTGCCAACTTTTCATCGAGTATATTCAGTGCCTCAAGCCCGTTTGATGCCGTGATCACCTCATAACCCTTCTGCTCAAGAAGCATGGAGGTAAACTTTCTAACACTCAGGGAGTCATCCACAATAAGAACCCTGTTACCAGGGGAGATACTCTCTGTAACCAACTCGTGTTTTTCTGCCACCTCAAGCAGGTATGGTTCTTCAAGGAGCCCAACCGGGTTTATAACAGGCGTAAGTTTCCCATCTGCCGAGATACTCACACCAGAATACGCCCTTAGCCCCTCTAAAAAGCCTCCAAGAGACCTGATAACGGTCTCCTCCTGCCCGGTTATCCTGTCAACTAAAAGCACCACATCCTTACCGGGCATCAGACTGAAGTGGATTCCATGAACAGACGGACCTGTCCTCACAGGGGATAGGTTAAAAATCTCTGCAAGGTCTCTCACCTCGTAACTTCTATCTCTCAGTTTTACCCTTCCATACTCATCTATCAATTCAGGTCTTATCTCTACAAGTTCCTGAACGAGTGAAGATGGCACGGAAAACTCAACACCCCCCACCGAGAACCTGATCGTGTTTACAATGATAAGAGTAAGGGGTAGTTTCAGCCTGAAAAGGGTGCCCTTCCCCTCTACGGTTGCCACATTTATAGTTCCGTTCATCTCAGATACGGCCTGCCTAACAACATCAAGCCCCACACCACGCCCCGATGCGGTATCCGTCTTTTCATATGTGGAAAACCCGGGGGCAAAGATAAGGTTCAGCAACTGCCCTCTGGTGATCTTTTCACCCTTTGTAATCAGACCCCGTGAGACCGCCTTTTCATAAACCTTCTTGAGTTCTATCCCACGACCGTCATCCTTCACATCAATCACTATCATGCTGCCTTCACGCCTTGCCGATATCATCACCCTGCCCTCTTCGGGCTTACCGGCCTCTTTCCTCTCATAGGGAGGTTCTATCCCGTGAGATACCGCATTTCTTATGATGTGAAGAAGGGGGTCAAACAACCCCTCGTAGATCATCCTGTCAATCCTTGTCTCGGCACCGCTTACTATGAACCTGACAGGTTTGCCAAGACTTTCAGAAAGGTCCCTGATCACACGGGTAAACCGCTGAAAAAGCCTCCCGGCCTCCACCATCCTTGACTCAGACACATGATCCTTCAGATCGGTGCTTATCCTTTCAAGCCTCGTCATGTGACCGGAAAACTTCTGGAAGATCTCAGAAATCCCCTTCATTGCCTCGTTTATGTCGTTTGTTATCTCCTGGAGTTTTCGGGCAAAAAGGTTCAACTCATCGTATCGGTCAAACTCAAGTTCCCTGAAGTCCTCAAGTAATGAATCCACATAAGAGACCTTATCGGGAATGGAATAACCGTAACGTGTGGTGAAGTCCTCAATCTCTTTGAGGAGCCTCCTTCCGGCATACTCAATCTCGTCACGAAGGGAGTTTATGGTGTTCATCTCATTGACGAGATAGTTCCTGAGGACGGTAAGTTCTCCAATCTCAGTCATCATCCGGTCTATCGTATCAAGGTGAACCCTCACATAGTTGGATATTGTCTCAAGGTCTTCCCGCCTCCTTCCAATATCCCTCTTCTCCTCGTAAACCCCCTCTTCAGGCACAGGCTCTTCTGGTATTTCTGAGACCTCCTCCTCAAGCGGTTCCTCCGCCTTTACAACATCAAGGCTCCTTCTTACCTCCTCAAGAAACCCCTCTCTTTCCGGTTGTCCATCGACCACATCGGCAATGAGGGTCTTTACGGCATCCAGTGAGTGTAATAGCCAGTCTATACCGTCCTTTGTAACTGCACGCTTGCCGTCTCTTATCTCCTCAAGGTAATCCTCCATTATATGAGAGATCTCACTTATAACCGGAAGTTTCACCAGTGCAGCAGAGCCCTTGAGGGTGTGGGCAGACCGGAAGAGATCGTGTATGAGTTCTTTTTGATCAGGGTCTTTTTCAAGTGAAAGAAACCCCTGTTCAAGTGCAGAAATATGCTCCTCCGCCTCAGCAAGGAAAAACTCTATCAACCCCTTTTCTGCCATCAGGTGATCCTGTACTTTGTATATATTTCAGATGCTGAGATGTCTTTTCCCTCAAAATCCCTTCTCAGATCGGGCATCTCCTCCACGGCAATACCCATAACCTCATCGCCTGTCTGGATTACCACAAGCCACTCAGGTTTTTTCACCGCATGCTCCCCTTCGAGAAAACCAAGGTCTATCACAGGTACCGCCTTTCCCCTGTAGTGTGCTATACCCAGAAGGTAGTCCGGAGAGCCGGGAAGGGGTATTATCTCAGAGACCTCGACTATCTCAATGAGTTCCTCTACCGGCACACTGAAGGTCACCCCCCCTGCCCTGAACACACAGGCATTTATCTCGGGGGCAACATATCCCTCAGGTGCAATTTCTGTTTCTCTTATCTCCTCTGGTGATTCCATTTAATACGTTTAAATATACTTTTTTACCACCCTTAACAGTTCTCCAGGTTCATAGGGCTTCGTGATATACTCATTAGCCCCCTGCTTCATCCCCCAGAACTTATCGCTCTCCTGCGATTTCGAGGTGATCATTATAATAGGGGTATCCTTGAACTGTTCGTCTTTTTTCAGGTCACGGCAGACCTGAAAACCGTTCTTCTTTGGCATTATCACATCAAGTATGATCAGGTCAAACCCGCCTGCCCTTGCCTTTTCTTCAGCCTCCTCACCATCAGATGCAGAAACTATCTCATGACCTGTATCCTTAAGTGCGTTCTTCACGTACTCAAGGTCGGTTATACTATCTTCAGCAACAAGTATCCTTGCCATAACACCTTACCTCCTGTTCTGTTTAACCCTTAAAAGGTTGATCTTCTGGAGGGAATAAAGTATCCTCTTTACCTCCAGTTCATCAAGGTTGCTCTTTTCTATTATATCACCAAGTGTGCTTCTGCCATCTACAAGAGAGAAGAGACGGAGTTCCTTTTCATCAAGCACCACATCCTCTATCTCTTCCTCATTGGTAATCAGCCTTACCGGCACTGCAGAGTTGTCAGAAAACACCTCGGCCGCCACCCTGCTTTCATCCAGTTTCCGAAGGCCGTCAAGGATTACCGAACTTGCCGGTATCCTGAACTTTATATCACTCATGCTAAGCGGTATCTGTGTATCCTCAAGGTAGAAGTTCCCCTTTTCCACATCGAGGGTGTGGAATATGGCATCCTCAACAGCCTCCTTGAGGTAGGCCATTAATTCCGCCTCAGAAACATACCCCCTCTGAACGAGAACCCTTCCTATGGGGAGATTCCTCTGCTTTGACTCCCTCAAGGACTCGTTCAGATCCTCCTTTGTGATCTTACCGTCCTCTATCATCCAGTCGGTGAGAAACCTCTTATACCCAGCCTTGCTCAGTGATGCAAAGGCAATGTTGCCCTTCTCGAAATATATCTCCGAACTAAGCCTGTTAGAGACCACCGAGAGCCTTCCCGAAATCCCTATCATGCTGACAAACTGAAGCAGGTCTGCCACGGACACCTGACCGAGTTCACCCGAAAGTATCAGCCCTTTTGACCTTACAACCTCCGTCTCCTTCAGGACCTCGTGTATAAGCCCCTTGATCATCACCCTCAGTTCATGCTCAAAGTAGTATCTGAAGAGCCGCTCCATGTTTTCAAACAGAACGGTCATTCCAGGCTCCGCCTCTTTCTCTTCTTCTGCCCTTTCCTCCTTAACACCAAGCACCTCATTAATTTTTTTTACAAGATCGTCAGGCTCAAAGGGCTTCTGGAAATAGTGGAGCACACCGAACTTTTCCTCAAAGGTCTGACCCACATCCTCACCCTTGGCAGTAATGAGGATCAGGGGGATATCTTTCAGTTCAGGATCGGATCGGATTATCTTGCAGAGTTTATACCCGTTCATTTTTGGCATTATAAAGTCAACCAGAATTATTGAGGGCATCACATCCCTTGCTATCTCAAGCCCCTCGTCACCATCAGAGGCTGTATAAACCTGGTATCCCGACTGGGAAAGCACTATCTCTGCAAGCCGCCTTACGGTGGGTGAGTCATCAATCACCAGAACCTTTAACTTATCCTCCATCCCCAAACTCCTTTTTCAAATGTTATGGCAGCCCTGAATTTCGGAACCTTCATCAATCATCAAAGAGAAATATGTACTCATCAGGCCGAGACAGGTTCAGATCTTCCCGGGCATGCTTCTCAATATAGAATGGATCGCTCTCAAGGGAGGTGATCTCCTTTTTCAATGCCATCGTCTCCTTCTGGAGTTCCGCAACCTCGTAAACAAGCCTGTTTCGCTCCTTCATTAGATGGATGTAATGAACATACCCACCATCACCAAGGAAGAACACCCACAGGAGGTATATCAGGAGAGGAACCGTCAGGATGAAAAAGGCAAACTCCCTCTTACGCTTCTCCTGCTTTACCTGCCATCTAAGTTGGCTTTTGTACATCAGGAAATATTATATCATCTCCTGACAAAGAGAGCAAGTTTTTAAGTAAAACTTTAAGTTTTTACTCTATTTAAGATTGAAGAATGCTGCCCTTCCAGGATACTCTGCCATCTCGTCAAGTTCCTCCTCAATTCTGAGAAGCCGGTTATACTTTGCCACCCTCTCGCTCCTTGCAAGGGAACCTGTCTTTATAAACCCGGCGTTGGTAGCAACGGCAAGGTCAGCAATGGTGGTATCCTCCGTCTCTCCGGAACGGTGTGAGATTACAGCGGTATAGCCAGCCCTGTTAGCCATCGAAATGGCATCCAGCGTCTCAGTCATCGTGCCTATCTGGTTAAGTTTTATCAAAATGGAGTTGGCAATACCCCGTGAGATACCATCTTTGAGTATCCTGGTGTTGGTTACGAAGATATCGTCACCAACCAACTGGAGCCTGGAGCCCAGTTGCCCTGTCATCTTCTCCCATCCATCCCAGTCGTTTTCGCCAAGGCCGTCCTCTATGGAGAGTATTGGATACTTTTCGATCAGGTCTGAGTAGTAAGAGATCAGTTCGGATGACTCTATCATCCTGCCCTCAAAATTGTACTTCCCATCCTCGTACAACTCCGATGCCGCTACATCCAGAGCCAGGCAGACCTCCTCTCCAGGTTTATATCCAGATTTTTCGATAGCCTCTATTATCAGAGATAGTGCCTCCTCGTTTTTGTTTAGATCAGGTGCAAATCCACCCTCATCACCTACTGCCGTGCTTAGTCCCCTCTCTTTAAGGGTCTTCTTCAGAGTCTGAAAAATCTCCGAACCTGCCCTGAGGGCAAGGGCAAAACTCTCAAAACCCACCGGCATTATCATAAACTCCTGGATATCCAGGTTGTTGTCAGCATGGGCACCACCGTTCATTATGTTCATCATCGGAACCGGTAAAACCTTTGCGTTGCACCCTCCGATATACCGGTAGAGGGGAAGCCCCGTTTCCTCAGCAGTCGCCTTGCAAACAGCAAGTGATATACCGAGTATCGCATTAGCCCCCAACTTGCTCTTGTTTTCAGTGCCGTCCATCTCACAGAGGAGGTTGTCAATATAGACCTGCTCTTCAGAGTCGAGCCCTATCAACCTGGGTGCAACCTCTTCCACCACATTAGTAACCGCCATCATCACACCCTTGCCATGAAACCTCTTCTGGTCGTTGTCTCTTAACTCAAGTGCCTCTCTTTCACCGGTAGATGCCCCCGATGGCACCGCAGCACGCCCAAAGGCACCTGAGGCAAGTGTAACCTCCACCTCCACCGTGGGGTTACCCCGTGAGTCAAGTATCTCCCTTGCATGAACATCAACTATTTCTCCCATAAGACCTCCTGTTTTGGTATATTGGTTATTGGGTTAATTTTTCATCAACTCTCCTGGATCAAACCCTTCGGGAA